>CAILVZ010000138.1 GCA_903837825.1 Akkermansiaceae bacterium | reverse complement strand
ATACGAATCCAAACTGCCACAGTGTTGGGATGATGATCGCCGCAAAGATAGACGCACCAACAATGAGACGGGGTAAAGGTTGGAGGTTAGCAATTTTGGGATGGATGGTGACGACAAAAAGGCAAGTACTTAGCAAGAAAACTCCCGCGGGCTTGGCGATCCATCCTAAGACTGAAAAACTGCTAAGTCCAAAATAGCCGGCTTTGTAGTGAATGCCATAATACCCAATGGTACTGATTTTACAGGCTAGAGTTGCGATCAGTAGGCCCGGAATGCCCATTGACGGGACAATGATTATCGACAGTGCCACGAATGCGATTCCTTCCAGTAGGCAGATGTGTTTCCACCAACGGAATTGTTTGGAAAGGACTGGCAGAGTGGTCAGGCAGCTTGTGATGGCACTTGTGCAAAGGGCGCAGGCCAACAGGAGGTTATTCCATGGATTCCAAATGATCTTACCAGAAGTCCAGATCTCAACGAATGATCCGTTTGTGAGCGCGATGCAAGCGCCTGCTGCTACGGCCATTACTGCCGAAATGGACACTAGGTCTCGATAGCGATTCTTGAGCCCAGTTGATTCCTGTCGCGCTGCCATTTCGGCTAGTCCGGCAACTGATGAATCCAATGGTCGCGAAACGAACTGCTGGGCCATGCTAAAGACTTTTGTGGAGATCGACCAGATGGCGGCAGTCTCAATTCCGAGTAGGCGGCTGAGAATGATAACTTGGCTGGCTGAGGCTAACTGTCCCCCCAGATTCATCACAAAAACGCCGCCTGCGAAGTGGAATAGCTCGCGGAAGAGTCTGGGGTCATAGCAGCCACGGTACTCGCGAGGCGGATAGAAGCCCAGCTTTCGGCAGAAAAAATAGGTGAGGGATATGTTTACGAGGCTGCCTGCAATCGTGGACGCCAGCAAGCTGTTTAGGTGCCAGCCAAGATGAAAGCCGCTCCAAAGCACGGCGAAGGCGGCGACCAAGCTGACGGTGCTGGTGAGGCTGCTTAAGTCGAGGCGTTGGTGGCACCAAAGTGGCGAACCAAGTGCGCCAAGAGAGAGCCTGAATCCACTGAGCGCCGCTTGGGCCGCCATGAGAATGGTAAAGGATTGCTGCAGGTGGGGTGGTATTCCCAGCAAAGGAGGTGCAAATGAGGCCAAGGCCAACCCGAATAACCCTACGATGACCCCTTGAATCGCAAAGACTCTGCCACCAGTACGCAGGATGCTACCATAGATCCCGTCTTGCATGTGGTCCTTGTGATCAGACAGCGAGCGGGCCACCGAGCCATTCATACCGAACTCCAGCAACATCAAATATCCGGAGAGCTGGGTGACCAAGGCCCACAGTCCGAATTCCTCCTTGGTTAGGTAGTGCAGAGCGAGTGGGACCGAGGCGAGCGTGTAAAGGATGTTGACGCCGATGGCAGCGTAACTCGATAGTAGACCAGTGACAAAACGCTTCGAGCGGGACATAGGGAGTCGGAGGGACTGTGTTCTGGCGCTGCGGTTGGACTCTTCAAGCGCTCTGCAGGCCTCGCCGTGGTGTGACTGATGGGGCGGTTGATGAGAGCAGCTGTGAGTTATGCCTCCCACGCCACGCATAGGCAGGAAGAGGCAGATTATTCTCTAACAAGCGGATCATGCCGGTTGATAGTAGAAAGACGGCAGCATTCTGCTTGAAGTCGCCAAAGACTAGCATGAAAAACGCAGGACCATAAATCAATGGAATTCCAATGAATAGAGCCAAGGGGAACCACTCGGATTCGCGACAGCGGATGATTTGGCGGTGTGCACGAACTGCGAGGCGGATTTGAGCTAGCAAAAACACAGCGAGTCCCAGATAGCCGAAGACCCGAATGCAGGACACAGGGCCGCTGTGGTAATCGCCACTGGCAAGAACGGATTCTCTGTGAGCTTCAAAGCCTGAGATGCCCGCACGTGCCCCTCTCCGATCATTCATTTGTGCTGCGAGTTCTTTCGCTGAAAAACCTAACCCGTCACCCAACCACTTATTTTGAATCCAGCGATTGGTCAAAAGAACTTCCCGCCAGACTTCAAAACGCCATTCGGAAGAGCCTGCTGCGTCAAGCTTGTAGCGCTCCTCCCAAGTGCCAGGAAGGATGGTGAGGGCGCGTTGGACATTGGGTGGAAGTGGTGCGATTGTATTGACTACTGCAAGGAGGGCCACAGCACTGATTGCGGCAAAACTTGCTAAGATAAAACCTTTGGCCCCACTGCGGTAGGTAATTCCCAAGATGAATGTGAGTCCGATTGAAATAACAGTGTTCCTGAATCCGGAAAGCATTGCTGAGGCGAGAGCGGTCCCCATGAGAACGAGCCAGAATGGGCGGACCAGAGCACGCAGCGGCGAAATGTAGGCAGAGATCCAGAGGGAAATATTGTTTCCCAATGTTCCTAAGTAGCCGATGCGAGTGGCGGCATTCGTGTCAACCACCGTGCCGAAGTTTTCGTAGTTCGTCTCGTCCGTTTTTTGGTAAGATTGGCCCAACATGTAGCCGATGGATGGAATAAAAGTCCCAAGGATGGAGAGTGCCGTGTTTAAAAGTCCGCCGAGGATTGAGAGGCGCAGAATCCATTTGAGGTCGCTGGCTGACACGATCAGCCCAGAGAATAGCAGCGAACTCATCAGTGCGATTGCATAGAGCACGTAACCTTTTCCGCCGACGGTGTCGCCGCCGAACAAGTTGAGGCCTACGGGGTTTCTAATGTAGGTCTGGGCTACGCAAAGGGTGATAATGAGCACCCAAAATTCGAGTTCGGTGAATTTGAGGCGAATGGGTAGTTTCCGCATCAAAAAGAGCAGAATTGTAAATCCAAAAACGATGACCTGACCGAGAAGTAAGCTGCTCGGCTGGCCGGGGATGCGTATTTGGATACCTAACGCTGCCATGAAAGGCAATACCAACCAGATTTTTTTTCCTAAGGTAATGCAAATGAGTAAAGCGACAGCGGCAATGATTTGAAAGATCGTCTCGCCTTGATTGGTGACGATGCTGAGACCAAGCCAGATTGAAAGGAAAAGACCAAGGATCAGAACGATGATGCCTTGGATGGATTTGGAGTTTAACATTGGATGGGAAAGCGGTTAGGTAAATGCTGAAAAGCTAAAATACTAAAAAACTAGAATAAAGAGTTAGCGAGGAGGAAGAAGCTGAAACGCTTAAATGTTGAAATTTTACGATATGGTTTTAGCGGCGATCTACAATTAATGCTCTGTGAGGTGCAATATTTTTTGCCCTTTACGGCGTTGGTGGTAGCCTTTTGTAAATAAACCACGTTTCGGGACCACCGGAAGCTTTGGAGACGATTTGGACTTCTTCGATTTTCTCGAAGTGATTTTTTGATTCCCATTCGGCTAGTGTCACTTTCAAATGAGCTTCTAAGCCTTCAGTTGTCCCAACAATCCAGTTGAGTTGTTCCTCCGAGCGTGGCGTAAGGTGGATCACCTTGCGCGAGCCATAGGGCTTGAATAGGCCCAAGGAAGAATGGTCGCCCCCACCTGCGAATCCAATGGTTTCACCTAATGGGATCCGTTGTTGCAGGGGCATGAGGATGGTTGCCCGGTCTTGGTAGGCTCCGTAAACCGAAGAGATCCTCTCCTTGATTGCCTGTGGTATTCCGGGCTGGCTAGTCAGAGAAGTCATAGACAGGAGCGGGCGATTTGGATTGAGAATGAGTGAAGGAACGAGAAATACGGCCGGAATCAACTGCAATGCCACATTGAGACGGCATTTCGTGGGTGGTTGTTTTCTCAGACCGAAGAGGCAGCACAACAGCATGAGGGGAATGTAGGGTAGGGCGAGGCGAGCGACTCCCCCAGTGCCCATTTTACTCATGAAGGCTAGCAGTGCGATCGCCGTTGCGACCATAAGAATGCATTGAATGGTTGAATAGGGTGTGAGGTATGCCTTTTTGTTGAGCTTTCGTAAGAAAAGCGCGATCAGAGCAAGTATGGTGATGGCTAGGCCTACGCCCGCAGATTCCTCCATCGGGATTTCCCGCCCTAGGTTGACCTTGAAAAGGCAATAATTTTTTTTCGTCCAACGATACCATTCTTGTTCTTCGGCTAAGCGTTGTAAGATTGCGTTTGCCTTCGTGCAGCCTGGGAAAAGTGGTGGTTGGATGAGCCCGCTTCCTATTTCGATTGAATTTCCGATGACTCCGGCGACGGGGTGACCGGCCTCGGCGCCATGGCGGTTGTGCGGATTACCGCTCCAAGCTCCTGTGTAGACCGTGCAGGCGAGTGCGATGGGAAGAAAACTGGATAGAGTAGCCGCTGGTATCGTCGCAAGGATCACGGTGCTGGAGCCGCGCCATCCCAGCGTCTGCCATGCCACCCATAGCCAATAAATGCTGAGTGGCAGCGCCAAGGGAAGGGAGGTGGCCTTGACGCTCGTCATGGAGGCTACAGCCAAGGCGGAAAAAAAGAGGCAAAGCCATGGTTTGCAACGAAGAGCATGAGCTGCAAAAGCCAACGATGCGAGTGCGAGTGCGGTTGGCAACAGGTCGTTGCCGATGCTACCCGCTTGGAGGGCGATTCCGTACGCCATCGGCCAAACCCACATCCACCATTTTGCCACGCCTCTGCGGATACCAAGTCCGCAGGCTGCTAAAAAAAACAAGCCCGGAAGTAGCAGAAAAGGGATGAAATTGATGAGAAAGAGCCCACGGTCGCTGTGGGTGAGAGCGATGAAGGGTGCCATCATCCACTCAAAGCCAACACCACTGATACTTTGGCGATGATCGCTGTCGATCCAATGCCAGTGGTTTTCTTGCAGCCAGTAGAGTAGCCTGGGCAGGCGGTAAGTTAGGGCATCGTAGTTGCTGGGTGCGTGCGCGATCGCTCCGATGAGGATGATAGAGGATATGACGGACCACGCGGCAAGTGCTGGAGACGACTTGAGACGCCGCCACCATTTTGCAATTGCGAAGGGCCGTGCGCTATGTGGCGATGTGGCCCTCCAAAAAAAGACCTGAAGTGCGATGAGGAAGGGTATTGATGCTAGATATCCACCTGCATTTAAGGCGTTGAGCCAAGACAAGCTCCATCCCGCAACTTGGCACCATACGAAGCATATCAACCCGATGCCAGCAAGTCGCAGGATCATGGGAAGATCACGGGCGGGGGTGTCGTGGGTTAGGGAATGGCGTTGTGACATGATGGGTTTAGATGATGGTGGCCTGGAAAACGCGGAGAGCAGCCGCAAAGCTGTCAGTGGCGAACTAGACGGACTCCTTAACGATGCTTGAGCGAACCGTGTCCTCGAGCAATACCGAGCTGTTCGCTTCCTGGGCGATGAAATACATCGGACGGGTGCGGACCTCTCCCAGAATGGTGCCGACGTATTCGCTGAGCACTGCGAGAATCAGGCAGACGAAGAAAAACATCCCGCTCTGTTGGAGGGACATCGTGGTCCAACCCGCGGCTACGTTCGATTTGATCAGGAAAATGAGCACCACGTAGCCTGCATAGAGCAGATTTAGAAAAGCCCCGAGTAGGCCCGCCATGGTGACGAGGCGCAATGGATGCCGAGTGTTGGCGGCCAGCAGGTCGATGGCGGTGGTAATCTCGGTCCGCCACGTCGTAGTGCGAGCACCGCCGACTCTCGATAAGATCGTGTAGGAGAAAAACTCATGCTGATAGCCGAGTGTGAGGGTGAGCACCCGCAGGTAGCGGCTTTGTTCGCGCACTTGCAGCAGCGCATTCACCGCCTGACGGCTCATCACCCGGAAATCCGAAACTCCGCGCTTGATATCCACGCCGATGTGCTTGCGGCAGTAATTGCGGAACATGCCACCTAACCAATCGCGCATGAAGGAACGTTTGATCGGGTTCTGGGCCATGCCATGAACGACGCCGCCACTTTTCCGGCAGAGATCGATCATGGCAGGAATGACCTCGATCGGATCGGTCTGCGGATCGAGTGTCACCACGAAATCACCGATCGCCGACTCGATGCCCGCGGATAGAGCTACATCCCTGCCAAAAGACCGTGAAAGCCGAAGGTAACGGATGCGCTGGATCTCCTTGAGAAGTGGTTGGATGGCCACGGAAGTACCATCGGTGGATCCATCGTCCACCAGCACGATTTCAAAGAACCGATAGGCGGCGCCGACAGTTTGGTCGATTTCTCTTACCAAGTTCTCTAGCAGGTTTGCATCCTGTTCGAGGGCAACGACAATGCTTACGACGGTGTTAGAGTCCAATTTGATAAAAGGTTGAAAGTTGAAAATTGAAATTCAGAAAGGAGAAAAGACGGGACGAGATGAGGTGCGTGATGGTTGAACTGCGTGGGGTTATGCAATGATTTTAGCGGTCAACCTTTCAGATTTCAACGTTGCCCACCAATCGCTCGATCTCCTCCTCGACGTCGAAGATGTTATCAATTTTTCCGCCCATCACGTGGATCACGGCTGGGAGTTTGTTGTCGCGCTGGAAGAGGATCGGGCGGCCATCGTCAATCTCGCTCAGCGGCAGCAGCGTCTTGATGGTCCACAGCGAGTCTCGCTGGACGGCATCGCGCAGCGCGGGCATGTAGCGCGAGGCATCGGCGACCATCATTTCGAAATGGCTGTGTTTTTCGATGGTGTCGAATGTTTGGTAGGGGTTGGTGGCTCCGGTTTGCTCGTTTTCGAACCAGTGGGCGTGCGGGGTGTAGCGCACATGGCTGAGGGTCGTAAGTCCCAGTGAAGGATATGGCATGAAGGAAAAGAACGGTCCGCACATCATGGTGACGGAGAGTCCCTCGAGTTCCTTTGGAAGATCCACCAATGCCATCTCGGTGAGTTCGTGCTTCAGTGGGATAAGCGGTAAGCTGGAAGCGGCCGTCAAACGGTTCAATCCGGCGTAAGTTGCGTTGAAAACCAGAGAACACTCGATTTCCGATCCATCGGACAGTCGGGCTAGGGCACCGGTTGGATGTGGTTTCGCCGTCTCCACCAGGGTCTGAAGCCTCACTTCGATTCCTGCCATGCGCAGTTCCTTCCGAAGCATTTCCCTCAGCACCGAGCAATCGAACGCGCATTCCTGTGCGATCCAGGTACGCTCGGTGAGGTCTGGGTTGAATAGGCGCTGGATTTTGGGTGGTGCTTTCTGAAGTGGTGCGCCCACCCGCTTCATGAAGACCTCGAATTGGTCGGCGGTGACCTTCGAAAATAATCTCCCGACCGCGTATACCTTGGTGAATTGATCGACGATCGCATCGCGGTAATGTGTGCGGAATTTTTCGTAGTTTTGTCGCGACCGGTAAGCGGTCATCAAGCTTCGTGGGTAGTGATAGCCGCCGTGGACGCGCGCTTGATTGACCCGAGATGCTTGGGTGAGGAGTTCGCCGGCTTCCTCGACCACGATCGGATGCCAGCCACGGCGATGCAGCATCATGGCGATGGAGCAGCCGAAGAATCCTCCACCGGCGATGACGATGCGATTGGGCATTGGTGAAGTGTGAACGCAGCGGCGCAATGACGCCGGGGCCTGAGGCCATTAGAAAAATTGATGAGGCGGCTTTTCGGGTAGAGAGGGCGGGGCTCCGTTCCTGTACGAAGCTATTCACCGCGCCTGTAAACGTCCAGTTTCCAGATGTTCATGCGGTGAAGGAGGAACTTGAGGGCGGATTTGAAAATCGTGATTTGGCAAGCCACCGCCTTGTCGAACGGGAGTTGTGAGTTCTCGTCGCTATAGCGAGTGGGGTGGGGGACTTCTCCGATTTTTGCTTGGTAGACTACGCCTTGGATCATCATATCGAAATCAAAGTCGAAACGATTGCTGAGCTGGTCTAATGGAACCGACTTGAGGAAGGCTCCGCTGTATGCGCGGTATCCATCGTGGTAGTCGGTAATACTCGTTCCGAGCATGAGGTTTTGGATGAAGGTGGTGGCACGGATCGGGAGGTATTTCCAGAGCGGCATGTTGTTTTTCAATGCGTCGCCTAGAACCATGCGCGTACCAGCGACAATGTCGCAGCCTTCTTCAAGGATTTTGCGGATGAATTCGGGTGCGTATGAGGGGTCGTATTGGTTGTCGCCATGCACAAGGACGATGGCGTCGGCGTCACTCGCAATCGCTGCAAGGTAGCCCGATTTTTGGGCACCGCCGTAGCCTCGGTTTTTCGGGTGCGTGATGACGGTGGCCCCGGCTGCACTGGCGACCTCCGCAGTTCCGTCATGGCTTCCATCATCAATCACATAGATTTCATGGATGACGTTGGGTGGCAGGGAGTCGATGGCTTTTTTTACGACGCCCGCCACATTGTACGAGGGCATAACGACGACGACGCGGTGTGATTTTTCTTCTGAGTGGAGGCGGGTATTGCTCATGGTGACAGTGGTGATGTGGAGGTGGGATTATCGAGTGCTTAAAGTTGCTGTTGTTTCACGAAAGTGCGGATTTCCTCGAGTGCTGCTGATTTTGAATAAAGGTAGCCGTCGGTGCCATTGAATAGGTCCGCATGACAAGTGCGGAAGTCATAACTGGCAGGTTTTGATCCCGGTGTTCCTTCGAGATGGATGCCGAATACTTGATTGGCTACTTCTTGGATGCAGAGAGGCTCCGTGGCGAAATTCAGTAGTTTGATCCCATGCTCGCGGGCAATAAGCAGGTCGCTCCAGAGGTGCTCCAGCCAGTAGAATTGGTAGATGCTTTCAGGGTGGATTTTTTCAAGCTCATGTCGGTGCATTAGATCATATAGAGCATTTTTGCGCAGGTTCCATCCGTAGATCGCAGGAAGTCTTGCAATGAGAACATTCGGGAAAAGGCTTTTCACATCCTGTTCGAACTGAAAACGGTGTTTCCCATACGAGTTGAGTAGGTCGGGATTGACTGGGCTTCTCTCATCGACCTGATATGGATTCTCATAGACGTCGATCGTTGATATAAGGATCAACTCATCGGCACGGGTTCTTTCTAATTGCTGAAGAAGTGCCGCAATTGCGATCCGATCCTTATCAGGCTCTTGGTTAGCAATCCATTTTGTCCCCGAGACGCCACTACAGATTAGAAGGTCGTGATGCTCTCCAGCAATGTCTTGAATATTTTTGGAGTTGTAGAGCGAGTCGAAGCTGAATTGTCGGGTAAGATTGCTACCCACAAGGCCAGTATAGCCGATGAGTGCGGATTTACCGAAAGGGCCGATTTTTGATTTCATGGACGTGATGATGGGAGCGTTCAGAAGTCAGTGTGAAGGAGCATGAAGTAAAAATCGAACATTCCCTATCGAACATCGAAGAAGAAAGGAGAGGTAAAGCTGAAATTGAGAAAGCGGAAAGTTGAAATGATGAGAGTTTCGGAGGTCGGATTTCTTCTGAAGGTTTGAAGATGTAATTTTTCGAGTGGTCGAGTGAATGCGGTGTTGGTTTCCCTCACTAAGGCCTTTCTTCACAGTTTCCAATGTGATCCGGAGAAGCGGACGGGCTTGGGTGGGTGGGGAAGTTTGGTTAGGTTGGCAAGGAGCCGCAAATAATCTGCCATGGGCAGGATGGGTGGTGCCTGACCGGGAAGCTTGGGCCCGCGGGCGAACTGAAGGAACGACGCCTTCTCTTCTTCAGAGAGCTTGGCCATGGAGAGCGATAAGTTCCGTTAGCTTGTCACCAAGATCGAAGAGGGCAAAATAGTCTTCCAGTAACTCCCAATCGATCGAAATCGAGTGATCTCGTGCATGACGAATCATTTGGAGAATGTCCGACCAATCTCGTTCCAGGCGTGAGGGGTCGTTGACAAGCGCTTGAATCTTCAGACCGATGAGATCTTCCAAGTGGACTACCGGAATGGCAATGCTGTTGGGCCAGGGGAGTCGAGCGGCACGTTCAAGCATTCCGAGGGTGGGACCGCGGAATGCATGGAGAAGATCGATCCGCCCGAGCGCGGCATCATTACCAAGGTAATGGGACACATTTTCGGAATGGAACTCCCTGAGGTAACCATGGCTCTGGAGAATTCGGTCGGCGGCTTCAAGGTCGTCTAAAAGCAGGATGAAATCGAGGTCTAGTGTGGTGCGTTGGAGGCCGTGCATGGCCATTGCCATGCCGCCGATGAGGGCGTAGTGCACCCCGTGTTTGTCGAGATCGCTTACGACTCGTGATAGCACTTTGGCGAAATCCATGGGGGAGAGATAAATACTGAAATACTAAAAAGCTGAAATGGAGAGAGGATTTCGGGGATGCGAGCGGTTTGGTCAACCCCTCGCGGCATCCAGTGCGAGAGAAATGCAAGCTACCGCCCTTGGTTGCGGCGCCTGGGAGGCGGTGCGGGTTCTGGGACTAGTGGCTTGAAATCTCGTATTTACCAAGGTCTCTCTGAAGAAGTTGGCTTACTTGGCTGCAAGTTCAAGAAAAAATGAACAAACTGGATCGCGAATGAATTGGGGGCTTAAGTGTTAAGAATTTACTGATTGTAGCGCTCTGGGGCTTGATAAACTTACCGAGGGTGCTGTAATAGCAATGTGATCAGTGCAATTTCTAAAATTTGGGGGAATCGGCAGGCGAGAATGGGTCTCGTGGGCTTGGTGGTGGTATTTGTGATCCTCGGCATGCTTGGATGGAAGTTGGGGGTAGATTTGACAGGCATTAAAAGGCATTGGGCCGAGCTGAATGCTTATTTGGTTAAGAATCCCGCGGTGCTTTTTGTTGCGTTGGTCATTTTGCCGGGCTTGCCGATTCCTGCGAGTGCCTTGTTGGTGACTGCAGGGGTGGTCTGGCGAGCGCAACCGGTGATGGCCTGTGGCTTGGCTTTTCTGGCGATCGCCCTGAATTTGTCATGGACTTACTGGCTGGCGACAGGGCCTGCGCGAAATCTGGTTGAGAAGATGCTATCGAGAACCAAGATCGCGGTTCCAGAGCTCCCCGAGGGCAATCATCTCGCATTGATTCTGATCATGAAGGTCACCCCAGGCGTTCCGTTTTTTTTCCAGAACTACTTTCTAGGATTTTTGCGCGCGCCGTTTGCACTTTTTTTGCCAATTTCACTTCTGTGCAATGGTGTGATCGGCAGTGCGATTGTGCTGGGGGGCGCCGGTTTGTCCGATGGGAAACTCATGCCCGCACTGACGGGGATCTCGCTGGTCGTTGCCAGTGTGGTTTTCACCTACTTAGTCCGCGGCTGGCTAGCGCGGAGAAAGGTGGCCGCAGTGAAGGCGGAATGAAGGTTCTGAAAACGAAGAAGGCCATCCGTTGGGATGGCCTCCAATATCCGGAGTCGGAAATCGCAGTTAGATGATCATGCCAGCGGCTACCGTTTCGTTGGTGCCCGGGTCGATGAGGATGAACGATCCCGTGATCCGATTGCGCCGGTATGAATCGTGAATCAGGGGGGTGGCGGTGCGCAGTGAGATGCGGCCGATGTCATTCATCGAGAAGCTATCGACCCCTTCGATCTTGTGGAGTGTGTTGATGTCCACGTGGTACTTCACGTCTTGGATGATCGCCTTGGTTTCTTGGGTCGTGTGGCGAAGGACCAACTTGGCGCGTGGTGGCATCGGTTTGTTTGAAAACCAGCAAATCATCGCTTCGATGTCTTGAGAGACTTGGGGCGGGTTGTTGGTTTTGACCAACGTGTCACCGCGTGAGATGTCGATTTCTTCGGTGAGCGTGATGCATACCGACTGTGGTGCAAAAGCCTCCGCCTTTTCGCCGTCTGGGCTGTGGATGGCTTTGACGCGGGTTTTGAATCCCGAGGGCAAGACGGTGACTTCATCGCCCGGCTTGAAGACTCCGCCAGCGACGCGACCCGCGTATCCACGGAAGTCGTGCCATTCATCGCTCATCGGGCGGATCACCCACTGGACTGGGAAGCGTGCATCGACATGGTTTTCCTCGCCTCCGACGTAAACGTGTTCGAGGTGATAGAGAAATGTCGGGCCTTGGTACCACGGCATGTTCTCCGACTTATCCACCACATTGTCGCCGTTAAGTGCGGAGATCGGGATGTCAGTGATTTCAACGATGTTATCGAGTCTTGAGGCAAAATTCCGGAAGTCTTGGATGATATTCTGATAGACTTCTTCCGAGTAGTCGACGAGGTCCATTTTGTTGACGGCTACGACGAGGTGTTGAATGCGCAGGAGGTTCGCGATGAAGCTGTGACGCTTGGTTTGTTCGATGACGCCTTTGCGTGCGTCGATGAGAATGATGGCAAGGTTCGCGGTCGAGGCTCCAGTCACCATGTTGCGGGTGTACTGCGTATGGCCAGGGGTGTCGGCGATGATGAATTTGCGCTTGGGGGTTGCGAAGTAGCGGTAGGCGACATCGATGGTGATGCCCTGCTCGCGCTCTGCCTTGAGTCCATCTGTTAGAAGAGCGAGGTTTACGTTCTCATCACCTCTGCGGCGCGAGGACTCCTCCATGGCTTCGAGCTGATCTTCGAAGATCGATTTTGAATCGTAAAGAAGGCGGCCGATGAGGGTGGATTTGCCGTCATCGACGGAGCCGGCAGTGGTGAAGCGAAGGAGATCCATGGAATTAGAGGTAAATGCTGAAATACTGAGAAGCTGAGAAGCTGAAATGAATAGGTGAATGCTGAAATACTGAGAGGCTGAGAAGCTGAAATGAAGAGGTGTATGCGAAGGGCGGATTCGTCGTTAAGATTTTCTTATTTCAGATGTTCAGCATTTCAGCTTTTACCCTCATGCTAGAGGTTTGATCTTACTTTGGAGACGATGGTGGTGAAAATGGCGATGAGTTCTCCTGCTTCGCGGTGGATTTTTGGAAGCTCGGGGTCGGTGATTTTGCAATCCTCGATGAGGAATTCGATCCACAGTTGGGATTCATCAGCTTCTTGAAGTAGGACGTCGAGTTTAGAGCAGAATTCAGAATCCGTGCGAGCGCGTGATGCTTCCCGCGTGTGCGCTGCAACCGAAGTTCCCGCACGGAGAAGTTGTTTGGCAAGGACAGAGATTTCCTCCCGGTCCCTCGGAAGCCCAACATAGGCGCGAATGATGGACGAGCCATATTCCTTGGTTCGCGATCGGATGGATTCGTTCAGACGCATGGTTATTTAGTAAATGCTGAGATTTAGAGGTGAATGCTGAGAAGCTGAGAAGCTGAGAAGCTGAAATGAAGAGGTGTATGCGAAGGGCGGATTCGTCGTTAAGATTTTCTTATTTCAGATTTTCAGCTTCTCAGTATT
>CAILVZ010000137.1 GCA_903837825.1 Akkermansiaceae bacterium | reverse complement strand
TGGATCCGAGCCTGAGTGTGGGCGGTTGGAACGCCACCTTGGCGATACCTTCCGTAACGAGGCACATCTATCCGACGAGTTACGGATTGCGCTCCAGTGGCGACAAGGCCTCAACCTATTCCCGCTTCATCCTACCTATTAAACTCGAACGGACCAGTTATACCATGCTATTGAAGCAGTTCTGGATCTCGTTTCTCGCCGTGGTATTGGGCCTGCTGGCCCTGCGAGTGAAGGCAACCGACCTCGATGCTCGCTTCGGTCTGGGTGTCGGCTCCATTTTTGCTGCAAGCGCCAATGCCTACACGATTTCGGAAAGCCTTCCTATAACCACGGTCATCACCCTGGCCGAGCAGCTGAATTTTCTGGCGATTGGAACGATCTTTTTCACGGTTTTCTTGAGCATCGCGTCTCTGCGCCTCTGTTACGCTGGGAAAGATGAAGCTGCGGATCGTCAAGACCTGCTGGCATTTTGGGTGGTCGGCTGCATGTATCTCCTCGCCAACCTCTGGATCGTTTGGAAAATGGTAGCCTAAGCTAACGACTTTTGTCTCGGCTTTCTCTGAAATGTCGAATTTTTCGTCGAATCAATTCAACTTCTCAGAAGATGTAAGTTTTCTCGTATTACGATGCCTTGGCTGGCCGTAACCTGCCGATGACATGGAAGGAGTGATCTTCAGCAAGCGTCAATCTCCGTTTACTCAACGTACTTGGCTCCTCACTTGTCCGAATCCGCCATCGCGCTGGCTGGCAGGCGTCGTGAGCCTGGAATTGCTCGTTGACCGTTTGACGCCGATCGGGTATAGATGAGCTATGACAACGACATTGTTTACCAATGGACGCTCGCAGGCGGTGAGAATTCCCAAAGAACTGAGGTTCAAAGGCCGAGAGGTCTCGATTCGTCGTCTTGGCGATGGTGTGCTGTTGGTGCCGGTCAAGGCCTCCACCTGGCCAGATGGTTTCTTTGAGCGCATCCGCATAGATGACGCCCAGTTCACTCGGCCCGATCAAGGAGATCTTCCACCCATTGTGGAGTTCACCCGATGACCTATCTCCTCGATACCAATGTTTGCATCGCCGCCATGCGGGGAAATCCCAAGGTCATGCAAGGGCTTGTCGCCCGTAGTCCCGAAGATTGCGCGGTATCGATGGTGAGCGTCTTTGAGTTGTTCGCAGGGGTTTCCCGCTGCAATGACCCGGAGAGCGAGGGGCGTAAGGTCTCCACATTTTTGGAACCGTTCCACCTCTTGCCCTTCGATTGGGACGCCGCCATGAAGGCGGCGGAAATTCGATTTCAGCTCGAGAGGGCCGGCACCAAGATCGGTCCCTACGACTTGCAACTCAGTGGCCAAGCTCTCTCGCTTGATCTAACGCTCGTCACCCACAACACTCGTGAGTTTAAACGAGTCATTGGCTTGCGGCTCGAAGATTGGGAAGCCGAAGAGCCACCCCAAGGCGAGTCTAATTCCTGAAATGTCGAATTTCCCCCCGCGTGACGGTTAAGGCGAGGCGGCCGCGGGGAGGGAAATTGCTGTCATTAAAAAGATTCTTCCCGACTCGGATCGATCCGCGCAATGGTGGATAGCATCCATGCCACACGCATACCAGCGGACTCAAATCTTACAGCTTGTCTGGGGTTTTGAATGTCACTGTCCATTTTTCCCAGCTCTAACATGTTACTCAATTTTATTGACTTTTCGTTAGAGTTGGATATTCAATCTTTCGAATTGAACATCCAAGAAGTTTGCCTCTCGAACTATATCCAATACCAAATAACCACATGAAAGTCCTCGCACTACTTCCAGCCGCCTTCCTTTTCACGAGTTGTGCGACAATCTTTACTGGTACGAGCCAGACTGTCCAAATTGAATCAGTGCCATCTGGCGCTAAGGTCCAAGTGGATGGACTGGATCGAGGAGCAACTCCAATCGCCCTCAAGCTCAAGAAGGGCAACGACGGGCAAACTGTAACACTTAAAGCTACAGGGTATGAGACAAAAAATTTCCAACCCCAGACCAGCTTCAATAGCGTTTCTGTTCTAAATCTCACTAATATTCTTGCCTGGGGAATTGACGCCGCTTCGGGGGCGCTTTGGAAATACGATCCAAAGTTCTACAGCATTGAATTAGACTCCAAAAAATCGAGAAATTAATAAATTCCCAATTTAAGGCATTGGTTTTAAGAAATGTAAGTTCATGAAGCGATTACTAGCTACATTTGTCTTCTTGCAATTCTTGCTTACAAATTGTGATGTTAAATCCTCGAAAACTAAAGGTAATTTAGCTCTTGAACCACCTTCTGATTCTTTCGCTGTTCCAGAGGTGAGCACCGAGAGTCCAGACGCGGTGGTCAAATCATATTGGGCGCTTCAAGACTGGGGAATGCATCACGAGCTTCAGGAATATTCCGAATCTTTCCCCCCTCACATCACACAACGTTTAAAGTCTTTGAGTTCAGCAAAACAGAAAATTGCCGCTGGTCCATATGGCGACGCGGAAATCGAAACTGAAAAACGTCTAGATCATATTTTTAGAGACACCAGGCAAATTACTCAAATAATAGAACGTGATATCATAGAGGTGAAAACTGAAAGCGAGACACGTGCTGTCGTGCATGCTAAAATAAAAAACATTACTCCTATCCCTCATGATTTTAAAATGGAGGCAAATGATCAAGAACGTCGAGAATATGGATGCGATGTCCAATATATTACCGAAAAGATTAATGGGCAGTGGCATCTAACCCAGGCACTGTATCGCAGGTATTCTGAAAGTGTATGGATTAAGCGGTGGCAAACCTCCGCAAAAGACAATGGTCCAGTCAGTAGCGATTTCTATAGTACTGATCCCTAAATCCTCGTTTGCCCCAAATAGATACTTAGCACCATGCAATATAGCATTCAATCTCCCGAAGGACAGCGATTCACTGCTGGTTCACTCGATGAGATCGCGTTCGCAGTTCAGTCTGGGACAGTTTCAATAGAGTGGCATGCCTGGCATGATGGATTGACCCAATGGGTTACGGTCAATGATTTGCTCCCCTGTTCAAAGGAAGATGGAAAAGCGAAGGATTGTGCAAGAAAGGCCCTGGAAATCCTTGCCAAAACTGGAAACGTCCTAGCTGGCTTTGCATCAACAAGCTACAAGAAGGCGACCCTAAAGAACAGATTCTCAACTGCCCTCTCCGCAATGCTGGAAGATGGTGAATTGGATGACTCCGAGCTTCAGGTGCTGCGCAATATGGTCGAAGAGGCTGGGGAGAAGTGGCAGAATGTGGTTTCAGATTGTCAGCCAGTAGCCGCGAAGTTTATCCGCCACTTGCTTGCAGATGCAATTTCGGATTGGGAGGTAACTGCGGATGAAGAATCTTTAATTCATTTTCATATAAAGCTCTTTGGACTTGAGGGAATGCGGCATGAGGTTGATTCTGTCATCCAGCGAGTTCGCAAGATTTCCGCTTTAAGAGCGAATGCCCTTCCTAAATCTCTCCGTCTAAGTCCTGCATGGCTGATTAGCGGTGAAGCTGTCTACTTGCGTTCACGGGTCGATTTTTTAAAGAATTCCTCAATCGTCTCAACCGGGCAGCTGTGGGTGACATCCACGAGGGTAGAATACGTAGCCCCAAAAGGCGCAGTTTCCCTTAGCATGAAGAGCATCCGCACGGTAGAATCAGTCAGAGGCTTTTTGCATCTTACCGCCTCAAAGGGTGGCATCCGGATCTTTCAAATGGAGGAAGCTGGCGTTTGCTCTGAACTCATTCTCTGCTTGATGAGGGCGACTAATCGGACGGCTAACATTACTTTAGATGGAGATACACGACAGGAGCGCCGACTGGTCAGCAAGGAGACCCGCAATGCTGTTTGGATTAGGGATGGCGGACGCTGCGTTGAGTGTGGATGTAGTGACTACATTGAGTTCGATCACATCATCCCAGTCGCAAAGGGAGGGGCAAACACCGTAAACAACATTCAGCTTCTTTGCCGCCGGTGCAATGGTGCCAAAGGCGCCCGCATTTAATTGAAAGTGCAGTTCATCAATTAGTTCTTTATTCTAGACAATTGATTCGAGTCCACATGCCGACCCAATGCACCAGGGGCTTGGAATGTTGTGCTACCAGGCAACTCATGCGGGGACAAATCGCAACTCAACTTTTCTTCCGAGTGCGGCAGCCGCCTTGCCGAGACTGGCTACGGTTAGGGAGGGATTTCCGGGATCGAGAATCCGATCCAAGGAAGCCCGACTGGTTTTCATGCGGGTGGCGAGTTGAGTCTTCGTGATGTGTTCCTGTTCCAAGATCTGTTGGAGCTGGAGAGCCACCACACGTTTGAGGGCGAGTACTTCGACTTCGGGACGAATCCCTTCCTCTGTGAGGAAATCGCTAAAATCACTTCCGCGATGGATGCTGTGATGTGTTTTGGCTTTCATTTTCGGTGTTCTTTCATGTAGCTGGACTGTCGTTTACGGGCGAGATCCAGTTCTTGTTTTGGGGCGGTCCTTGATTTTTTGATGATTCCGTGGATGAGGATGATTTCCTCATCGACTACGATGAAGAACGTTCTCGCGATGCGCTCCCCGAGCGAAGAACGTACCTCCCATAAGCCTCCGCCCAGCGAGTCCACCAGCGGTTTTCCCACTGGCCACTTCCACTGAACGGCGAGGATGTCCGCGCCGATCGATTTTTTATCGGGTAATGGAAGTCCAAGCAGCCATTCACGAACCGGCTCGTTCCCCGCTTCCGTTCGGAAAAACAGAGTTTGGAGAGGACGAGGAGTAGCCACAGGCAAAACGTATCTTTTTTGATACACTAGTCAACAGGGATTGTTCCTTGGAGATGGATTTTTGACGGGAAGCGGGGATTCCCCCCCTTGGTTTGCAGACAAACGACGGCGAATGTTGGTCGTGTCCGCAAATTGGGGATCTGGGGAAATTTCGTATTTCATCTGGGCGCGTTCGGGGTTCAAATCGGGCGTGCCTGCACCCATCGTGTTTCGGCGCTCACCTCATTCAACCATCATCCGCCATGTGGAAAGGCCGCTTCTCTCAAGATACTTCGTCACTCGTTCAGCAGTTCGGCGAGTCCATTTCGTATGATTGGCGCTTGTTCCCGCACGACATCGCTGGGTCAATCGCCCATGCGCGCGCACAAATGCATGCTGGGATTCTGACCGAAAGCGAATTTTCCCAAATTGAGGGCGGCTTGCGAGAAATCGAGGCTGACATCGTTGCTGGGAAATTCGAGTTCCGCACCTCGTTGGAAGACATCCACATGAACATTGAGGCGGAGCTCACCAAGCGCATCGGTGCTGCTGGGGCCAAGCTCCACACTGCCCGCTCGCGCAACGATCAAGTCGCCACCGACACCCGGCTTTACGCACGCACGGAAATCGACGGTTTGCTCGCAGCGGTCACAGGTCTCCAGCGTGCTCTTCTCAATCGTGCAGAAAAATACGCAGCCACGGTGATCCCGGGTTACACCCACCTCCAGCGCGGCCAACCGGTCACCGCGGGCCACCATTTCCTCGCTTACGTCGAGATGCTTGAGCGCGACAAGTCCCGCCTCGCCGATTGCCGGAAGCGGTTGAACCAATCCCCGCTTGGCTCTGGCGCGCTCGCGGGATCGACGATCAACCTCGATCGCCGTGCCATCGCCGTCGAGTTGGGTTTCGACGACGTCACCCACAACTCAATGGATGCCATCGCCGACCGTGATTACATCGCCGAGCTGCTCTTCGTCATTTCGCTCTGCGGCGTTCACCTTTCCCGCCTGAGTGAGGATTTGATCCTTTGGTGCACGGCGGAGTTTGGCTTTGCCTCGTTGTCGGACGCGCACACGACGGGTTCCTCGTTGATGCCCCAGAAAAAAAACCCGGATGTTTGCGAGCTCACTCGTGGCAAAACCGGACGGCTGGTGGGGAATTTGATGAACCTCCTTGTCGCCGTGAAGGGCCTGCCGCTTACCTACAACCGTGACCTTCAGGAGGACAAACCGCCGCTTTTTGACTCGGTGGACACCCTGCGCTTGGTCCTTGCCGTGAACACCGAGATGGTCGCCGCGATGGAGCTTCGCGAGGAAAACTGCCGGAGCGCTGCGGCGGATCCGATGCTGCTCGCGACCGACCTCGCCGACTACTTGGTGAAAAAAGGTGTTCCATTCCGTCACGCTCACGAGCTGGTTGGGAAAGCCGTGGCCCAAGCCATCGCCACCCAGACGCCGCTCGATCAGTTGGACCTTCCGGCCATCGATCCCGCCTACGGGCCAGACGCCAAGGACGTTTTCTCATTGGAAACCGCCTTGGCCGCCCGCACCAACCCAGGGGCCCCATCGATTTCCAACGTAAAATCTGAGATTTCCAAGTGGATTGCGGCCTTGGCGGGGGCTTAGTTGCTCACGCGGGCCAGCCCTGATGGCCAGGCGATTTGGGAAATTTGCCCCCGCTCGGGTTCGGGTCTTGCCAAACCCCCTGAGCCGTCTAGAATTCTTTCTGAGCAGGTATTCCTACCTCCGATGTCCGCATCCGGCCGAGCGCTTCATGATTCACCCCTTCTTCTCACGGGTAGTGAAGCCGGCCCACGGTCAGGAATCTCGGAATTATCTGACTCACGGGCGGCGGCGCAAGCCGGCAGGTTCTGACACCGGTTGAGTTCTCCTTTCGCAAGCTGCGGAGATTCATCCCTGGCACCAAAAAGCCAGATGGTCGGAACCTTGCCAGTCAGCACGAGGTCCTTCCTGCATTGCCGGGTTCTTCTGAACCCGCCGCGCCGGGCCGCCTGAAACCATGACCCCACTGACCTAATGTCAAACGCAACACAAGACTCCCAAAACTCGGGAGAAAGTCGTCGCCGCCGCTCACGCGGAGGCTCAAACCGCAACCGTAACCAAAACCGTGAAGGCGATCGCAACGGCGACCGCAATAGCAACCAAGGCCGCCGCCAAGGTGGACAACGTTCTGAGGAATTCCGCCCACAAGCATCGAGGCCTGCGCGTAAATACGCTCCTTCCAAATTGAGCCTGTGGCAGAAAATCCTCAAGGCCGTCGGACTCTACAAGGAGCCTGTGCGCCCAAGCCGCAAGCAAGAGTCCACGCCGTTCCCAGAATCGCGCGCTCCGAAGTCGAACACTCGCAACGCCCGCTCCGGCGAAGGTGAAGCCCGCCCGCCACGCCAACCTCGTAACGAAGGTGAGCGCCAGCCCCGTACCGAGGGTGAACGCCAGCCCCGTGTCGAAGGTGAGCGCACGCGTGGAGCGAACCGCAATGCCGAGCGTTCCCGCGGGGGCGATCCCAAGAGCGTCGAGTCCAACCGCGTTTATGTCGGAAATCTGTCCTACGATGTGACCGAACAAGACCTCCAAGAGCTTTTCAAAGGCATTGGCGGCGTTCGCAACATCGAGATCGTTTACAACCGCAGCACCCACCGCTCGAAGGGCTACGGGTTTGTGGAAATGCTCCGCATGGATGAAGCCGTTCGCGCCGTCGAGGTGCTCAACGACCAACCGTTCATGGGCCGCAAGATGACGGTATCCGGTGCCAAATCGAAGGGCCAAGACGAACGCGAAGACAGCGAAGGCCGCACCGAGCGCGAGCCAATCCGCCCTGTTCTTGCATCGACCATGCCTGCCGCAACCGCCACGGAAGAACCCACCGCAGTGGCTGCCGAACTGGTGATCGAAACCATCGTGGAGTCGGTCGTCGTGGTTGAGGAAACGGTCAATCTTGCACCTCCGGAAAAATCCGAAGAAGCCTGATTCGCTCCTTCATCATTCTAAACATTGTTTAGCCCCCGTCCGGTCATCCGCGACGGGGGTTTTTGTTTCAATCCGCTCGCCGCAGAAATTCTAACATCGCGGTGGCCGACTTGATGGAAATGCCAGGGAGCTCGGCGATCTCGTCGGGAGTCGCTTTTTTGATTCGAGCGACGCTCCCAAATTTTTCTAACAGAATCTGTTTTTTGCTGGTGGAAACTCCCGGGCATTCATCGAGCAAGCTTTCCCGCATCCGGCGCCGATAGAGCAGCGAGTTGTAGCCATTGGCAAACCGGTGTGCTTCGTCGCGGATGCGCTGAAGCAGCTTGAGCGCGCCGCGGTCATGGGGAATCAGGATCGGCTGGCTTTCGCCCGGAACGAAGACTTCCTCACGGCGCTTGGCGAGGCCAATCACCGGAAGTTCGTGGAGCCCTAGGGCCCGGAGTTCACGAACGGCCATGCTGAGTTGGCCTTTTCCGCCATCGACGATGACGAGATCCGGCAGGATGATCTTCGCGCGGCCATCGCGCGCAAGGCGGCGCTGGGTCTCGACGGCGTCTTCTTGGGAGAATTCCGCGTCGGGGTTGGCGGCGTGGTTTTCCATGAGGATCCGCGAGTAGCGACGGCGGATGACCTCGGCCATCGATGCGAAGTCGTCTTGGCCCTCGACCGTGCGGATGCGGTAGCGCCGGTAGTTGCGGTTGTCGGGTTTCCCGTCGGTGAATCGGACCATCGAGGCCACGATGTGGTTGGACGAGACGTTGGAGATGTCAAAGCACTCCATGATGTGGGGCGGACCCGCGAGGTGGAGTTCCTCCCCGAGTTCGGCGAGATCGGTGGTCGGTTGGACCGTGGTTGGGATTCCACGGCTGAATTGGCGAGATGGGCGCAGCGTTTTTTCGAGGTTCTCGAGGATGTCGCGAAGCTTGGCCGCTTTCTCGAAATCAAGACGCTCGGCGGCTTCGGTCATCTCGGTCCGCAACGACTCAAAGAGTTCGCGCTTACCCTTGCCCTCAAGCACACGGCAGGCCTCATCGATTTTCGTGAGATAAGCCTCGCGGGTGATCCGCTCGATGCAGGGGGCGGAGCAGTTGCGGATCACATCGGCATTGCAGTGGCGGTAATCGGCGGCGCCCGGGCGGTGTGGCCGACAAATTCGCAGACCGAAGCCGCGGTTGAGCCACTCGAGGGTGCCAATCAGCGCATGCGAGTGAGGAAATGGTCCGAAGTAGCGTGAGCCGTCGTCTTTTTTCACTCGGGTGGTCACAAATCGCGGCCATGGGTCGGCGGGACAAATTTTGACGAAGTAGAATCGTTTGTCGTCGCGTAGGGCGATGTTGTAGCGCGGGAGGTAGTCCTTGATCAGCTTGGACTCTAGTACGAGCGACTCCTCTTCATTCCGAACGATGTGTAATTCGAAGTCGTGGATCGAATCGATTAACGCGCGGGTTTTCACATTTGCCCGCATTTTTTGAGACGCCATGAAGTATGATGAAACGCGGCGCTTCAGGTCGAGCGCCTTGCCCACGTAGATGATCGTTCCGAGACGATCCTTCATTAGGTACACACCAGGTTGGTGTGGCACCTCACGGAGCATGGCTTTAAAATCAGGCTTGGACATCGGTCGCGCGGGGCGCATCTCCATCGAATGGCCGGATTGCCAAAGATCAACCGAAATTCTCGCGAATCAAAAATCCATCCGTATTTGGGCGCAATTGCTGCCGGTTGCTGCTCTGGCACCGCCAACAATCCGCCTTGACACCCTGCGGCGACTCGGGTCCATTTCTCCATCGGCCCGTATGCAGCGAAAGACCCCAAATTTCCCCACGCATATCCCTGCAATTGTTGCGTGCCTTATGGGCGTGTTGGCAATGGAGGGATTGCATGCGCAACCGGCCCCTGCGGCCCCTGCAGTCCCAGTCTCGCCCGCGACATTGAATCGCTTGTTCACGGAAGCTGAGGAGGCATTTACCGCGAAGGACTATCCGACGGCCGTGACGAAAATCACTGAGTTGCTTACGGCACTGGGTCCGAACAAGGATGCGCCGCTTGAGTTGCTTTATTTCAACAAGGCGCTTGCCAATCTTTTGTCGTCCAATGCCGTCGAGGCGGAGGCCGCGTTTGCGGATTGCTTGCAACGTTTTCCCAAAGGCGAGTACGCGAGCCGTTGCCATCTTGGGATCGGGCGTGCCTGCATCGACCAGAACACCCCAGAGAAAAAAGAGCAAGCGGTCCAAGCGCTTCGAAGCGCAGCCCAAGATCCAAAGTTCCGCTCGGAAGCCGGTCTCTGGCTTGGCCAAGTCTACAACGACCTCGGCAAACGCGAGGAAGCCCTCACCGTCTTCAAGAGTCTCATGGGCTCGGACATTCGCACGCCCCAGCAGACGACGGCGGCGGTGGAGGTGATCGGGCTGCTTGCAGACACTGGAAAACTCGAAGACCTCGTGTCCTACCTGAGTCGTTTGAGTACCCAAGTCGGCATTCGTGACGCGCTTGCTT
>CAILVZ010000136.1 GCA_903837825.1 Akkermansiaceae bacterium | reverse complement strand
TGCAGTGCTGGCGAGGACTGCCCGCTCTTGGTAGCTCATCACAGCGTCGAGTACCTTGAGAGAGGAGTCGAAGCTGCCGGTGACTACGGTGTTGCTGAGTGAGATGGATTGTTCGATCATCATTTGCACCCGTGGGCGGGTTGAGAGGCTGCAAAAGACTCTGCGTGTCTTTGCTGCACTCCGGGTTCCTGCTGGGTGGATGGTTGAGATGATTGTCGCCGACAACGATGAGACTGGAAGCGCTGAAGAAGTTGTTCGGTCGACGAGGCTCGACAAGATTGATATTCATTATCTGCACCATCCGATACCCGGTAAGAGTCGAGCGTTGAACGCGGCCCTAGCCAAGGCAAGTGGGACGGTACTTTTGTTTACAGACGACGACGTTGAGCCTGCTGCGTCATGGCTTGAGAGGATGGCAGAGCCTTTGTTAGAAAGACGTTGTGCGGCAGTGGCAGGTCGTATCGTGCTCGCCCCCCATCTTGCGAGGTCATGGTTCGGGGTGATGCACCGGACGTGGTTGGCAGAGGTGTTAGATCCTGCTGATGGGAAGATTGCATTGGTTGGTGCAAGCATGGCGGCTCATCGCTGTGTGTTTGATTTGATTGGAGACTTCGATGAGGCTCTAGGTCCAGGTGCATCAGGATTCGGTGAGGAGACTTTATTGGGGATGCAGATGCAGGAGGCTGGGATGTTGATTTCGCCGGTGGTTGACACATTTGTGGTTCATTACCCCGACCCTGCGAGGCTGTTGCGCTCTGACTGGTTGGTGGCCGCTAGGCGGTTTGGCGAGACCTCTGCATACATCATGCACCACTGGGAGCACGCTTTGGTCGTTTTTCCAAAGATTCGCGCATGGATGGTGGGGATAAAATTACGACTGCGTCAATGGTTGATGATGAGCCAAGGGCACAATATAGAAGGTTGTTCAGAATGGGAGATGAGTTATCGGGTTCAGATCGCGAGGCTTCGGAGGATTGCATCTGAATCGAGCCTACCGAGGAATTATCAGTATCGGTCACTACGCAAAAATTGTTTTAAATAAGTATAAACTCAATGAAAGATAAAATAATGAATAGTATGGTTTTGAAGGACTCAGGACAGGCAAATCATCGTCGCAAGTTTGTTCGAAGTTATTATATTGCTTTGATCTATTTTGGCATGAGCCTGTTTATTTCGGGGTGTGGTGGGATGAATCCTTCACCGCCCTTGCCAAGGGAGGCGGCCATGTCGATTCCCAATGCAACTCTTGCCGCAGGGGATGAGGTCAAGGTGTCGTTTTCTGGAGCCCCTGATTTGAATCTGAAGCAAAAGATTCAGGTCAATGGGAATCTGAGTTTGCCCACGATTGGTGACGTTCATGCTGTCGGGAAGAGTATATCGGGATTTCAGGCCGAGTTAACCGCACGCTATCAGCCCCATTTTCAAGACCCAACCGTAGTGGTATCTCTCGAAAATGCGGCAGCAGGGGTTTATGTATCTGGGGAGGTTCTACGACCCGGCAAGATCCCGTTGGATCGTCCGATCACTGCACTTGAGGCGGTGATGGAGTGTGGTGGATTTACCAAACTTGCGAATCCGCGTCAAGTGATCGTGGTGCGGAATCAGGCGAATCACATGGTGCGTTATCCATTGAACTTGAATGATGCGCTCAACGGGGAAGAGAGTCAACCATTCTATCTAAGGGTTTATGACGTGATTTACGTTCGGCAGAGCGTTTGGTGATCGTCAGGTGATTATGCCACTAGGTGATGTTCGATGACTTTTAGGACATCGATTCGTCCAGTTCGGTTCTTGGATGAGCTGGTGATCACCTTTGAGTTCGTGACTATATCAGCAGGCATGGACGTGAGGAAGGTATCGATTGTGGTGCGTGTCTTTGCGGGTGATTGCTTGTCCGTTTTGGTGAACACCAAGGTGAACGGCACGGCGCATGTGGCAAGCCAGCTGGTGAAGTCGATGTCAATGCGTTGTGGGCTTAAGCGCGAGTCGATCAAAACGAAGACATGTTTTAGGTTTTCGCGCTGCTCAATGTAGTCGCCGACCGATTCGGTGAAATCCATTTTCTCGCTTTTTGCTACTTTGGCGTATCCATAGCCTGGAAGGTCGACGAGACTCCAGGATTCGTTCATGACGAAGAAGTTGAGGAGCCTAGTTTTTCCTGGAGTGGCGGATACCTTTGCAAGGTGATCCTTGTTAGAAAGCATATTGATCATCGAGCTTTTGCCGACGTTCGAACGTCCGATAAAAGCGAACTCGGGGAAGTGCCACTGGGGCGAGGCTGCGAGGTCGCGGGCGCTGAGGGTGAACTTCGCTGATTTAATTTGCATGCAATTGGCTAGCGTGATGCTCGGCGATTACT
Source organism: Akkermansiaceae bacterium (assembly GCA_903837825.1). Classification (GTDB taxonomy): domain Bacteria; phylum Verrucomicrobiota; class Verrucomicrobiia; order Verrucomicrobiales; family Akkermansiaceae; genus Luteolibacter. Next base: position 37,374 of record CAILVZ010000136.1, on the reverse strand, counting down.
TGAAGTGAGCGAGGATCTTCGTAGCCGCGTGTTCGGGGCTGATGCCATGAAGCTCCCTGAGGACTTCTGGTTTCCCATGTTCGATGAATTGGTCTGGCCAACCGATGCGCTCGATGGGTGTATGGATGCCAGCGGCATGCAGATGTTCGATGACTGCGGCGCCGAATCCATTCATGATCACATGATCTTCGAAGGTGCAGACCACCTTGCATTGGGTGGCGTATTTCTCTAACACCCTAGCATCAAGAGGTTTGATGAAGCGAGGATTGATGAGCGCGACTGATAGTCCTTGTTTCTCTAGGATTTCTTTGGTGCGCTCGGCCATTTCAAACAGGGTGCCGAGGCCGATCAGGGCCACGTCTACGCCATCGGAGATCACCTCTGCTTTACCGATTTCGAGGAGCTGTGGATTTTCTTTGATCGGGCTTCCTTTGATGGTACCCCGCGGGAAGCGGATGGCGGATGGACCGGCATCGTATTGCGCCATGGTGTAGAGCATGTCGACAAACTCATCTTCATCCTTTGGCTGCATGTGGATGATGCCAGGGACATGGCGGAGATATCCGATGTCGAACAGACCATGATGGGTTGGGCCATCATCACCGGACAGGCCACCGCGATCCATGCAGAGGCGCACTGGCAGTCCCTGCAGGGCCATGTCGTGGATGATCATGTCATAAGCGCGCTGCATGAAGGTCGAGTAGATTGCAAGAAACGGCTTGAATCCATCGGTCGCGAGACCGCAGGCGAAGAGTGCGGCGTGTTCCTCAGCGATCCCGACGTCGAAGTAGCGGTCCGGCAGCTCGCGTTTGAAAATTTCCAACTTGGTTCCACCGGGCATTGCTGCGGTGATGGCGACGATCTTTGGGTCTTTTTTTGCGAGATCGGTTACGGTTCTGCCAAAGATATCTGAGCAAGTTGGAGTGAGGGTTGAGTCGGTTGATCCATCCTCAATTTTATAGGTCCCGAGGCCATGAAATTTCCCTGGATTGTCGAGTGCGGGTTGGTAGCCGCGGCCTTTTTCCGTGATGATATGAAGGACGACGGGTTCGTGAAGCGTCTTGAGGTGTTCGAAGGTGCGGATGAGCAGCGGTAGGTCGTGGCCGTCGATCGGGCCAAAGTAGCGCAAGCCGAATTTTTCAAACAGGACGTTTTGGAAAAATAGATTTTTTGCGCCTTCCTCAACTTTGTGTGCGAGGGTGCGTGCCGCCTTTCCTGCGATTTTTTCGACGAATTCAGCGGCTTGGCGGCGGACGGTCGCGTAGGCCGAGTGCGTCTGAAGAGCATTAAAATAACGGGCGATGGCCCCTACGTTTTTATCGATCGACCATTCATTGTCGTTTAGAACCACGATGAATTTTTTGGTGGTCTCTGCGATGTTGTTGAGCGCCTCGAGCGTCGGTCCGCAGGTGAATGCGGCATCGCCAGCGACGGCAACGATGTGGTGGTCATTTCCAGAGAGGTCGCGGGCTGCGGCCATCCCAAGGGCGGCCGAGAGAGCGGTGCCAGCATGGCCAGCGCCATAGGCATCATGCTCTGACTCGCTGCGGAGCAGGAATCCGTTCAGGCCCTTGTAGGTGCGGATGGTGTGGATTTGCTGGGCGCGGCCTGTGAGCATTTTGTGTACGTACCCTTGGTGGGAGACATCGAACACAAACTTGTCCTTGGGCGTTGAAAAGACTCGGTGCATTGCGATGGACAACTCCACCACTCCGAGGTTGGGGCCGAGATGGCCGCCGGTTCTTGAGAGTGAATCAATTAAGGTATGCCGGATCTCTGCTGCGAGAGCGGTCAAATCATCATCGGCGAGTCGTTTGACATCGCTGGGTGAGAAGATCGTTGCGAGGAGTGAGCCGACGGAGGGTGGGCTAGAAGAGTCGGATCTCATTATCTTGGTCGTCGGAATCGTCCCGTGAATTTGTTATGGGGGAATTCTCTGCATCATCCACATTTTGCGGGTGAGTATCCAGCAAATTGTCACTTTGGCTTTGCAGGGTGATTAGGTCGATGCGATTGCGTGCGTCCTTGATCATGGATTCACAGCGGCCGAGGAGTTCCGAGCCTTTTTCGTAGTGGCTCACGAGTTCTTCAAGGGCAAGGTGTTCGTGTTCCATCTTCTCGACGATTTTTTCAAGACCGGCGAGGGCTTCTTCAAAAGTGGGTTGGGACGAGCCACCTTCGGGAGTGATTGATTTTCGGCGCGCCATGCTCATTGAAGGTCATCGGCTTCGGATGGGCGAGTTTGGCGGTTGCTATAGAAAATCATGTCTGGGCCGACCAGTGGGATTCGGTAAGGGTAGCGCTTGGCAACTCCTTGGATTCTTTGATCTCGGTCGATGAGTGTCACGTTTTCGGGATAAAGCGTCTTTCCCTCGAGAACCATCATCGTGAAGTCTTTGTATTGGTTCGCAACTTCTGATAGATTGCCAGATCCATGCGATGAGGGTGAAATGGTCACGCCAGCAACCGGGGTTTGTAGGTCATTGGCGATGGTTTCAAGTTTTTCGAATTCCGCATAGGTCGGTGGCAGCCAGATGCTGATTCTGTCGGCGTACCAGGCAACAGCCCATGGTTGGTCGGAGAAGACCACTTGTTTTGAGGTGGTGTAACCTTTCAGCCCTTTTTTAAGGTTATTCAGCGCCGGTGCGTAATAGGGTGGCCAGTGTGGGACGCCGCCACGATCTCGGAGTGCGAGGCCGATGCGAACGCTGAGGGGCAGGCTGAGCAGGAAGGGCAGGGAGCAGAGCGGGATGATCACGTAGAAGTGCGTGTTTCGCAGGAATGGGGTTGAGGTGACGAAATCAAGGCGGCTCCAGAGGATCGAGACGAACGCGACCCCATAAGCCGTCATGATCGGCGCAAACAGTAGGTGGAGCTGGTTGGCATCGAGCTCGGTTTTCGAGACCCCGAAGATTGCCATGCCGAAGGCCGCGCCCACCCACATGAGCAAAATTGCCCATCGAAAGTTGGCAGTCGAAGCACGTTTGAACGGGTGGAGAAGGGCGATGAAAAAGAGAGGTGCGACGACAATCCCTCCGAGGAAGGGGATGATGTCATTGGATTGCACCAAGGCACTTCTAACAATTTTGGAGAGTAGGCCATCGAGGACAAGCGGCTGTGTTTCGAGGTCACCGTTGCGCATCACTGCGCTTTCGCCGCCATTGCCAAGGCCGTTGTAGATGGTGAGGAATGCGGTTCCGAAGGGTGATCCCGTGAGGTTATTGTTGCGAATCAGTGGCCCGATGCCGGCCAGTAGGATGAGTGCGAGGACTGAAATCCCGATGATTCCGCGCGGGCGGAAGGCGATGGCTGCATAGATGATGTAGCCGAGTGCGATCCAAACCGTGAGCCAATGCGTGAGAGCGAGCAGCGTGAAGAAGATGCCAGCGATGATGGCGGGAGCCGCGGCGAGGCGGCCGGTGGCTGCTGCTTCCACGGCACGGTAGGCGAAATAAATGCCGCACGAAAAAAGCAGTAGCATCAGCATTTGTGGCAAGCCGCTCAGTGAGTAGGTCCAAAATGTCTGGCAAAACAGCATGAGGACCGCGCAGACCCCCGCGATTTTGGCGTCGAAGATTCGGGAAATTAGCAGGTAATTCACGCCGATGGACATGAGGAAGAACAGGATCGAAACCGCAGCGATCACTCGGTCGAGCGGGAAGACCATCTCGTTATCCTGCATTTGCCATGAATCTGGATTATTGGCACCGACGAGTTTCAGGACGGCCGCATTGAGCAGGGGATTGAGGGGCGAGTGATAGGTGTCCTCGAATCCCTTGAGCGGAACTGCGCGGTTTTGTGAGCGCTGCGCTTGGTCGTAGGCGACAGGTCGGATCACTTTCGTGGTGAATCCATTGCCTCGGGCGATTTCGCGTGAGATTTGCGCCTGATCCATCGCCTGGGGCGAGTCGAGTCCCTTGAATAAAACGAAAAGATTTCCGAGCGTCAGAATGATCAACACTAAGAAAAACAAGCTGCGGCGGACGATCATGCCAGCGTCGAGCTGTGAGGAGGATGTCATGGTGAGAATTGAGTGAAATTCGTTAATTTGGCTAGATTCCTAGATCCTTTAATTTGCGCTGGAGTGTTCTTCGACTTAGCCCAAGAAGTTCCGATGCATGCGTGCGGTTGCCTCGGGCGAGTGCGAGCGCGGCGCGGATCGTTTTGGTCTCAAGCGCATTCAAGTTGAATTCTGAAGCAGCGGCAAGGGTGTTTTTGGGTGCCATTGCCGTGCTGGTAGGGGATTGTTCCTGCGACTGGAGGAATTGGGGAAGGTGCCAGACCTCGATGGTGTTGCTGTTGCTCATCACGACGCCGTGTTCGATGGCCGTGCGGAGTTCTCGGACATTGCCGGGCCATGAATAGGCGAGCAGTGACTGCATGGCGGAATCGCTCAGAGGCTTCACGGGTCGATCATTCTCCTTGGCGAATTCGGTGAGAAAGCTCCCTGCGAGCAAGACGATGTCCTCCCTTCGGTCACGAAGCGGGGGCATTTCGATTTTGACCCCATTGAGTCGGAAATAGAGGTCCTCGCGGAAGCTGCCGCGTGAGACCAGTTCTTTGAGGCTTTTGTTGGTGGCGGCGATGACTCGTACATCGACTTTGATTGGGGAGTTAGATCCGACGCGTTCGAGGCTCCGTTCTGAAAGTACTCGGAGGAGTTTGACTTGAGTTGCGGCGTCGATTTCTCCGATCTCGTCAAGAAAAAGGGTTCCGCCGTCGGCCTGTTCAAAGCGGCCGATTCGACGTTGGGAGGCGCCAGTGAAGGCGCCTTTTTCGTGTCCAAATAGCTCGCTTTCAAGAAGTTGTGGTGAAAGTGCCGCGCAATTGACGATCACCATTTTTGCCGTGGGGCGGCCAGATAGGTGGTGCAGCGTGTGAGCGACCACTTCTTTACCGGTTCCGGATTCGCCCTCGATGAGGACGGTAGCCCGAGTGGGCGCGACTTGTTGGACGAGCTCGGCGACGCGTTCGATGGCGGGGGATTTTCCGATTAGACGGTCAAGTTTGTGGGATTTTTTGACCTGCTGGACCAGCTGCTGGTTTTCGGTTTCCAGTGCCTGGCTGCGGAGCGCCCGTTTGAGCTGCATCTCGACCTCATCCAGATTCAAGGGCTTCGTGACGAAATGCCAAGCCCCTCGGCGCATGGCCTCAACGGCGGTGTCCACCGAGCCGTATGCGGTCATCATGATCGCGACGGGTGGTTGCGGCATCGCCAAGGCGTGATCTAACAAATCCATGCCCGAATCGCCGCCAAGTCTGAGGTCGGTGAGGAGGAGTTGGATCGGTTCGGATTTGAGAATGGTTAGGGCTTCGCTGGTACCTGACGCCGTGTAGACCTCGAACTCATCTTCCAGTGCGCTGCGAAGGCCCTCGCGGGTTGCGCGTTCATCTTCAACAATCAGCAGGGTCGGCAGCATGGGCGGGATTTAATGCTTAAAATCGGTTAGATCACATCGATGACAGGGGGCGGCTCGGGAGCGCTTAGCAGTCGGACGGGGCGTTCGGTGTGTGGGAAATGAATGATGACCCGAGTGCCTTGGTTGGCCTCGCTTTCGATGGCGATGGCGCCGCCGTGTTCGCGGATGATGCGTCTGACGATGAGCAGGCCGAGTCCGGAGCCCGAGGGTTTGGTGGTGCGGTAGGGCTCGAAGAGTGCGCCCATGTGCTCGGGCGAAATGCCAGTTCCGTTGTCTTCAATGGAAATGATGTACTCAAAGTCGTTCACGCGGGTGCGGATCGTGACGAGGCCTTGATCGGATGGGATCGCTTGGAAGGCATTGCGGATCAGGTTGTAGAACACTTGTTGAAATTGGACGGGGTCGACGAAGGCGGGCGGGAGGGAGCTTGCGAGGTCGAGTTCGATGGCGACCTTGCGCGCTTCGAGTTCAGGTTCAAGCAGGCGCAGGGTGTCGTGGAGGATGGCGTGTAGGTCCTTGCGTTCGCGATGGGGTGCGGTGGGGCGGACGGCATTGAGAAACTGCTTGAGGATCAGATCGAGGCGTTGGATTTCCTCCCGGGCGGTGGTGAGGTTTTTCTCAAGGGGTTCACGCTCGGTGGATGACAGTTTGCGCAGTTTGCGGGCTAACAACTGGAGGTGGATATCGAGCGAATTCAGCGGGTTGCCGATTTCGTGGGCGACTCCAGCGGCCAAGAGGGTCAGGGAGTTCAGGCGTTCGGACTCGAGGGTTTCTTCTGCTTCTGCGCGCGTGCTGGTGAGGTCTCGGACGAGCATCACGTAGCCGAGTGGTTCGTGGTCTCCTTCGGTCCCATCGATCGGGGCGAGGTAGAAGTTGAGGTAGCGGTTCTCTGGGTAAAAGACCTCGAGGTCGCGGCTGATCGTGCGGCCGGGCTTGCCAAGGTGCATCCAGTCGAGGCCGCGGATTTGGGAGGAAATGAATTCACCGGTCGCGCGATCTGGATCGAGTCCGAAAAACTGGCAGGCGGCGTGGTTGAGGAACCCGATGACCCCTTGCGGGTCCAAAATGATGACCCCCTCGTGCAGGGCCTCGAAGACCTTTTCGAGAAATCCCTTCTCGCGAATCAGGCGGGTGACGATCTGCTGGACATCGCCGGGAACCACACGATCCAACCTTGCCACCAGTTTTTCCAAAAAACCGGATTTCACTTTGAGCTTGCTGGGTTTAGGCTTTCGGTTGCCGGGAGTAGCCATGAATCACGTATTTTTAGTCCTATGCACCTTCCCCGATTCCGAGCGGGCGCGACAAATTGGCACAGTCCTCGTCGAAATGCAACTCGCGGCTTGTGTCAATCTTGTCCCCTGCATCGAGTCGATTTACCGCTGGGAAGGCAGGGTGGCGCAATCGGCTGAGGTGCTGGCGGTTTTCAAAACGTCTGCGGAGGCGTTTCCCCAGTTTCAGAAAGCCCTAGCGGAGCTTCACCCATACGAGGTCCCGGAAATCATCGCGCTCGAGGCGGCGGCGGTGGCTGAACCCTATCGCGCTTGGTTACTCAATAGCGTGGCACGGCAGGTTCGATGATGGGTGACCAGGCGTCGGCGCACCGCCCAGGCCCAGTGCTGGGATGGTCGCCTCCTCTCCCCGCTCCTCGCCTTATAACTCGTTAGGATACAAGAAAGCTTTCTATTTGTACGTGAGATTGAATTGCGGGTCGCCGCAGCGGCTGGGCAGCGAACGGGGAGAGCGGGTGTCTGATCGAGGTCAGTCGTCGGCGTTAGGGGGGCAGGATTGTTTCGAGCGTGAGTGCTTTTTTACCAAAGGTTCCATCTTGAACTTCCACGACTGAATCTCGGACAAAGGCGCCTTGATCATCGTAGCGTCGGATGGCACAGGCGTGGAGCACGCCGGTGGTCTCGCCTTTTTCCGCGCAGCTGAAGCTTAGGAAAAGGCGGCCATCACCAGCAGACTCAGGGCCCAACTTGTTGAGCAATGGCGTGAGATCGATGCCGATTTCGAGCGGGCTGTCATTATTAGGTCCGGCGAGAGGGACTTCGCCGACGTTGCCCTTCCGATTCTTACCGAAGAGCGGCCAGCCGTTGAGGACCTCTGGAGCGAGCTCGTGTTCGGGTTTCTTGGCGTCTTTCTTGCCGGCGATGCCGATGGTCACCCGCAAGTCCGAGCGCTTGTTGCAGGCGAGATTCAGTTTCAAAGTGAGTCGGGGAATGTTTCGGCAAACCTCGATCCGTCCGAGGTAGTTTCCGCGTTCCCAAGTGGGATCGACCATCGCGCTGTAGAGCAGGTAAATCTTGCCGTCTTTCGACCAGGTCTTGCCCCATGAGTTGAGCACGATGAAGGCACCGCGCTCGTGGTCAGCGAGGGTGACTTTACCATCGCCGTTGATGTCGCTGTCGTTGGTCACCTTGCCATCGCCGTTCACATCGAATCCGACCTGGTCATCGTATCCCACACATGTGATGCCGTGGCCGAAACCGCTGGGGCACCAATGGATCCATAGGTCCTCGCCTGCTAGATAATCTCCTTCGGGAATCGTCCTCGTGATCGTTTTGAGTTCGCCCATCCGTCCGTCCAGCGCCAGCAATCCGCCGATGGATTCCTTGCCGGGTTTGGGTTGGTTGCGATCGAAGAGCCAGCCGCGGGCTTCGTTGATTTGTGAGATGGTGGCGGTCGGGGTGTAGCGATAGCCAGCGACGCGATATTCCATCGCTTCGCGCCAGATGGGGTAACCGTTGGCCCACGAGCCGATCTTGTCCTTGTCTCCTTCCACGCGGCCGTAGGATTTGACGGTGGGAATTCCAATCTGCTTGGCCACTTCCCAACCATGATGCGCCTCCGATCCTTGGGCGCTATCGGCGGCATTGCACATGTTCCATGAAAAGTCGGCGGGAAATTGCGTGGCGGTGGTTCTGGCCTCAGTGCCACTCAGCACGTTCATTTCGTAGGTGAAGATCGAGGCAACCGCGGTGAACTGGCCACAGGCACCTCCCTTCTGTTTGTAGATCGGAGGGAACTGCGGGCGGGTGGAGTTATCGACGCGCGAGGGCAAACGGCTGATGTCGACGGGTGTCCCGCCGACATCAGGGCCTGTCGCATCGCGCCAGGTGTCATAATTGTCTCCCATCGAATGAGGTCGGGAAAACGGCTGGGGATAAGCGGCGCGCGCGGGGCTGTCGGCATCGTCCGCCAACATCGTGTTGGTGGAGGCTGAAATGAAGATGAAAGAAGCGAGCGTGGGATATCGGAGGATGGAAGTCATTAATGTCGTTTACTCAAATGGGATTGCCGCGGGAGACGAGGCTCATCGTGCTTGGTTGCTCAATAGCGTGGCACGGCAGGATCGATGAAGCGTGACCAGGCGTCGATCCCGCCGGCCATGGAAAATGCGTTTTCGATGCCACGCGATCGGAGGATCATTGCTGCGCGAAGTGAGCGCATCCCGTGGTGGCAGTAAACGACCACCCCCAGAGAGGCGTCGGCGCATCGCTCGGGCCCGGTGCTGGGAAAGTCGCCGAGCGGAATCCATTCATTGCCGTGGATCTGGCAAATCGCCAACTCCTCGGCCTCGCGGCAATCGATGAGTCTTGGCCGTTGCGCATGCGGGAGATGGATCCACGACGCGACCGCTGTGGGGCTGATCTCCAAGGTGGACGCAGCGTTTGGGATGAGTGAGTTTTCTTCGCTCACTCGATGATCACCGGTGTGCCGAGTTGGACGTTTTCAAAAAACTTGGTCGACATCGGGTGCGGCATTCGGATGCAGCCGTGGGATGCCGCGTAGCCGGGCAGGTAGCCCGTGTGCATGCCAATCCCACCGTTGGTGATCCGCATGAAATTCGGCATGGGCGCGTTGTAGAAGATTTGGCCTGGAGGGATCTTGTCGGTGCGGATGTCCACGTTGTCGTTGGTCGTCATGCCGGTCGATTTGCTTTTAAAAACACCGTAGGCGGATGAGATGTGGTTTTTGTCTTTTTCGATGATCTTGTAATTTCCCGCTGGGGTTCCGTGGTCTTCCTTGCCGCTGGAAATCCGTGAAATGCCGACAAGCACTCCGCCTTTGTAGAAGAACGCTTTTTGCTGGCCACGATTGATCCGGATCAGCGGGTTGCCACCCACACCGTCGCCATCCCAGTAGGAGACGTCGTCGGGGATCGCTGGAGCTGGATGATGCGGGCCACCGGACACGGGTTGGTGGATTGATCCGCCGACGCCTTTGAGGTAGTCGGACTGCCCAGGAATGGGAGGGGCGCACGAAGGGAGGCAGATCGCTAGAAGTGCAAAAAGCGGGATGGAGAGGTAGTAACTTGTTTTCACTTTTGAGTGGGGGAAGTTGCACCCATCATGGCTTGAGGTCAAGTGAAGCTCCCGCAGTTTCTGTGCGAGAAATTCAGGTGATGCCACGGCGCAGACGATAGTCACGTGGCGAAACCCCCGTCAATTTATGGAATTGGCGGGTGAAATAATTACTATCGTTGAACCCGACGTCGAAGGCGATCTCGGTGACGCGGCGTTCGGTATGGCGGAGCAGGCTGCAGGCGCGGTTGATCCGTTGCTCGATCACCCATGCGAGCGGAGAAGTCCCTGTGGCGGAATGGAAAACTCGTAAAAAACTGCGCGGTGACATGTGCGCAGTCTTGGCCAATTCCTCCAGATTGACATCTCGGTGGATGTTGCGCTCGAGGTGGGATAGCGCCTCGCCGATGCGCAGAAGCGCCTTCACGTCCGGGGATGGGTTGCGCCCGTAGCAGCGTGAAAGTAGCCCGACCATCTGCATGAATGAGGCCATGGCCATGAATCCGAATCCGGGCTCACGCGCGTTCAGCTCGACTTCCAAACGCTCTGCAACCTCCACGACTTGAGCCAACTCTTTGGCATTCAAATGCAGACGCCCTTTGCTGGATTGGCGTTTTTTCCACGAGGGCTCTAGGGTAAAAAGCGCGTGGTATCCCGCCACAGATGGCAGGTCTAGCAGGGCCATTTTCAATTGGTTGGGCTGGTAGAGGATGTTGACGAGCCTTAGATCGACGAGATCGCGATACTCATGTTCCCGCGTGCCAGCGATGACGAAGACGTCCCCAGCGGTGAGCTCCCAAGAATCTTGCCCCGTCACGTGCAAGCACTTGCCGCCCGTCACGATCACCAACTCGGCAAATTCGTGCGAATGCGGCCCGAAAAGCTCCTGCGGCTCCCTGCGCTCAACGCTGATGGGGAAGCCGTCTGGGTGAAACCACTCGTCGATTTTTAAAATGCGTTTCATCTGGCGGGATTGTGCTATTTTTTGGCAATACTGTGGAGGTTTTTCTTTGGAATTCTGAGCATGATTGCAACGCTGTTCCCGCTAGAAATCCATCCTTATGGCCAAATCTTCCAAATCCATCGCCCAATCTTACAAGCTTGCCCAATCCCGATACGCTGAACTCGGCGTGGATACGGACGCCGCAATGGCCAAGCTAGCGAGAATCCCGATTTCTCTCCACTGCTGGCAGGGCGACGATGTGGGCGGATTCGAAAACTCGGGAGAAGGCTTGAGCGGTGGGATCGCCGTGACCGGCAACTACCCCGGCAAGGCTCGCACCCCCGATGAACTCCGCGCAGACTTGGACAAGGCGCTCTCGCTCATCCCTGGCAAGCATCGCCTCAATCTCCACGCATTTTATGGCGAGTTTGGCGGCAAAAAAGTCGACCGCAATGAGATCAGGCCGGAGCATTTCAAAGGCTGGATCGACTGGGCAAAGGCGAATGGCATGGGCATGGATTTCAATCCGACCTGCTTTGCGCACCCGAAAGCTGCCGACGGATTCACGCTTTCCCATCCGAAAAAATCCATTCGGGATTTCTGGATCGAGCATTGCATCGCCTCCCGTGAAATCGGCGCGTCGATGGGCAAGGCACTTGGGTCACCGACGGTTACGAACGTCTGGATTCCTGATGGCTACAAAGACACCCCCGTGGATCGGCTCGCGCCGCGCCAACGCCTATCCGACTCACTAGACAAGGTGTTTGCCAAAAAACTCAACCCGAAGTACCACCTCGATGCGGTGGAGTGCAAATTGTTCGGCATCGGCAGTGAAAGCTACGTGGTCGGTTCGCACGAGTTCTACATGGGCTACGCAATCAAGAACCATAAACTCCTCTGCCTCGACGCCGGTCATTTCCATCCGACGGAAGGCATTGCCGACAAGTTGACGTCCGCGTTGATGTATGTGCCAGAAATCCTTCTGCACGTCAGCCGCGGTGTCCGGTGGGACAGCGACCACGTCGTGACCCTCGACGATGCCCTAAAATCGATCGCTGCGGAATTGGTGCGCAACCAATTGCTTTCCCGCACTCACATCGGACTCGACTTCTTCGACGCCAGCATCAACCGGATCGCGGCGTGGACGATTGGAACCCGCAACACGCTCAAGGCGCTTCTCATGGCATTGTTAGAGCCAGTCGCCCTCCGCGATGCAGAGAAATCGGGCGACTACACCGCGCGACTCGCGTTGATGGAAGAAACCAAGAGCTTGCCATGGGGTGCGGTTTGGGATGCTTATTGTGAATCGCAAAATGTCCCTGCCGGCACGGCTTGGTTGTCGGAGGTGAAACAGTATGAAAATGCGGTCTTGAGCAAACGAGTTTGATTAGAATCACCAACCAACCCATGGGTTTGCAGACATTACTTCAACTTTCAGAAATTCGCAAATCGTTCGGCGCGGTCCGTGCGTTGAAAGGGGTGTCGTTTGAATTGAATCCGGGGGAGGTGCACGCACTCTTGGGAGAGAATGGTGCAGGGAAATCCACCCTCATCAAAACGATCACGGGCGCGCATCAGCCAGATGGCGGAAGCATGAGGGTCGCGGGTGTGGAGATTTCTCATCTAACACCTTCCAAGGCACGCGAGCTTGGGATTGCCTGCATTTACCAACAGCCAGCGCTTTTTCCTGATCTAACCGTTTCGGAGAATATCGGGCTTCGCTTAAAAAAATCAGGGCTCTTCTCTCGGGTTCGCTGGGCCGCCCAACGCAAGCACGCGGTCGAGCTCCTTCAGCAAATCGGTGCGGAGATCTCGCCAGATGCCGTGGTTCGCTCGCTTTCGATGCCCGAGCAGCAGTTGGTGGAAATCGCGTGTGCGCTGGGGTCCGGCGCACGCATCGTGGTGATGGATGAGCCGACCGCCTCGCTCACTCAAAAGGAGCAGCAGTTGCTTTTCAAGGTGGTTTGCGACCTCCGGAAAAATGGAGTGGGTGTGATTTATATTTCCCATCGCCTCGAGGAGATTTTTGCGTTGGCGGACCGTGTGACCGTGCTACGCGATGGTGAGAGCGTTGGCACTTATGCAGTCGATTCTCTCACGGAGTCGGCGATGATCAAACTGATGGTGGGGCGGGAAGTGTCATCGATCTATCCGCCATCCGAAGGAGCGCCTGGCGCAGCGGTGCTGGAGCTGAGAGAGTTGGGATGTGCTGCTAGCGGCGTCAGCGGTGTGAACTTGGAAATTAGAGCGGGCGAAATTGTTGGGATGGCTGGACTGGTGGGTGCTGGCCGCACGGAATTGGCTCGAATCCTTTTTGGAATCACTCCGGCAGATTCGGGTGAAATCATTTTGAATGGAGAAGTGCTGCACATTAGGTCCCCGCGTGAGGCAATTGCACGGGGGATCGCATATGTGCCGGAAGATCGCCGTCGCCACGGAGTGATCCTCGAGATGCCGATCGCTCAAAATATGACGATGGCGAGTCATCCGCGGTTTTTTCCTAACAGCTGGCTACGTCTTGCCGCCGAACATCAATTGGCGAAGGATTTCATCCGAGATTTGGGCATTAAGGCATTTTCCCCAGACGCGCCCGGCGGTAGCTTAAGCGGAGGCAACCAGCAAAAAGTGAGTGTGGCCCGGTGGCTCGCAACTCAGCCGAAGTTGCTCATTCTCGATGAACCGACGCAGGGGGTCGATGTCGGAGCGAAAAGTGAAATTCACAAGATCATCCGCGGCCTGGCGCGTGAGGGTCTCGCCGTGTTGATGATTTCCAGCGATCTTCCAGAGGTCTTGGGAATGAGTGACCGCGTTGCCGTGATGCGCAATGGCAAGCTTGTAGAAATCCTCGAGAAGCAGGATGCAGACGCTCACTCGGTGATGGCTGCCGCTCTCGGAACCAACAGAAACGAGGTTGCCTCATGAACAAGTATTTTCGTGAACTCACGGTTGCGATCGCTTTGGCGTTGTTGCTCCTATCTCTAGCAGTTTTTGCACCGCACTTTTTCCAAGCCCAACCGCTTGGTTCACGGCTCACCTCGCAGATGCCTGCATTGGTGGCTGCCGTAGGAATCGCATTGGTAATCATTTCCCGACAGATTGACATCTCGATCGGCGCTCAGTTCAGCATGTGCGCGATCGTCGCGGGTGTCACTGCTTCTGCGGGATTTCCGTTAGGCGTGGCGGTCTTCGCTGCCTTGGGGGTAGGCGCTCTCATGGGTGCGGTCAATGGAGTGCTGGTTGCTTACCTTGGACTCCCCAGCATTGTCGTCACTCTAGCGACAATGGTCACGTGGCAGGAGGCGCTGCGGTTATGGCAGCAGGGGCGCTTGCTTGCGCTACCGAACGGCATTCAATGGTTTGGGCTCAGCCAGCAAGTGGGGCAAATGGTCGTGGTGTCCATTGCCCTCACCTTGGTCGTGGGTGCCGCATGGGCTATGAAAAACCTGATGGGTGGCCGACAAATTTACGCGACTGGGACCGATGCCGAGGCAGCGCGATTGGCCGGAATTGATCCCAAGCGTACCACCTTCGGTGTGTTCGTTCTGATGGGGCTTCTCGCTGGACTTGCGGCAGTGCTCAACTTGGTGCAGTCGCCACAGGTCCAACCCAATTGTGGCGATGGGCTTGATCTTAAAACCATTGCCGCAGCAGTGGTTGGGGGTGTGGCGATCAGCGGGGGGCGAGGCACGATGTGGGGTGTTTTATTAGGGATGCTACTTCTCGCAAACGTGAATCCCGCGCTCACCCATTTTCACGAGCCGCCCTATTGGGAGAAGGCGATTCAGGGTTTGGTGATTCTTCTCGCTGTGGTGGCAGATGGACTTCGCAGCCGCAAATCTCAATTCTAACCGACGAACCCCATGCCTAGTTCAAGGTCAATTTCTTTCAAATCATTGCTCGCCCGTCATGAGGTTGTGCTGGTGCTCGCGATCTTGGTGGAGGTCGTGCTCTTCCAGTTGTTAGGCCGCAATTTCCTCGTGGGGCGCAACGTTTCCAACGTATTCCGTCACTCGGTGGAAATCGGTCTCCTCGCGGTGGCGATGACCCCAGTGATTCTAACAGGAGGCATCGATTTGTCGGTGGGTTCGATGATGGGGCTGTGCGCAGTGTTGTTTGGCATGATGGTCAACCGGCTGGGGATGGATCCGTGGCTGGCGAGTTTGGCCGCGGTCGGGATCGGTGCGCTGGGCGGTGGTTTTAACGCAGTATTGATCACTCGCTTGAACTTGCCTCCGCTGATCGTGACCTTGGGGACATTTTCGCTTTTCCGAGGTTTGGCGGAGGCGCTTACCCATGGTGCGGAATCGTATTCTGGCTTCCCGCCCTCGTTTCTGGCGTTAGGGAATTCTGATGTTGCGGGCCTTCCAGCTCAGGTGTGGATTTTTATCGGGGTGGCGGCTGGCATTGGGTTGCTGGTGCACCGGACGACCTTTGGCCGTTCGTTCCGCGCCATTGGCTACGCGGCGGATGGGGCTCGGTATGCGGGGATTCCCGTCGCGCGCAACACGAGCCTGGCTTACATGATCGCAGGGGCCGCAGCGGGAATTGCCGCAGTCGTTCTCGTGGCGAGGCTCGGCGAGGCTCGTGCGAATGCTGGGATTGGCTATGAATTGCTGGCGATTACGGCAGTGGTGCTAGGGGGCGTCAGCATCTTTGGCGGCTCCGGAACGGTGGCCGGCACGCTTCTGGGTTGGGTCGCTCTCGCGATTCTCAACAACGGTCTTACCCGAATTTCCGACTACCGAATTTTTGATCAGCCCGTGGCTAGCGTCGCCCGAGAGCTCTCAGGACTTCTCACCGGATTGCTCCTGCTCACCGCACTTTCCCTAGGCGCATTGACAAAAACGCTGGCCGTCCGCCGCGCCCGCAAGCAGTCTTTTGCAAACACCTCTCCTAACCCAGCAAACTCATGAAACGCAAAACCCTCGCCGCCACCGTCGCGCTCATCGCCACGCTTCCTTTCATTTCTTGCAGCAAGTCGCATTCTAGCAGCAAGCTCACCATCGCCCTGCTTCCGAAGAGCAAAGGCAACCAGTACTTCGTCACTTGCGAAAAAGGTGCGCGGGCCGCTGCCGCTGAACTCAATGCTGAGCTGAAATTTGATGGCCCGATCAACTCAGACCCCGCCAAACAAAATGAAATCGTCGAGAACTGGATCACCGATGGTGTCGACGTGATCGCCGCAGCATGCGAAAACAAAGATTCGATTTCGACGGCATTGAAAAAGGCACAAGCTGCTGGAATCAAAGTGGTCACCTATGATGCGGATGCCAACACGGACGCTCGCTCGTTCTTCGTCAATCAGGCAACGGCTCAGGGAATCGGTGAGCAATTGATGGACAGTGCTGCAAGCCTAACAGGTGGAGAAGGTGAGTTCGCCATCATTACGGGAACTCTAACAGCCTCTAACCTCAACGAGTGGATCAAGTACATTAAGGAGCGCCATGCCACAAAGTACCCAAACATGAAGCTGGTGGACATCAAGCCCTGTGACGACCAAAAAGATAAGGCACAGCAGGAAGCCACGAACCTCTTGAGCGCTTATCCAAACTTGAAGGCGATCATCGGCGTTTGCTCGCCCGCGGTCCCCGGTGCAGCCGAAGCCGTGAAACAAGCTGGCAAAGCTGGAGCGGTCAAAGTGCTTGGACTGGGATTGCCCAGCGAAAATAAGGCCTACGTCAAAGAGGGCGTCACCCAAGCGGTCATTCTTTGGAATGTCGAGCAACTCGGTTATCTCTCGGTGATGGCGGGTGCTGCAGTCGCGAAAGGTGAACTTGTTGCCGGCGCCAAGGAGTTCAACGCGGGCAAGCTTGGGAAGATCGACGTGGTTGGCGATAACATCGTTCTCGGAAAACCATTTGTATTCACTAAGGATAACATCGATCAATTCGATTTCTAATCGAAATTAATTTTTTAATGAATCTCCTAGGTTGCCTCATTCCAGCGGTTTTTTTAGTTAGCTCGATGGTGTCTGAGGCATCTCCGCCTGGGTTTCCAGTCGCTGCCGAAAAAAGTCCGCTGACATCGTTTTTCATCCAGCCGAAGCGCATTGTCTGGGCATCGGACAAGGGAGTGGTGAACTCGGAGAATCTGCTCCAACCGCAGAATGGACAAGCGACTTTGGCTGACCCGCATCCACCGCTTCAGCTCCTCCCTGGCGGGTCGATCGTCATCGACTTCGGGGTGGAAATCGCGGGATCGGTTGAGTTGTTTACCACGATGTCACAGCCCAAAGGGGTTTCGGTTCGGGTGCGATTGGGCGAGTCCGTTTCCGAGGCGATGGCAGAACTCGGCGACCGTGGTGCCCAAAACGACCATGCGGTGCGCGACCGGTCGGTGATGCTGCCGTGGCTCGGGAAGAGTACGATCGGCCCGAGTGGATTCCGCTTTGTCCGCATCGATAACGTGGATCCCGAGCAGACGGTGGAGATCAGCCAAGCGCGGGCGGTGCTTACGATTCGAGATGTGCCGTACGTGGGTTCGTTCACCTGCTCGGATGAACGATTGAGCCAGGTTTGGAAGACGGGGGCCTACACCGTTCATCTCAACATGCAGGACTACCTGTGGGATGGGATCAAGCGTGACCGACTGGTCTGGATGGGAGACATGCATCCTGAGGTGAGCGTGATCAATTGCGTGTTTGGTGAGAATGAAGTGGTGCCGAAGAGTCTCGACCTGAGTCGTGAAATGACGCCGGTCACCGAGTGGATGAATGGGATAAGCTCATACTCCATGTGGTGGATTCTGATTCACGAGGAGTGGTACATGCACCATGGAAACCTGGCTTATCTCAAGCAGCAACAACCGTATCTAATCGAATTGCTCAAGCGCTTGACGACCTATGTTGGCGAGAATGGGCGCGAGAAACTGGATGGCATGCGTTTTCTCGATTGGCCAACTTACCGGGACAAGACCGCGGTGCATGAGGGCCTGCAAGCGATGATGACGCTGACGATGGAAAGCGGCGCGAGGCTTTGTGAGGTGTTGAATGATCCTGAGACCGCGCGGCTTTGCCGAGTGGCGGCGTCCCGGTTGAAGACCCACACACCCGAATCGAGTGGTCGTAAATCCCCTGCGGCATTGCTCTCCATTGCTGGGTTTCGCGAGGCGTCAGAGGTTTCTTCCAAGGTGCTCAAAAAAGATGGGCCCAAGGATCTAGGAACTTTTTACGGGTTTTATGTTCTCAATGCGCTCGCGAAGTCAGGGGATTTCGATACGGGAATGGATTTCATCAGCCGCTATTGGGGCGGCATGTTGGATGTGGGAGCGACCACGTTTTGGGAGGATTTTGATCTCGCATGGACCGAGAACTCAGGGCGCATTGATGAGCGGGTACCAGCGGGCAAAAAAGATCTCCACGGAGACTTCGGGGCATTTTGCTATGTTGGGTTTCGCCACAGCTTTTGTCACGGCTGGTCGGGCGGGCCCACCGCATGGTTGAGCAAGAATGTTTTGGGCATCGTCCCAGTGACTCCAGGCTTCGGCAAGGTAAGGATCGCTCCGCATCTTGGTCGCTTGGAATGGGCAGAGGGAACGTATCCCACCCCGAAAGGGCCGATCCATGTCCGCCATGAAAAGCAGGCGGATGGAAGCGTGAAATCCGCCGTTGATCTCCCTGAAGGAGTCGAGCGTGTCGAATGACCACTCCCTGCTCGCATCCGCTCGCAATTTTTATTACCATTTTCTTTCAGTGAAGCCGAATCAACCAGTCGCCACCTCAACCAATCCAGACCTTGAAATTAAGGACGCCCAGCTGATTTTCAATCGGGTTTGGAAAGGCTTGGAAAAGGCATTCGGACGAGAGAATTTGCATTTCCCCAAGGAGTTGATTCTGTTAGGAGGGGCGCCTGGCTCGGGTAAGGGTACGAACACGGCATTCATTTGCTCGGTTCGGAGTATCACGGCTCCACCGATCGTGATCAGTGAGCTGTTAGACTCGCCTGAGGCGACGAAGATCAAGGCGGACGGTGGCATGGTGGGCGACGAGGAAGTGCTCCGACTCTTGCTGCATGAGTTGCTCAAGCCGGAGTTTCGCGACAGTGCGGTGCTTGACGGATTTCCTCGCACGACTGTCCAAGTCGAGTGCCTCAAGATGTTTTACGATCAGATGATCCTCTTGCGTCGCGAGTTCTCGGGCACGCCGCTGGCATTTCAATTTAGACAGCCTACATTCCACATCATGGTGCTCTTCGTGGACGAGGCGGAGAGCATCGCCCGCCAGCTCAAGCGTGGCCGCGAAGCGGTGGTTCGCAATGCGGAGATTCGGCAATCTGGCATCGGGGAGTTTGAAGAAGAGCGAAATACCGACTTTTCGCCCGAACTCGCCCGCAATCGCTACCGAACGTTTAAGGAAAAAACCTACGATGCGCTCGTCTCGCTTCGAGAGATTTTCCACTACCATTTCATCAATGCTCAGGCTCCGATCGAGGTGGTCCAGCAGAACATCATCAACGAGCTTGAGTATCAAAGTTCGCTTGAGCTTGAGCCGCTCACCTACGATACGCTCCGCCACATCCCGCTTGCAGATGAGATCGTCCAGCAGGCGAGGCAGGAGCTGGTCAATCGCCTCGATGGCTACCAGTTTGCCCATGCGCAGCTATTGCTAGCAGTCGTGGACTTTATCCAAGGAAAGATGATGCCCATCATCAAGCGCTATGCGGTGAGTGGTCGGGCGATGATTAACACGGAGGATCCGCTTTTCAACGATCCGGTGGCCATTGCAATTCTAATTGATATTTTTTCCGAGCGAGGATTCCGGGCGAGTGTGGACATCCATCGGCAGGAAATTCCGGAGCGTTTTGATCTCGTCACGGGCAAGATTGAGACGCGCAAAAAGCGGATTTACCGGATGATGATCTTGTTCAATGGATCAAAGATCCGGAGAGGCTAAGGGATGCCTCGTTCTGATTCGATCAGTTAGAATCGACGACTGAAATCGGCAACCTGTTCGCGCTGTGAAGCAGGCGGCACCTTGGCGCTCGCAAAGGTGATCACCGCGCCAACCCCAGCCGCATGGTCCCCACCGAGGCGGCTTTCCACCTGATGCACGGGGAAGAAATGGCGGGCCGTCAATCTCCGCCAAGTCACGAGTAACGCGATGAAGGCAAGTGTTCCAAATACAACGGCAGTTGGGATCACGAGCCGCATAGCGATCTCTTGGAGCTTCGCCAATTGAGCCGCTTTGGCCGCGGCTTTGATGCGAGAGGGGTTGAGGTCGGCCTGAGGTGCCTCATTGCTTTTGGCCGGTTTGTCAGAGATCAGTTGCTCCATCCAATAGATGCGAATCGATAATTGGACGAGGAATTGCTCGGTTTGCTCGGAAACATTGGTTTTGCGGTTTGCCTGCATCACCGCGCTCTCAAGGATCCGGTGCTGTTCTGCTTGCGGGATGGTGTTGGCGATGGAGGGGCTGAGGAGGAGCGTCGAGCGCTGCACGGAGTTCGGATAATAAAAAACGATCACTGCAGGGCGCCCATTGGAGAAAAACCGTCGAATGGTTTCATCTAACCGGACTCCCGCTGGAATTTCCTGATCTGCGCCGATGACGAATACGAATAGGTCGATGGCTGAGTCGCTGGCATGATAGTTCAGAAACGCGAGGCGACTGCGGAAGTCTGACGGGCTTAGCAGCTTCTGTGGATCGATGAGGTAGGAATCGGGCCGCTTGCCGAAATAGGAGGGGATGAATTTTTCTGGGATTGGGGTGAATGGCCTCACGGTTTCTGTGGGCGGAGGGGTCGGAGGTAATTCGACAGGCGGCGGGTTTGCACCAGCAGGCGCAGGGTTGGCCGCAGAAATCGGTAGGACGATCGCTGCCATGGTCGCGACGAGTTGGGTAAAAAACTTCATGAGGCAGCCTCCTCAGTCGTCGGTGGTTCAGCGATTGATCGGTCGAATGGTTGACCACCTTGGCCAAGATCTCCGGCAGGATGTGGCGCCAATTCCATGCGTTTCAAGGGCCCAGAGTCGCGCCGCGCTTTTTTGCATTTCTTGCGGAGGATTACCTCGAGGTGGTTGATCGCTTTGAGGAAGCCATCGGCATATCTTCCATCAAGCCAGTAGGGATGAGCGCGAGATAGGCACTCGAAAGTGTCTTGGGTGCTGAGGAGAGAATCTAGCAGGTAACCGAATGCCATGGTTGCGGCCTTGGATTCTGGATCGATGGTCACCAGGATGCCGGCGTCATTCGCTAGGCGCGATGGCGTGTCTTCATAGACCGCGCGATTCAGGAGCCAAAAGCTGAATTGCCGAATGTTTGCAGCATCCCCCAGCGACCCCGTGTAAAGAGCTAGAAAAATCTGAGGAAACCGGCGCGTGAATTTCTCCATGGCCGACTCGACGCTCTGGCGGTCGCGGCGGCGAAGAATGCCAGCGCTATCGGTGAGGCAGCGAATCTGCGGCGGATCGGCCCCAAATCGCTCGTCTGCGTCCTCGATCGAAAACCCACAGTGCGGGCAAGACGCCGCGGCTCGGTGGATTCGTTGGACACAGCGCGGACAGTTCATGGTCAATACGATTCATATTCACTACGAACACAAACCTAGTCCGTCAAAGCGAATCATTCGGAAATCCGTAATACATTGCAATCCATGAAGCGCGGACCCAGCTGCCATGGGTTATCCGAGGATGGATGCATCGCATGGGGTTACAAAATCAGGTAAATTTTCAAGGTTCCTTATTCCCTAAGTTGTGGGTAAACTGAAGCTGACCAAGATCTCGGGCGTTTAGATTTGTCCGTTTTCGTCCATCATCATTCTAGATCATAAATCCACCACCCATGAACAACATCGTCGAGCTGCCGCGCCCTTCGCTCAACTTCTCGCCCAAGTCACTCCTGTATGCTGCGGGTGCGGTCTTTTTGTTGATCGGCGTGTTTTCCGGCTACTACACGGTGAGCTCAGAATCTGAAGCGGTGGTCCAGCGGTTCGGGAAATTCCAGTTCATCGCCAAGCCTGGCTTGCATTTCAAACTGCCCTACGGCGTTGACACGGCGACGATCGTGCCAGTCCGGCGGCAGCTGAAGTTGGAATTTGGATTCGGAACCCCTAACTCCACCAACCCAGACCAATCGAGCGATGAGGCAGACCTTGAGCGAGACATGGTCACGGGCGATCTGAATGCCGCACAGGTCGAGTGGATCGTGCAGTATAGCATTTCGTCGCCAGAAAAATACCTTTTCCAAGTTCGTAGCCCTGGGGCAACTCTCCGTGACCTAACAGAAAGTGTGATGTGCGAAGTCATTGGGGATCGCACCGTGGATGAGGTCCTCACGATTGGCCGTACCGAGATCGCTCAGGAGGCGCTCAAGCGTCTCAAGTCGGTGTTGCAGGTTCTCGACATGGGAGTCACGGCCGAACAAATCCAACTCAAGAATGTTCATCCTCCGGCGCCGGTGCAGCGTTCATTTGATGAGGTCAATCGCGCTCAACAAGAACGCGAGCAATTGATCAACGAGGCAAATGGCGACTACAACCGCGTGATTCCCAAGGCCAGGGGACTTGCCGACCAGAGGATCTCTGGCGCTGAGGGATTTGCCGTTCAGCGCATCAATGAAGCCCAAGGAGATGTGGCTCGGTTCAAGGAGCTTCTCCTCCAATACGACAAGGCCCCAGCGATCACCAAACAACGACTCTACCTGGAGACCATGAACGAGGTGCTACCCAAGCTTGGGCCCAAGATCGTCATCGACGAGGACGCCAAGCAATTCCTCCCCCTCATGAATCTCAAGTGATCGACCTCTTTTCCTAAGTTATGAAAACCATTCTTCTACTTTTCTTCACCGCCATCGGCATCATTGTCGTTTCGAGCATGGCCTACACCGTGGACCAAACCGAGCAGGTGTTCATCACCGAGTTTGGCAAGCCAGTGGGTCATGCGATTAACTCGGACCCTACCAACAATGAGGCTGGGCTCCATTGGAAATTGCCATTCATTCAGCAGGTGAATCGCATCGAAAAACGGATCCTCGCTTGGGACGGTCCTGCCAGTGAAATGACGACGCGGGACAAGCTCTACGTGACGGTCGACAACTTCGCCCGCTGGCGAATCTCCGACCCCCAAGTCTATTTCACCAAGCTTCGCGACGAACGCAGCGCTCTTTCTCGGTTGGACGACATCATCGGCAGCGAAACGCTCAGCGTGATCGCCTCGCACGATTTGATCGAGGTGATCCGCAGCGATAAGAATCGCAAGCCTGCCCGCGATGAGGCACTCACTGCCGCGAACTCGAATCTCGGACTGCTCCCACCGATCCGGTACGGGAGAAGCGTGTTGGATGAGCAGATCCTTGCTGCGGCGCAGCCAATTGTGAAGGCGTGGGGGATCGAATTGCTCGATGTCCGGTTCAAGCGGATCAACTACAAGTCTGGGGTGATCGATAAAATTTATGCGCGAATGGCCTCGGAGCGCAATCAAATCGCTGACCGATTCCGCTCCGAAGGCGCAGGCGAGGCGGCCAAAATCATCGGTCGCAAGGAGCGTGACTTGCTCTCGATTCAGTCGGAAGCCTACCGCAAGGAGCAAGAAATCAAGGGCAAGGCTGATGCCGAAGCCACTGGAATTTATGCAGCTGCTTACAATTCGAGTCCATCCGCTGCGGATTTCTATCAGTTCGTCAAGACGCTCGATACCTATCAAAAGACGTTAGGCAAGGATACGACCACCATTTTCACGTCGAATAGCGACCTATTCCTTCTGTTCAAACACATCGAAGCGCGGAAGACTCCGTGAGGAGATCGCGGCCACTCGAGCGGATGATGGATTTAGGATCGACGGTTGCACCAAGGCAGCGTGAAATATGAAATTCTCCCACTTGAAAACGAATCCAGTTCTGCACTCATGAAAAGACCTTGGCTTATACTGATTCCGTTAGCCGTCTTGCTCACAGGGCTTGTTTGGTATCGGATGGCGCATCACAAGGATTCGGTAGCCGATAAGGTCGCGGCGATCGCTTGGAAGGGGGCACCGCCAAATCACGTGGTCACCGATCCCGTCGCTGTGTTCCAACGCGCATTTTGGAGGACGCCGACTGGGGCCGACCAAATCGTCCACGCAGAGCGTCACGAATGGAGCGATGCCGAAGGGGTTACCAAATGGCAGTGGTTCATCGAAGTGAAAGCATCGCCGGAGTTGCTGAAGCATTTGCGCGACGACAATGCTTTTGGGATGATCTCGTCGAAGTCGGCGAAGGTCTCGAGTGAGAAACCAGCATGGTTCACCTATAAGCCAGGTGAGGTCAGCGTCATGAGTGCGCCCCAAGCCAATTTGCAATTCATCTTCAAAAACCAAAGCAACACGCTGTTTGCCACCGATTTCGGGCTGGGCTTCCGCCGTGGTGCGCCTGAGCAGCCTAAGGTGAACTCGACACCTGCTGCACCCGCACTGAGGCGCCTGCCCCCTTCAGCCCCTCCGGCGCCCGAGCGCTGATGGGCGGCTTCGTCCGCGAGAGTGGACAGCAATCGTTTGGGATGTAGCATTTGGGCGATGCCCAATGCGTTGATCCACGAGACCTCTCCCTACTTGCTACAGCACGCTCACAACCCCGTCGATTGGCTGGGATGGAGTGATGAGGCTTTCGAGCGCGCAAAGGCAGAGGGGAAACTGGTATTTCTGTCAGTCGGTTATTCAACCTGCCATTGGTGTCATGTGATGGAGCGTGAGAGCTTTGAAAACGAGCGCGTGGCGGAGGTAATGAACCATCATTTCATCAACGTGAAGGTCGACCGCGAAGAGCGCCCAGACATCGATGCCACCTACATGGCCTTTGTTCAAGCGACGGTGGGTCAGGGCGGCTGGCCGATGAGTGTGTGGCTCACGCCCGAGGGAAAGCCAGTGGTCGGGGGGACGTATTTTCCGCCAGAGGATCGGCAAGGACGAGCTGGATTTGTTAGAATTTGCCATGAGCTAGGACGCTTGTGGCGGGACGACCGCGTGAAGATGGAGTCCAGTGCGGCTAGGGTGTTAGAAGGATTGCAAAAGGAAGCATCGGAGACCATTGCCCTGCGAGGCCTGCCTGATCCCAAGGTGTTCGGCGACTATTTGGACCGCTGCGACTCGCTCGATGACCCGAATTGGGGTGGATTCGGTGGTGCGCCCAAGTTTCCGCGGCCGGTGATCGTTCGGGCCCTCATGCAGCTCAGCGAGCGCTTCGGCTTGGAAAGCGAGGAGGGAGCCATGGCATGGCAGATGAGCGAGCGCACGCTTCGCGCGATGGCCGCAGGTGGCATGCATGATCAGCTGGGTGGCGGGTTCCACCGCTATTCAGTGGATCGCTACTGGCACGTGCCGCATTACGAAAAGATGCTCTATGACCAAGCCCAACTTGCGATGGCCTATCTCGATGCGTGGCAGATCTCCAAGGACGGCACTTTCCGCGAGGTGGTAGAGAGAATTTTTCGTTACCTGTTAGATACGCTGCGTGATTCGGGTGGGGCCTTCCATGCAGCGGAGGATGCCGACAGCCTGCCGCAGGTGGACGCGGCCGAAAAGCGCGAGGGAGCATTCTGGACGTGGGAGGCTCGTGAAATTTCTGCGCTGTTGACTCCGCGAGATGCGGCGATTTTCTCGGCAGCCTTCGGTGTGGAGGCTCAGGGTAATGCTCGGCCCGAAAGCGATCCTCACGGTGATTTGGAAAATCAGAACACGCTTTTTCGCGCGATGCATGAGGAGGAATTGGCCGAGCGTTTCGACTGCTCCGAGAGTGAAATTCGCCAGCGACTGGCGGTTTGTCGTGAGATTCTAATGGAAGTTCGGTCACGACGTCCACTGCCTCATCGTGATGATAAGATCGTGACGGCCTGGAATGGTTTGGTGATCGGTGCGCTAGCCCGCGGAGCGCGGGTGCTGGGTGGCGATCCTCTAGCACAAGCGGCGAGTGCGGCAGCGGAGTTTTTGAAGAAGTCGCTGTGGGACGGGGATTCGCTGTTTCGCGCCCACCGTGGTCAGCGGGGCAAGGTTAAAGGATTTCCCTCGGACTATGTTTTTTTGATTTCTGGGCTGATCGAGCTGCATGCGATTTCGCCGGGTGCGGGATGGTTGGCATGGGCGCTTGAACTCCAAAAGAAGCTCGATGAGGAGTTCTGGGATGTTAGCCAAGCGGGTTATGTCATGCGCTCGGAGCTTGCGGGTGAGACGCTACTAGTGATTCGTGAGGACTACGATGGGGCCGAGCCATCTCCGAATCACCTTGCTGCGGAGAATTTACTCAAGCTCGCGATTCTAGCAGATTATCCGGCCTACGCGAAACGCGCGGAAGCCCTGTTGCGCGCGGGTTCGAGGGTGTTAGAGACCCAGTCGTTTGCGGCACCATTGCTGCTGGCCGCGCTGGATCTCCACGAGCGAGGTGTGATGAAATTTGAAGTTCCGGAGTCCCCGCCAGCCGATGTCCTTGAAGCACTGCGATCCCAGTATTTCCCTCGGGGAGTTTACCTACGAGGTGCTGGGCGTGAGGTTACGGTTTGTGAGGGATTCGCCTGCCGCGTGTTTCAGGGATGACTTGTGCGCGGCGTTTGATCTTGTGCATTAGCCAGCCGAGGATCGGCTGCTCGCCATAAAGCACAAACGACGCGTCCCACTGGTCTCGCTGCTCACGAATTCGCCCGTCGGGTGCGAAGCGAAAATGGCTCATGCCGTGAATTACCCGCTCGTCGCCATTGGACCCATAGCTCATCGTCCACAGGAGGAAGCCTGTAAGGTCGTCGCCATGAGCATCGAGCACCTTGAATGACACCTTGGGCATTTTCTCGAACCACTTGGAAAGCACGAGCTTGAGGGAATCCAGTCCACGCGCTTCGTGGATCGGGTCGTGAAATTCAATCCCAGGGCTGTAAATGTCACCAAGGCGGCTGAGTTTCTCGGGTGTCATCTCCATGAAGAGATCTGCCACCGCGGTCAAGGTGTCTGGACAATGAAGGGCCATGAACAAACAAAGCATGGATTCCGAATTGTGAAACACCCGAATTTCTTCGGGACCTCGCCGATTGATGCGCCCTAAAATTGGGATAATCTCAAAATTTTCGCCCATTCCCTGCGCTTCGCGGTTGGACGTTTGAAATTCCTCATTCATGGTTCACGCATGAACGCGCAAGGCCCGCTCTCCCAAAAAATGTTCGCTGCCGCCAAGCAGGTGATCCCTGGCGGCGTGAATTCTCCCGTCCGAGCATTCCGAAATGTCGGTGGAGAGCCATTTTTCGTCCGCCGTGCCGCGGGGTGCCGGATCGAGGACATCGATGGCAAGCATTACATCGACTACATCGGGTCGTGGGGGCCTAACATCTTGGGGCACGCGCCTGTCGCCATCACCAACACGATTCACGAGGTCGCAAAGAGCGGCATCTCGTTTGGTATTCCGAATCTGTTTGAAGTGGAAATGGCCCGCACGATTTGTGAATGGGTGCCGTCGGTGGAAAAAGTCCGGATGTGCAACTCGGGTACCGAAGCGACGATGTCGGCCATCCGGCTGGCGCGTGGGTTTACCAAGCGGGATTGCATCGTGAAGTTCGACGGTTGTTATCACGGTCACAGCGATTCCTTGTTGGTTGCTGCGGGGTCGGGTGCACTCACGCATGGCGAGCCGGATTCGGCAGGCGTTCCCCGATCATTCGCTGAGAAGACCATCGTATTGCCCTACAATGACCCCGAGGCATTGGAGGCCTTGTTCGCGAGTCGCGGCGAGGAGATCGCGGCGATCATCGTGGAGTCTTATCCGGCGAATGCCGGGTTGGTTTTTCCGCGGGCGGGGTATCTCGATTTGCTTTCGTCCATTACGAAAAAGTACGGGTCCTTGTTGATTTTCGACGAAGTGATGACTGGGTTTCGGCTCGGACAGGCGGGCGTGCAAGGACTTGAAAACCTCACGCCAGATCTGAGCTGCTTCGGCAAGGTCATCGGCGGTGGGTTGCCGGTGGGTGCGTTTGGGGGGCGGGCCGATGTGATGGATTTCCTCGCGCCGCTCGGCCCAGTCTATCAGGCCGGCACACTCAGTGGAAATCCGCTGGCAATGGCGGCGGGTCTTGCGCAGTTGCGGGAGTTAAAAAACCGCTCGGGCTTCGCGCGGCTCGATTCGCTGGGCGCACACTTCGAACAAGGTTTGCGCCAGCTCCTTACCGAAAAAGGGGTGCCTCACCGCTTCAATCGTGTCGGGTCGATGTTCTGTCTTTTCTTCACGGAACGAGAGATCGTTAACGTCAACGATGTGATGAAGCAGGACTTGGAGTTCTTCAAAAAATTCTTCTGGGGTTGCCTCGACAAGGGGATCTATCTGGCGCCTTCACCCTATGAAACTGGGTTTATTTCCCTCGCGCACACCGAGGCGGATTTGGATGACACCCTCACGGTGTTTGGTGAGGTTTTGGCGGAGATTTAAATTCTGCGACAGGCCAGAAACTCAAGGGATCAAGAGAACTTTCCCTGATCGATCTGCCGAACCAACTCGATCGAGCGCTTCGTGGAACTGTTCGATGGGAAAGGTGGAATCAATCGGTTGGTGGAGTTTGCCAGCGACGACAAGATCTGCTAGATTTTGATAGACCGACTGCACTGTCTCCGCCGGGGTGTTTTCGATCCACCGCGTCACCCAAAGGCCCCGCACTTGGATGTCGCGGAAAATCAACATGCCGTTAGGAATGGTGAGAGGCTTACGCGCCATCGCCCCGTAGGTGATGTGATGACCACTTTCACGGAGGAGTTTCATCAAGCGCAGCGCGCTGTCTCCGCCCACGGCGTTGAGCGCAAGCGCTGCATTTGCGCCACCGAGAATCTCGCGGGCAGTCGCATGGTAGTCGTCATTGTCGAGGAAGACGTGGTCGCCACCGAGTTTTTCAAGCTCGCCAACGCATTCAGGTCGGCGGACGAACGAGATGGTGCGGATGCCGAGGTGTTGGGCCAATTGGATCACGCAACGCCCGACGCCGGAATTTCCTGCGTTTTGCACGATCCATGCGCCGCGTTCCAACTGGTCAAAGCCATGAAGCAATTGCCATGCGGTCGCTGGGTTGACCTTGAGCATCGCTGCCTGCATGGGATCAATGCCGTGTGGCACTTTGAAAAGTGCGTCTCCAGGAACCGTGGTGTGTGATGACCAAGTCGAGGCACGACGAAGGAAGATCACCAAGTCTCCAGTTTCAAATTCTGCGGAGTCACTCAACTCGACCATTCCATGGCCTTCGATGCCGGGGGTCGCTGGCAGGGTGGGCTTGATGCCATAGGTGCCTTCAATGAAATTGAGATCTGCCGGATTGATGGGAGCGGCGAGCAAACGCACCAAGACATGGCCGGGTTCGAGCGCTTGTGAGATCAGGCACTCGGTCTCCAATTCGAGGACCTCACGGGGATCTCCGGATCGCCTGAAGATCAATTGTTTCCCGTAGCGTGTCGATTCGTCATCTTCCATAGCGCAAATTTGCCACAAGTTCGCGCATCGCCAAGCGGGATTTCTGCTTGAATCGACCCGTGTGCTCGTTGAATATAACCCCGTTGATGAAATCATTTTTGGCATGGCTGATGTTGGCTTGCGTGTTTGCGGGACTGAATGTCCGCGTTCTCGCATCGTTCACGAGCCATGCTGAGGTCAGTTCAAAGGCGGCTCATGCATGTTGCAGCGAGCATCAGGATCCGTCTGGTCCCGAAGAGCATCATCCAGATGATGGTTGCCCGCAGAATCACCACCATCATTCGAGTTGTTGTTCGCAGTGCGTAGCATTCGCCTTCGAAAATCATCAGGATTGCAAGGTCGGGATTCTCGGGTCGTCCTATTCGGGCGTTCAAGATGACCGAGCGATTCTGCCCGAGGCCCCCGTATTGGGGTCTGAAAAGCCACCATTGATCTAAGCATCGCGCTGCGATGACTCGGCGCGCGATTGAGTTGCGCCCTCGCTTCAAGATGTGGTCTATCGTGCCCATCTTGCATTTTGTTCGATCATTACCCTTGTCGCATGTTTTTGCGGCAGCTTTTCCAAATTAATGTCATTCTTTCAAACATGTACCATGGTGGCTCTCGCCTCCATTTCCCTTCCATTGCTTGCGGAACCAGAGGTGGTGGTTTCGCTTTCAAGCGTTGGTCGTCGAATTCACCAACAGAACCCAGATCTAGCAGCCGCCCGCCTGCGGATTCAAGAAGCGCATGGGCGGGCCAATCAATCAGGGCGACTCTCAAATCCACAAATTGAGGCGGCCTTCGAGGGGAACCGCGGATTTCACGAAACGAAATTCGAACTGGGATTCTCGCAAAAATTTCCACTTACCGACCGCTTGCGTTTGGAGAGAGAGATTGCCCAAATCGAGATCAAGTCATCCGAAGCCGAGGTGTTAGAAAATGAGCGGCGGCTGATGGGTCAGGCCTGCAGCGGCGTGGTAAACATTCTCGCTGAGCGAAGTCGGCGGCAGTTGCTCCGTGAGCAGGTCGTATTGGCCGGAGAACTTGCAGAGCTCGCGTCGCAGCTTGTTGCGAAGGGTGAAGGTTCTCCAGTTGATGCTAGCCAAGCAAGGCTAGAGGCCGCGAGTCTGGCCATGGAGATTCGGCAATCTGATTTGGCTGAAATATCACTCATCGGTGAGCTGAAGCCGCTTTTGGGAATTGCTCCTAGGCAGGGGCTCGTGGTGACCGGCACTCTGCCTGAGCCTGAGCTGCCACATCGCAGCGTGGCCATCACGTCTCGGCCAGACTTGAATGTGGCTCGCCTGGACGTGCTCGCTACCGCGGCTGCGGTCGACTTAGAGAAGGCGCGTCGCTATGACGATGTGGAAGGCGGGATCTTCCTGGCAGCGGACCGCACGAAAGATGAGCCGCTAGGGTACGATCGAGAGGGCATCATCGGGTTTCAACTGAAGATACCTTGGCCGCTTTGGAATCGCAATGAAGGCGCGATTCAAGAGGCCAACGCCAAACACGAACGGAAGGAAATCGAGGTTGTGGCACTCCACCGCACCATTGGCCTTGAGGCAGAGGCCGCGCTCGCCGAGATGATTGAATCTCATCAAATCATTCGTGAGATTCAAACCACACTACTGCCTTTAGCAGAGGAGCAGGTGACCTTGTCTGAAAGCGGGCAGCGCTCCGGTTTGGGTGAAATCCAAGATGTCTTTCGTGCGCGTGAGAAGCGTCTTCAGTTGGCCGTCAGTCGCTTGGAGGCGATCCGCACCTTCCACCTTGCGAGGGTTCGTTACGAAAATGCCACTGGAAAATCAACCATCTAACTTACTTCATGAAACATTCACTCTATTTTTGCTATTGGTTTCTTCTGCTGTTCTCAGTGAGTCGAGCCGCTGAATCTAACACGATTGTCCTCGACGAAATCGGCGTGAAAAATCTCCGGATAGAAACCGTCGAGGTCGAAGAAGCCGACTTTGAAGAAACCGCATTTGCCCTTGGGCGAATTGAGGAGATCCCAGAGAGCCATGCTGTTGTCAGCAGTCGGGTTTCAGGCCGGGTGATGGGCTTGGATTTCAAGGAAGGCGAGACGGTTGAAAAAGGCCAAGCCCTTGTCGTTGTCGAAAGCCGTCAGCCTGGAAATCCTCCTCCCAGCATTAAGTTGATGGCACCGATCGGCGGATTGGTGGTCGTATCCCACGTTCGCCTCGGGGAGCCAGTTGAGCCGGACAAGGAGTTGCTAGACATCTCCGACTTATCTGAGGTATTTGCCATCGCCCGCGTCCCAGAAAGTCAGGCCGCTATGCTCAAGCCCGGCAGCAAAGCACATATCCATGTCCCCGCGCTTGGCGAGCAATCGGTCGATGGCGAAATGATTCGGTTCGGCAGCGTGGCCGACCGCGAGAGTGGCACGGTCGATGCCATTTTCAAATTGCCAAATCCTGGCATGCGGCTGCGTGCTAACATGCGTGCGGAGTTCGCGATGGTGCTTAACCATCGAGCGAATGTGATGAGCGTGCCGCGCGCAGCGCTGCAAGGAGAGCCCAGCAATCGGTTCGTTTATGTCAAACATTTTGAACTCGAGAACACCTTCATCAAATCGCCGGTACAAGTGGGCGCAATGAATGATCGGATGGTCGAGATCGTCAACGGACTTTTTCCTGCGGACGAAGTGGTCACCCGCGGGGCCTACTCGCTCTCTTTCGCCGCCGGCGGCAGCGTGTCGCTTAAGGAGGCCCTTGACGCCGCTCATGGACATGAACATGCCGCAGATGGTGGAGAACTCACCTCCGAAAAAAGGGCTGAGATGGCAGTGGCAAAAAATGGCGGCAAGGTTCATACCGATGGCGGCACCAGTGGTTCATGGATGTATGTGAGTGGTGTTTTATTTGTACTGCTCCTCGGCTCCTTGATTGCCAAGAAACGAAATGCTTCCAAACCTCAACCCAACGACTGCTGACCGATGCTGAATAAAATGATTCATTGGTCACTCGCTAACCGAGCGATCGTTGTTGGGATCTCATTACTGATCATGGTGATGGGCCTGTACACCGCATCGAAATTGCCAGTAGAGGTGTTGCCTGACCTATCAAAGCCAACCGTGATGATTCTAACAGAATCTTCTGGGCTCTCACCTGAGGAAGTTGAAATGCGCATCACGCAGCCGATCGAAAGTGCACTCATGGGAGTGGCGGGCTTGACGCGTCTTCGAACGAATAGCGATGTGTCTCTATCGCTCGTTTATGCTGAGTTCGGCTGGGATATGGACATATACAAGGCGAGATCGCTCGTCCAAGAACGTCTTCAAGGGGTACGCGAACAACTTCCAGCGGGCGTGGTGCCATTCATGACACCCGTCGCCTCGCTGATGGGTGAAATCCTGTTGGTTGGGGTTCGGTCGACTATTAAAGTGGGCGAGCCGGGCTATCTGCCACCGAGTGAGGTTCGCTCCATCGCTGATTGGACGATCAAGCGGCGCCTGCAGAGCATCTCGGGCATTGCCGAGATCCTCAACATGGGGGGCGGCGTGAAGCAAATTGAGATCCAGCCAGATCCCTACAAGATGCAGGCTCATGGGGTGAGTCTCGAGGAGTTGGAGCATGCGGCATCGGCATCAGCATCGACCACCACTGGCGGATTCATCAATTCGGGGACTACGGAAATCATGGTGCGAAATCTGGCGATGACGGTGCAACTCGGTGACATCGCTAGCACGGTTATTAAAAAAACCAATGATCGGCCAATCTTGATTGGAGATGTCGCAAAGGTCGCATGGGGGATCGAGCCGATGCGTGGTGATGCCACCGTCAGCCAAACCCCAGAAAAGAAGCCAACCTACGGAGTGATCATGTCGATCACGAAGGCACCAGGATTTGATACCCGTGCCCTGACCGATGAAATTAACAAGGCATTGGCGGAACTGCAGCCATCATTTCCGAAAGGCGTGGAAACCATGCTGCTCTTCCAACAGAAGGATTTCATCGACCACGCAATTGGAAATCTAATGGAAGCGATTCGCGACGGAGCAATCATGGTGACGATTGTGATCTTCATCTTCCTCCTAAATTTTCGTACCACGTTCATCACCCTCATGGCGATGCCGCTCTCCTTTGGAATCACCATGTTAATTTTCAAGTGGTCAGGAATCAGTGTGAACTCCATGACGCTTGGAGGACTTGCGGTGGCCATCGGCATGGTCGTGGACGACGCCATCGTCGACGTGGAAAATGTCTATCGCAGGCTCAGGGAGAATGCGGCGCTCGAGAGACCTCATGCTCGACTTGCCGTTATCGGTCGCGCCTCTGGGGAGGTAAGGAACTCGATTCTTTATGCGACGATTCTCATCATTTTAGTGTTTCTTCCACTCCTCGGACTAACAGGGGTCGAAGGCAAGCTTTTTGCTCCGATCGCTATTGCTACCATCATCTCCATGGTCGCGTCGTTTATGGTTTCGTTGACCGCAATTCCGGTGCTGTGCTCGTTCTTGCTTCGTCCGGAGGTTGGCCATGTGCACAGGGATGGTGCTGTCGTGCGTGGCATGAAGTGGTTGCTTGAGCATGTTTGGCTTCGTTTCGGACTAAGCCAGCCCTATCTACTAGTCGCGCTGGCAGCGAGCATCGTGGTGGCTGCCATTTCGCTTTATCCGCAGATGGGCAAGGATTTCCTTCCCAAGTTCAAGGAGGAGACTGCGCTGGTTGCGGTTACTTCTGCGCCCGGCACTTCGTTGGAGGAGATGAACCGGATTTCGGATGTCGTCGAAGAGGAGATCCTCGCCGTGCCAGAAGTCGGCAAGGTTGGTCGCCGACTTGGGCGTGCCGAGCGAGGAGATCACGTGGTTCCTGTCTCGACTGCGGAGTTCGATGTGGACTTCCGCAGGGCTGATTCATCAAGTGGAACAAAGGATCGCGATCGCAATGTGATCCTTGCGGATATCACGAAGCGATTGAAGGCGGTTCCTGGGGTCTTTGCGGTCGTGGGCGGGCCACTGGCGGACCGGATCGGCCACATGCTTAGCGGAGTCTCAGCTCCCGTCGCAGTGAAGGTATTCGGCCCAGATCTTGAGGGGTTGAAAAGGATTGGCATCGAGATCCAGACGATCTGTAAAACCATTCCCGGCCTTGAGGACGCAAAACTTGATGTGCAGTCGTCGATCCCGCAACTGCGGATCGAAGTCGATCGCGCGCGTGCGCGTGCTTACGGCATCACACCTGGGGATCTCAATGAGCAGGTTTCTGCCCTCGTCGGGGGCAAGGAGGTCGCAGAATTGCGGGATGGCCAGCGTGCGGTCAATCTTGTCACCCGCTTGCCGTTAGAATGGAGGGATTCACCGGAGAAAATATCGCAGATTCCAGTCGAGGTAAGCGGGGGTCAGCATGTTCCGTTGTCGCTCGTCGCTGATGCGAGAGAGGCAAAAGGACCGAACGTGATTTTCCGTGAAGATAGCCAGCGCCGCTATGCCTTGGCGATTAAACCATCTGTTAGAGATGTTTCGACTCTCGTCGAAAGTCTTAAAAGTGAAGTAACGAAAAGGGTGAAATTGCCCGAGGGCTATTTCGTGAAGTTTGAGGGTGAGTTTCAAGCACAGCAAGAGGCAACGAGACGCATCGCGCTCTTCACTGCGGTTATTTTACTGGTGGTCTGGTTCCTGCTTTATGGTTATTTCCGTACGCCATTTTTCGCGTTTCAGGTTTTGTGGGATATCCCCTTGGCATTGGTCGGAGGCCTGGCGTTCACCTACTTCAAGTTAAACAACATCAGCATCGCCACGCTCGTAGGCTTCATCGCCGTGGCAGGGGTGGCAGCGAGAAATAGCATCATGCTCATTTCCCATTACCTGCATCTCATGCAGCACGAGGGTGAGGGCTTCACCGAGCAGATGGTCATTCGCGGTACCAAAGAGCGGCTGGTTCCAGTACTGATGACGGCGCTCGCGGCAGGGATCGGGCTGATTCCGCTCGTGCTGGCTGCGGATCAACCGGGTAAGGAAATTCTCCATCCGGTAGCGGTCGTCATCGTCGGTGGACTGATCACTAGCACTTTGCTTGGATTGGTGGTGACTCCCACCGTCTTCTTTGCTTTCGGGCGCAAGGCTGCTGCTCAGTCGATCGAACTTGAGTCCGCCGCATCCCATTAACATTCGAATGAGTCAATTTGTATGGATTGTAACTCGCTAGTTTGCTTTCTGCTGAAAAGCTCTCAATCAATTAATAAGTTTATGAAAACAAAAATGATCGCAATCGTATTCCTTGCTGCGGAACTCGCCATCGCCAGTTCTGCAGAGAAACTAAGTGCTCCTAACCACGGAAGGATCATCGACGCGGTGGATCCGCGTGCGGAATTCCTCATTTCGAGTGACCAGAAAATTGAGATTCGCTTTCTTGATGCAGCTGGGAAAGCAATCGCGCCGACCGCGCAAGTTGTCACGGTCACCATGGGCGATCGCACGAAACCGACGACGCTGCTCTTCATCCGCGTTGGGGATACGCTTGTCTCCGATCGAGCGATACCCGCTGGCAAGGAGCTCCCAGTGGTCGTTAAGATCCAGAATGGTCCGGACGCCAAGCCGGTTTATGCAAAGTTCAATCTCAACCTCGCCACGTGTCCGACTTGCTCGAATGCCGAATACGCCTGCGCTTGCGACCATTGAAGTCACCCGTTTTTGGGGTGGAATCTCGGTGATGAATTGGGCATATTCCCAGGATGCAACACCTCGAGAAATTCATGATTCGTGCGATCGAGTTGGCACGCCATGGAATGAATCAAGGTGCAGGCGGACCATTCGGTGCGGTCGTGGTGAAGGATGGGCTCATTGTGGGCGAGGGTTGGAACCAAGTACTCGCTTCGTCGGATCCAACAGCGCATGGGGAAGTTATGGCCATCCGTGATGCGTGCGCAAAATTGGGAGCATTCTCGTTAGAAGGATGTGAAATCTACACGACGGGTCAGCCGTGCCCGATGTGTTTGGGTGCGATCTACTGGGCAAGGATTGATCGGATTTACTATGGATTTCGGGTTGAAGATGCAGCGGGTATCGGCTTTGACGATGCGGAGTTTTTCAGGCAGATCGGCTTGCCGGCCGCTGCTCGCCTAGTGCCGTCTCGAGAGCTGTGCCGCGAGCAGGCACTGATCCTAGCAGGAGACTATCTGCGGCTCCCCAGTCTGCAGCGGTATTGAGATGAATCTTCGCTTCGCGCGAGATGCATTTAGATCATCGAATCAATGAGCCGCGAGCCAGTTTGGGCCGACGCCAGAGCTGACCTCGATGGGGACTCCACTTGGCAGAGGCAGTGCGGTTTTCATGGCATGCAGGATCTTGGGAACGAGTTCCTCCTGCTCATCGAGCGCGAGGTCGAAGACCAATTCATCGTGGACTTGAAGGAGCATCTTTGTCTGATACGGTTTTTCCGTTAGGAGGTTCGCGACGCGGATCATCGCGAGTTTGATCATGTCTGCGGAGGTGCCTTGAATGGGCATGTTGATTGCGGCGCGCTCGGCGATGCTGCGGAGGTTCTGGTTGCCAGAATTTAAGTCGGGAAAGTAACGCCTGCGTCCGCTGAGGGTTTCGACGTAACCGGACTCGCGAGCCACGTTGACCATGCGATCCATGAAGTGGCGGATAGCAGGGTACTCACGAAAGTATGCATCGATGATACTGGCTGCCTCGCTTCGGGGGATGGCGAGGCGCTGGCTGAGCCCAAACGCGGAGATTCCATAAATGATGCCGAAGTTCACCATTTTAGCTGTGCGCCGCATGTCGGAGGTGACGTCTAGAGGATCAACGCTGAACACCTTAGCGGCAGTGATCGTGTGGATGTCGGCATCGTTTTGGAATGCCTCAATCATCGTGGCATCTTGCGATAGTGCGGCCATCACGCGAAGCTCGATTTGCGAGTAGTCGCAAGACAAAATCTGATAGATCGTGGTCGATTGCCGAGGGACAAAGGCCTTTCGAATTTTACGCCCGGCCTCAGAGCGGACGGGGATGTTTTGGAGGTTGGGATCCGACGAAGCCAGTCGGCCGGTGGCGGCGATGAGTTGGTGGAAATGCGTGTGCACGCGGCCCGTCTCCGCGACGATGTGCGTGGGTAGTGCATCAAGATAGGTGGACTTCAGTTTGGTTGCTTCGCGCCACGATAAGATGTCGGTGATGATCGGGTGTTTGCCCTCAAGCATTGCGAGTGTTTGTTCATCAGTCTTGTACTGACCGGTTTTGGTTTTCTTTGCCTTTTCTGCGAGCCCGAGTTGGTCGAAGAGAATTTCGCCAAGTTGCTTGGGCGAGGCGATATTGAATGACCGGTCAGCATGAAGGTGGATTGAGCGCGCGAGATCATCAATTTGGAT
>CAILVZ010000135.1 GCA_903837825.1 Akkermansiaceae bacterium | reverse complement strand
TGTTGCATCGCCTCCTCTCTGGCAACACGCGCTTGCTCAGCTTGTTGCTGCTGGGACTGCTCACGCTGTTGTTGCATCGCCTCCTCTCGAGCCGCACGAGCTTGCTCAGCCTGACGCTGTTGAGTCTCCTCGCGTTGCGCATTTTGAGCGGCTTCCTGCACTACTTGCTGGGCCTGATCTTCCGCACGTTTTTGCTCTAACTGGCTCTGACGTGCTTGGGCATCTTTTTGTTCCAGCGCCTGTTTCTCCAAATTGCGACGCTGCTCTGCCAAAGCCTGCTCACGCTGCGCATTTTGAGCGGCCACTTGTGCAACTTGACGGGCCTGATCCTCCGCACGTTTCTGCTCCAACTGGCTCTGACGCGCTTGGGCATCTTTTTGTTCCAGCGCCTGCTTCTCCGAATTGCGACGCTGCTCGGCTAGTGCTTGATCTCGCACTTGATCCTGCTGAGCATTTCGGACAGCTTCCTGTTGTACGACTTGACCCTGCTGACCTTTCGAACGTTGCGGCACAGTCGCAATGCTGCGGGTTGACTCACGCGCTGGCTGTTGAGGCTGACTGTGATCCCTCGAATCCGGCAAAGATTGTGGACGCTCTACCATTGCAGCTTCTTGATCCTGCTTCTGCATCCCAACCGTATTTTCTACGGCTGTACCATTTTCGATCTCTAGCCCTTCAGCCTGAGGAGCCTCGCGATTCTCACCCACCACGCGACCTTGCGTTTGGTGAGCCAATGCATCCGCCCTCTGGCGATTTTCCTTCAATTTCTCGTTGCGAACGCGCTCAAATTTCTCAGTTCCTCCCAGCGCGACAATGCTCTGATTCGACTTCTCACGAGCTTCCTCGCGGCTGCGTCGATAATTCTCGCTGACTTCTTGCCCCAAACCCTTGTCGCGGTCCACTGCAACTTGATCCATCCGGCCTTTGATGTGCTTCGGCTTCAATCCATCATTCCATGCGGCATCAATGTTAGGCGCATTTACAACTAACCGATTTCCCTCGACCCGTGAACGCATCCCCAAGGGGTCACGACTTTGCCGTGCCCTCTGATCCAGATCTAAGCGATAGAATGGTAGAGGCTTGCCAATCCGGTCAGAAAGTCTCTTGTACCCGGGTCCTCCACAAATGACCTGTCGATTTTCGATGTGAATAAAGGTGATATTGGTAGTCTGCTGATAGAACGAAATGCCTTGTGTTGCAGGCAGGCGATAAGAATAAACCGGCTCCGCGAAATACCGGACCTCCATGAAATGGTACCACCCCGCACCGATCCCAAGTTGAACATCGACCGTTGAGTCCCATGAGCGCCCACGATAGGCCATCGACTCAGGAGGGAGTGGTGCCCACCCAATGTAGCGATCATTTTCGCGCCATGAAACCCAGCAAGGCGCCCACTCAGTCCCAGGCACCCAGACCCATCCACGGTCACGCAGCAAGGCCCAGCGACCATAGTGATAGGTTGCCCAGCCAAATGGCTCCTCCGATACCCAAGTCCAACCACGGTCACTGCAAACCCAACGTCCACGGTAGTAGGGTCTCCACATCGCATCCCGCACCGCAACAGGCTGCCAAACGTAGCCATAGCCTGGCGTCTCAAACCATGATCCATACGATGAGAGTGAATCATAGAACATTCCATAGTCCCCGACCGCTTCGCGCGTTTCGGTCGGTTGGAGCGACAATGCCTGCCTGCCTGCGAGTTCGCGTTCACCCTCACTCAGTTGTTGGTCTCGCTGCCCCAGACGATCACCCTTCTCCTCAAGCGCCGATCTTTGCTGCTCAAGCTGATTTTCGCGATGGGTGAGAGCAATCTCGCGATTGTGAATGGCCTCGTTCTCGGCCACTCCGACCTCGATTTTCCGCTGCTCAAGCGCTTCGCGATCGATCTCCAGTTGCATGCGCTCACGCTCGATTGCGTCACGCTCGGCTGCCAGCCTTTGATCCTCGAGTTGCTGTTCCAGTTCATTTTGACGCTCGCTGGCTTCGCGGTTCTCCTTCTCAAGCTCAGCGATCCGCTGCGCAACGTCGGAGTCAGCTTTTTTACAGGCAACAACCGCGCAAGACAGAAACGCTGCAGCCACGATAGGATATCGAAATTTCATGGGATTTGGATTTTAAAAATTGTTAGACTCATTCACTGAGCGGAGCCAAATCAAAAACCATCTAAGGATTTCCAAGGGTTGGCACTTCAAAAATCACTTTGGGTTGGCCAGACCTGCCATCTGACACTTCCCGACGAGTCACCTTGGTCGCTAACAGCTGCTCGATCATCCGCAATTCCATCGCAACGGCCCGCGGATAACGCTCAAAGATTCGCTGCATCGGATTGTGAAACTCCTCAATGCGGAATCCACTCTCCGGATCGTAGCCGCATCGGACAAATCCACCCTCTTTCTCCCTCAATGAGGCCAGCTTCGTCGCACGCTCGACCAAGGATTTCGACTTCGCGAGCACCGGCTGCCATTTCGCTTCAAGCTTCTGAAAGTACTGGAATAAGAGCTTGTCCGGAGTGTTATCCCCAAATACCGCCTTCGTTGCGTCTAACAGTTCAATGCTAAATCCCACCCCGGCCGATGGAAACAGCCCGTCGGCCTTGGCGGTGAGACTATAAAAAATCTCAGGACGACCCACGACCGTCCGCGGAACCCTCGAGCGATCCAAGTAACCAATTTTCTTCAACTCTTCACATTGCTGCTTTACGGCCATGTAACTGACCTCCAACCGCCTCGACAGCTCGCTAACCGGCGATCCTCCCGAAAGCTTGAGTTCTTCAAGAACCGCAACCCACTGGGGCTTGATCAAGTCCTGAAATACTGGATGAAACAAGGGCATCGAGGGAAATGTCGACTTTAGGCGTAGCCTCTGCAAACGGCAAATTCACCGCGGCTAGGTCTGCACACATTCAATGCGAGATTTCCGAAAATTCAAAGAAACTTCTCGATTCCCGCTACCGATCGCCGCTAAACCAGCACCCATGTCCGCACGCACCGGCATCCTCCTCGTTGTTTCGGGTCCATCAGGGTCCGGTAAAACCACGCTCTGCCGCCAACTGGCCGATTCTGGGCAGGCCCACTACTCGATCTCTTGCACCACCCGTGCCCCCCGCCTCGGTGAACAAGATGGCAAGGACTACCATTTCCTCACCCGCGATGTTTTTCAGCAAAAACTCGACGCTGGCGAATTCCTCGAACACGCGGTCGTCCACGGAAATCTCTACGGATCACTGAAATCCGAGGTGATCAGTTACCTCAACGCTGGCACAGACGTTGTCATGGACATCGACGTCCAAGGGGCAGCCAAAGTCCGTGCCTGCGAAGATCCCAGCATCCGCATCGCCTTGGTCGATCTCTTTGTCATGCCACCCAGCAAGCATGAACTCCAAAACCGCCTCTCAGGTCGCGGAACCGACGATGCTGAAACCATCGCCTTGCGCATGACCAATGCTCTCGAAGAGATGGTCCACTGGCGCGAGTACACCTACCGCTTGCTCTCCTCAACTCGTGAGCAGGACTACGCGGATTTCAAGGCACTCCTCGCGGCCGAACGCATGCGCATTGCGAGAATTCACTAGTGCCCTCCCCGTGCTGGGGTCGATCACCCCAAAATTCAGACGCAAGGGATCCTTACTCACTCTTCCATTCACCGACCAGCGGGTCTCAGTTTTCTTCAAATGACGAGTTGCGCCATCGCGGTCTTCGGCCGATATTGGCCATCCCATGTTTCGTTCCCCCCAACGGCTTTGGATTCTCGCGTATGCAGCAGCTTGGCTTGTGGCTGCTGCTTCGGTGCATGCCACAACCTACTATATCAGCATATCTGGCAACGATTCAAACGCGGGAACTTCACCCGGAAGCGGCGCGTGGTTGACGACCTCGAAGGTGAACGGGAGGAGCTTCGTCGCAGGTGATCAAATACTCTTCGAGGGTGGGAAAACATTTGGTGGCGGACTTGGGTTCGGCAGCGACGACGTTGGGAATGCCGCGAATCCGATCGTCGTGAGCTCCTACGGCACCGGTCGCGCAACGATCAACGCAGGCTCCGGCACCGGGATCACGCTCTATAACACTTCGGGTTTCTCGATCAGTGAACTTTATTTGGTCGGTGCATGGAGTGCCAACAGTCAAACCGGAAATTCCGGAAATGGCGTTCTCCTTTATCAGGATCGCGTGGGAAACGTGAAGCTCAACTACGTCCGCCTCAATCACATCGCTATCATGGGATTCAAGGACAACGGCATGATGCTCGGAGCCTGGCCTGCTGATGGCACAAAAAGCGGATGGGCGGACGTGCAAATCACCGACTGCGAAGTACACGACAACGGGGACTGCGGGATCTCGTCCTATGGCTATTTCTCAGGAACCGCCACCACTTATGCCAATTCGAATATCGTCGTTAGCGGTTGCACAGTTTACTCAAACCGCGGCGTTCAAAACACGGGTGCCAACTCCGGAAACGGCATCGTCCTCGGGGACGTAAACGGCGCGACGATCGACCGCTGCCTCGTCTACAGCAATGGTGACCTCAACAATGCCCCCTATGAGGGCCCCGTGGGGATCTGGACCTATGATTCCAACGCGGTCTTGATGCAACGCAACGAATCCCATTCGAATCGCACCGGAATCAGTAGCGCAGATGGTGGAGGCTTTGATTTAGATGGAGGCGTCACCAACTCGATCATTCAATACAATTACTCACACAACAACGAGGGTGCTGGCTTCCTTGTGCACCAATACGGCGACGCGAGACCTCATCTGGAAAATAACATCGTCCGCTACAACATCAGCGAAAATGATGGTCGCAAGGGAAACTACGCAGGCATTTGGATCAATGGAGGTTCAGAGACACAGAACAATCAATTGTATCACAACACGATTTTTACCTCGCCTGCCGCCGGAGGGGGGATGCCATCGGCATTCGCAAACTATGGCGTGGGCACAGGCAACACCGTGCGCAACAACATCCTTCAAACTAGCGGTGGCGTGCTCCTCATCAACTCACTGACCACGAACCCCAGCAACCTCCTATTCCAAGGAAATGACTACTGGCCAAGTGGCTCAGCCTTCGCAATCAAATGGGGATCGACCACTTATTCGTCCCTTGCAACATGGCGGGCGGCAACCTCCCAGGAAAAAATGGGAGCATCGAACACGGGCCTAGAAGCAGACCCACTTCTCAACAACCCGGGAAATGGCGGCACGATAGGTAACCCGCTCCTACTCAGCCAACTCAGCGCCTACAAACTCAGATCCAACTCGTCGCTGATTAACCATGGCCTCGACCTGCTAGGCCTCTTCGGGGTGTCGTCTGGTACTCGAGATTTTTTCGGCGGCACGATTCCCCAAGGAACGACCTACGACATCGGCGCCCATGAATTCGGTCTTCCCACGATCACCTCAGGCCCAAGCGCCAGCCCCAATCCAGCCATTTACGGGTCCACTTACCTAACCGTTTCTGCCACCGATGAAACTGGTGGAGACAGTCTGACCTATACATGGGCCACGACTGGAAGCCCTCCAGCACCCGTATCCTTCAGTGTGAATGGAACCCATGCCGCAAACGACACCACGGCCACATTCACCAAATCAGGAACCTATTCGTTGGCAGTCACGGTGACCAATGCCACAGGATCGAGCTCATCGAACAGCATTCAGGTGATCGTAAACCAGACGTTTGAATTCTGGATCACTGAGCATAGCCTAACCGGCAACGATGCATTGCCAAACTCGGATCCCTATCAAATCGGAATACCAAATCTGTTAGCATACGGCCTAGGAATCGAGCCCCAACTGCCAGACCCACAGGCAGGCCTCCCAACATCACAACTTACGAGCGGGAACCTAATCCTAAATTATCAAGCCCCCCACACCGATGTGATTTATCAGCCAGAATGGTCCGCCGACCTCATATCGTGGTCAACCAGCGGAATTGACCAAGCGACAAATGGCAATGCACGCAGCGCATCGATTACCGTGGACACAGAGCCGAAAAAATTTATTCGCCTGCGGATCATCCACTGAAGCTGGCCCGTCTTCATCGAGCCTCACTAGGGTGCCAGCAAGCCGCATCGTCCTTTCCCGCCGGAGGCGGTGAGCAACCGACGATATTGCCAAATTTTTTACGTTTGCCATCGGGTTTGAGAAAAACGTATCTTCTAGCGCAGTGGACAAAGCGGTCAGGCGACTTTCTCTAGCCGAACAAACGGCCTCGCATCTTCGCGAGATTCTTCAATCCGGGCGCTGGGCTGAAAAGCTTCCTGGGATCATTCCGCTTAGCAAGGAGCTGCGAGTCTCACCTACCACCGCTCGCTCGGCCCTTATCCTACTAGAAACCGAGGGATCCCTGGCCTCTCGTGGACTTGG
Source organism: Akkermansiaceae bacterium (assembly GCA_903837825.1). Classification (GTDB taxonomy): domain Bacteria; phylum Verrucomicrobiota; class Verrucomicrobiia; order Verrucomicrobiales; family Akkermansiaceae; genus Luteolibacter. The sequence continues at coordinate 3,517 of CAILVZ010000135.1, read as the reverse complement.
GCGCAGCCGAGCTCTTGCGAGCCATAAATCCACGCCTGCTCGACGCACGCTCCGTGTCGGCATCCTTCTTCATGACGCGCCTGCACAGCAAATTTCCCGTTACATTTTCGAGATTCGCCATGAGCTAGAGGTGGCAGGACATGAGGTCTTCTTCGCCCAGAAGTCCCAAGTCGAGCTCAACTTCAACGTGACTCGGATCTCCCGGCATGTCCGCGAAACGCCCGCGGATGCCTGGCTGGTTTCGGCAGGATCCAAGGAGGTGCTCACTTGGTTTTCCAAACAAACGTTCCCATTTATCGCGCTGTTCGGTCGTGCGAGAACCCTGCCGGTCGCCTACGTCGGACCCGACAAAGGCCCAGCATTCGTTTCGGCCATCGACCAACTGGTCAAACTCGGTCATCGCCGCATCGTTTTGATCTGCCGCAAACCCAGACGGCTACCCGAACCTGGCCGAGTTGAACGCATTTTCCTAACCGAACTTGCTGCGCATGGCGTCCCCGTGGGTGATTACAACCTTCCAGACTGGGACGAGACTCCCAAGGGCTTGCATTCGCTGATGGAATCTCTCTTCCGTGTCACGCCACCCACGGCACTGATCGTGGATGAAGCCCCCGTCCTCGCTTCCATCCAACAATTTTTGGCCCAGCGCAAACTGCAAATCCCTGAGCACGTATCACTTATCGCCACCGATCGAGATTCCAACTTCGACTGGTGCTTCCCCCAAATTGCCCATTTCCATTGGCAACCTGACCTTGTAGCCCGCCGCGTAGTGAACTGGGCATCCGCCATTTCTCGCGGCCGTGAGGACCTCAAGCAAACGATCATCCCCGCAGAGTTCATTCCAAGCGGTACGATCGGCCCTGCAAGGAGACCTTGATTTCACCGATCCAGCGGCCCATCAAGCTACGAAATCCGTATTCATCTGCGAGGAGGCAGATTTTTGTATGGTAGCCGCCATATCGCCCGTAGATACCAAGCCCATTGGAAATCCCACGCCATCGCCACCATCTTCTAACATCTAAAATTTCTAAACCCATGGTCAGTCTAACCCCTAGCACATCCTCACTCAATGGGGCAGCACTCAAGCCTACCCAATTCGCTTCAATGGTCATTGCATTGCTTGGGGTTATCCCGTGCCTCACCACGCGAGCAAACGCAGCGGAGATCCAACTATCGTCCCTCGATCTAAGCCACGTCCAGCAAAACGAAGGCAAGCCTGGGATCGATCGTTCGGCAAGCGACCATCCGATCCGCATCGCGGGCCGGAACTACGCCCATGGCTTCGGAACCCATTCCCCAAGCGTCCTTCATCTTGATCTAGCAGGAGCATGCTCTCGCTTCACGGCCCAGGTCGGCATCACCGAAAATGAGAAATCTGCGTCAAAAGCCGCAAGTGCTGAATTTGTCATCGAAGGTGACGGGAAGGTCCTCTGGTGCAGCCCGATCATGCGTGGTGGCATGAATGCGCATCCCGTTGACCTCAACCTAACAGGAGTGAAACAGATCACCCTGCGGGTCGATGACGGCTTCGATGGATCGAACCAAGACGAGGCCGCATGGGCCGATGCGATTTTTAGCTTCGAGGGTACCAAGCCAAAGACCATCGCCGCCCCACCCATTCCGCCGCGTTGGGTCCTCGGTAAGGGCCTGACCACCGAGTGGAAGGTACCGAATGACCAACGACTCCCTCACGCGGATTTCATCGAACAAGGTGGCCTCCATGTCGGTCAAGTGGTGCGCTACCGCATCGACTCAAATCGCGCGCTGTCGATGAGACGCAGTGTCGTCTGGCCCAGCCTCCGTAAGGGAAAAAATGGCATGTTCGACGGGGTGATCCGCCACTACAACGCCGAAGAAGCCGAACCTAAGCTCACGATCGATGGCCAGCCCCTCGGGCCGATCACCGTGAGCCGAGTGCTGCTCGATGGCACGCTCATCATCGAAGGCAAAGCCAGCAACAACCTCGAAATCACGCGCTGCGCCTTTCCATCCACGACCTTGCCCGCCGCGATCGATCGATGGACGCTGCGTAACACCGGAAAAAATCCAGTCACCGTGAACGTGGCCCCTCTCAAGGTGCATCATGAAATCGAAGGCCCCTATGGACTCAATCTCACCGACGTCACTTGCACCGCGCCCGCATCGTCGATCATCACACCCGGCACCGAGCTCACGTTTGCGGTTGAGTTCAGCGGCCGCTTGTCGAATGAAGCATCGGAAAAAATCGACATCCAAGCCGAGGAGCGCGCACGCCGCGCCTACGTTTCCGGCATCCAACAAAACCTCCGACTGGAAACTCCAAACCCAGAGCTCGACCGCGCCTTCACCTTCTGCAAGCTCCGCGTCGCGGAGGCGATCAATGCCACCCGCAACGGCATGATGCTCGCCCCTGGCGGACTGGCATACTACGCCGCAGCATGGTGCAACGATAACGCAGAGTATTCTGGCCCTTTTTTCCCATTTCTTGGTGACCCTAACGGAAATCAAGCTTCACTCGACACTTATCGTCTTTTCCAAAAACACATGAAGTCGGATTACAAGCTGATCCCCTCTTCACTCTACTCCGAAGGGATCGGACTTGGCGGCGCCGACGGAGACCGTGGCGATGCGGCGATGTATGCTTATGGCTGCGCACGCTTCTGCCTCGCACGTGGCGATAAGGCAATCGCCCATGAACTCTGGCCAGCCATCGCATGGTGCCTCGAGTACTCCCGCCGCCAGACGACTCCCGCTGGCGTCATCGCGTCGGATAGCGATGAACTCGAAGGCCGCCTACCCACCGGAAATGCCAACCTATCTACCTCCTCATTGTATTACGGTGGTTTGCGCTCTGCTGCAGATCTCGGACGTTCGTTAGGCTTCGAGGCCGAGGCAAAAACCTACGACCAACAAGCAGACAGCATGGCGAAGGCGATTGAGGATTACTTCGGCTCAACCGTCGAAGGTTTCAAAACCTACCGGTATTACGATGGCAACGATGTGCTGCGTTCATGGATTTGCCTTCCGCTGTGCATGGGGCTAACCGAACGCCGTGAAGGCACCATCGCCGCCTTGTTCTCGCCACGCCTCTGGACTTCTGATGGCCTCGCCTCCCAAGCGGGAGACCTTGCATTCTGGGACCGCTCGACCCTCTACGGCCTCCGCGGTGTCCTCCAAGCGGGAGAAACGTCCACAGGACTGCGCTACCTCAGCAACTACACCAACCGAAGACTCCTCGGCGACCACGTCCCCTACCCAGTCGAGGCATGGCCCGAGGGCGACCAACGCCACCTCTCGTCCGAAAGTGGCCTCTACTGCCGAATCTACACGGAGGGCTTGTTTGGCCTACAACCCACCGGATTGAATCGTTTCAAATGCACCCCTCGCCTGCCAGATGGCTGGCCTCGCATGGCACTGCGCACGATCCGAGCCTTCGATCGCAACTTCGACGTAGTCGTGGAGCGCCGCGGTCTGAAACACCATCTCATGGTTGTTCAAAATGGAACCATCACCCAAGAACGGGATCTAACACCTGGCG
>CAILVZ010000134.1 GCA_903837825.1 Akkermansiaceae bacterium | reverse complement strand
CGAAAGCCCCCAAACTCCACCTGAGCATCTCATCATCCTTGCAGCCATTTCCGATCAAGGAATCCCGATCCAAACCATCGCACCGAAATTCACTGGCCGCTTCAACAAGGGAGTCGATTACGTCGGCGACCCGCTCCAGTTTGAAAAGGAGTTCAACGATGATCTTGCAGTCATCGCACACGCAGTGAAAACCTATGGCTTGCCTGACACGCTGAAGCTTTCAGTGCACTCGGGTTCGGACAAGTTCTCGATTTATCCCTACATCAAAAAGGCAATCCAGCGCACGGGTGCAGGTCTACACATCAAAACCGCGGGCACCAACTGGCTCGAGGAGATCGTAGGCCTCGCAGAAGCAGGCGGCGAGGGTCTCGCCCTCGCGAAAACCATTTATGCCAAGGCCCTCGAAAAGAAGGAGGCGCTCTGCGAACCCTACGCCACTGTGATCGACATCCATGACTCAAACCTCCCCTCCGCCGATGAAGTCAAAGGCTGGACGAGCACGCAATTCACTGATGCGCTTCGACACATCCAATCGAACCCAGGATACAACGCGGACCTCCGCCAACTGCTCCACGTCGGCTTCAAAATCGCCGCGCAGCTCGGCGACACCTACATCCAAGCCCTCAAGGATAACTCCGAGGTCGTTGCAAAAAATGTGACGGGCAACCTGCTAGAACGCCACATGAAGCCGCTCTTTCTGTGATCGATTCGCACCACCACCTCTGGAAATATTCCGCTGCGGAATACCCATGGATTCCGCCGAACTCGCTGCTGGCGCACGATCATCTGTTAGATGAACTGAATGAAGCCACCTCTGCGGCTGGCGTCGATGGCACCATCGTCGTTCAAGCACGCCAGACGCTAGAGGAGTCGGAGTGGCTGCTCTCACTTGCCGACCAGTCAGATCTCATTGCGGGCGTGGTCGGTTGGGTCCCACTCGTCGATCCCAACGTAGCCCACCCGCTCTCACACCTCGCGGCCCATCCAAAGTTCAAGGGGGTCAGACATGTACTCCAAGAGGAGCCAGACTCGTATTTCCTTCGCGAGGATTTCCACCGAGGACTCGCATTACTTCCGGATCTCGATCTGCGCTACGACCTGCTCATTTTCCAGCGCCAGCTCCCCTTCGCCATCGAACTCGTCGACCAACAGCCTGATCTCGGCAGCATCCTCGACCACTTGGCCAAACCCGAGATCCGCAACGGCAAGATTGATCCCGCTTGGAAAGCCGGGATGGTGGAACTGGCGAAGCGCGACCACATCCTTGGCGTGAAGGTCTCCGGCATGGTGACTGAGGTGCTCGACCCAGCAATCGACCCAGACACCCTGCGGGCTTATTTCGATGAAACGCTCGAGCTTTTTGGCCCAGATCGCGTGATGCTTGGGACCGACTGGCCCGTCTGCTTGCTTCGAATTGACTCGTACCCATCATGGATCCAGACTGTTCGCACCTTTGTGGAGAATCTCACCGCCGATGAATCGGCCGCAATCCTCCACGACAATGCGGTGAGAATTTACAACCTCTAACGATCTATCCACTCACCGCCAAATCCAGCCCTTAAATCGCTCTCATGATTGACCGCATCCTCGCCAAACGCATTGTTCCCGTTGTCGTTCTTGACCACGTCGAATCCGCAGAGCCCCTTGCCGAGGCCCTCCTCGCAGGCGGACTTGATATCATGGAAATCACCTTCCGCACCGCTGCAGCGGAAGAATCCATTCGGCGCATTGCCAAACGATTCCCCGAAATTCTGTTAGGGGCTGGAACACTTCTGGATCAAGACCAAGTACTCAGGGCAAAGGACGCCGGTGCGGTGTTTGGTCTCGCTCCCGGCCTCAATCCTCAGATCATCGCTGCAGCACGAGAAATTGGCCTGCAGTTCTCACCCGGAGTCATGACCCCCAGCGAGGTCGAACTCGCACTCTCGCTCGACTGCAAACTTCTCAAGTTTTTTCCAGCCGAGGTCGCTGGCGGCGTGAACATGCTCAAAGCACTCTCAGGCCCCTACGCACACACAGGAGTGAAGTTCATTCCAACCGGCGGAGTTTCCTCTGGAAATCTAACCGATTACCTCAAACTTCCCGTAGTTGCCGCCATCGGCGGATCATGGATGGTCGACAAGCAGTTGGTAAGCGAGGGCAAATGGGCAGACATCACCCGAATCACCCGCGAGGCCATCGATTCCGCTAACGCTGCCCGCTGACACGTCCCATGATCGCAGGCATCGAACTCGGAGGAACAAAAACAGTCGTCGCAGTCGGATCATCTAACGGATCTATACTCGAAGAGTGGCGCTTCCCTACCACGTTGCCGAACGAGACGCTCGGACAGGCCATCGCCTGGATCCGCGAAAGGGGCACGCCAGATCGGATCGGCATCGCAGGTTTTGGCCCCGTGGGCATCGTCAAAAACCGTGAGACGTACGGCAAAATTCTCGCAACTCCCAAGGTCGGATGGGCCGGATTTTCCATCACCGATCTTTTCGCCTCCGCTTTTCCCGCATGCAAATTGGTGTTAGATACCGATGTCAACGCTGCCACTCTTGCAGAGGCCAAGTCTGGAGCTGCGGCGGGATTGGACGACGTCGTCTACATCACCATCGGAACTGGGATTGGTGCCGGCATTCTATCAGGCGGACGGCTGATCCACGGCGCGCTTCACCCGGAGTTCGGCCACTTCAAAGTTCCACGCATGACAGGCGATGATTTCTCTGGAGTCTGTCCATTTCACCACGATTGCCTAGAAGGTCTCGCAAGCGGGCCGGCGATTGCTGCACGCTGGGGAATGCCCGCTCACGAATTGCCATCAGACCACCCGGCATGGGACATGGAGGCATGGTACCTTGCCCATGGAATCCTTGCTGTCGTCGCGATTGTTCCCCCATCCCGCGTGATCGTGGGCGGCGGCGTCTCGCAATCAGAGTCCCTGCACCCAAAGATCGCCAAATACCTGAACCAGATCACCGCTGGCTATTTCGGGTTTTCTGAGACGGACGGATTCATTGTACCCCCTGCACTCGGGCAAGAAGCCGGAATTCGCGGCGCATTGCAACTCGCCATTTCCTAATGGATAAACCAATTAAACCAAAGCCTGAAACCCTCAAGTGCCAGCTTTGTAGTCACCACTTTCACAGCTCCGGACGAATCCTTCGGCATAGCTTTTCAGCGCATCCCAGCACTCGCGGATGTGCTCGGCTTCTTGCTCGGTCACCGAGTGATCATCCGCAGCAAGTGAAATCCGGTTCAGCAGTCCCGAGAACTGTCCGATGATTTCTTGGGTTGCTGTTAGAACGTGATCAATCTTGCGTCCAGTCACCTCTGGGTCCTTGACAAAATGCCCGCCCTGCCTGCGACAAAGCCATTCCACAATCCCGCTATCACCACTCAAATCGATGATCTGCAGCAGACGATCGAGCGGATTGTAACCACCGGAACCGCCATCGATTGGCTTTTCGGCCCATTTGTAAACAAGCGAAAGTGACACCCCGAGTTCGGCCGCTACGGCCTTTGGAGTGGTTTTGCGTAGCGCACGCTTTAAGACATCGTAGCTATCCATGCCTCAAACCTGACAAAATGTTTTAGATTTGCAAGGCATCCAGATGCCAATCGGGGATTTCGATCACCTGATGGAAAAACTCCAATCACATAACTTTAGGCTGAAACAGGCATCAATTGCGTGTATATTGGAAAAATGAAGTGGTCTCTCAAACTCGGCAACGTGAAGGGTATCGGCATCTATTTGCATTGGACGTTCGCGCTGCTGATCCTCTGGATTTTCATGAGCCACCTCAATGCGGGTCAATCGGCATCCCAAGCCATGGCGGGAGTTGGGTTCATCCTCGCGCTCTTCGCGTGTGTGGTGCTGCACGAGTTTGGACACGCATTTACCGCCATGCATTATGGAATCCGCACCCGCGACATCACCCTGCTCCCCATCGGCGGCGTGGCACGACTGGAAAGTATCCCACAAAATCCAGCTCAAGAATTCTGGGTTTCGCTTGCGGGGCCCGCAGTGAATGGTGCCATCATCGTCGCGATCCTCATCCTGCTTTCACTTAGCGGTGGAATCCATCGCCTTGCCGAGAATGACTGGCTGAAAACCAGCTTCCTGGAACGGTTGATGTGGGTGAATCTTTTTATCGGAACCTTTAACCTTCTCCCGGCGTTTCCCATGGATGGTGGCAGGATTCTTCGAGCGATCCTCGCATCACGACTCGGGCGACCTCGGGCTACTCGGATCGCAGCGACGACAGGTCAGGCGATGGCCATCCTGTTTTGCATCATTGGATTCATGAACAATCCATTCTTGGTTTTCATCGGCATTTTTGTGTATCTCGGTGCCCAAAGTGAGGCCTCCCAAGTACAAATTGAATCCACCTTGGAAGGGCTTAAGGTCAGGGACGCAATGATCACCAAGTACCGCAGCCTTTCCGCACAGGACACCCTAACGACCGCGGTGGAGGAACTACTCGCTGGATCCCAGCAAGACTTCCCAGTCTACCACGAGCAGGAAATGCTTGGATTGCTGCGCAGAAATGACCTCGTTCAAGCACTCCATGATGGTAAAAAAGGGGCAACCATCCGCGAGGCAATGAATGGCGAATGGACGCCTGTGGATCAATTTGACGACCTCGCACGCACACTTGAATCCATGACCAATCTCCAATGTGCAACGCTACCCGTCACTGGGAATGGCAAAATGGTTGGCCTGCTCACCCTCGAAAACATCGGCGAACTCATCTTGATCAACTCAGCACTCTCCGAAAGCTCTTCGGCTAGGACGAAGACCCTATCCTAGCGCAAAGAGAAATCGGAGAGGCAACGCCATCAAAAATCCTGTTAGCGCAGGAATGCCTCGTGAAGCCCACCATCGACCGTAACGATCTGGCCGGTAGTCTTGCTAAGCCGCTGTGAAACAAGGATAAAATACGCCTCCGCCTGGTCCGCTGGGGTGATCGGAGCCTTCGTTAGCGTGCGATCCGCATAGAATTGGGCAAGCTTGGTGACGAGCGATTCCGTAGCTTCATCATCGGTGTATGGGATGCTGTATTTTGCTAGTGACCCAATCACGCGATCACGCGGGAACATCGCGGACCCTTGCACCACGGTTGCAGGAGCCACGCCATTGACCCGAACCAGTGGCGAAAGCTCCATCGCAAGCTCGCGAACGAGGTGGTTCGCAGCCGCCTTGGAAGTATCATAAGCAAGCGAACCTTTTTTCGCAACGGCCGCGTTGGCCGATGTGGTGAGAACAAGTTGCCCACGAAGACCTTGTGCCTTCCACGTTTTGAATGCCTCATCCGCAACGAGGTAGCTGCCCGTCACGTTAATATTGAACGTTAGCGCCCATTTGTCGTCCGGGATATGACCCGAGGTATCGCTGGCGACAAAGATCCCAGCGGTCACGCAAATCGAATCGAATCCGCCATAGGCGATGGCAACATCATCGAGCATGCGCCGGATCGACACGCGATCGGTGATATTCGCGGCAAGGCCGATGGCCAATCCGCAATTGGACAAGCCAGTGCCCGCGACACCAATGCCAAGGCCATACTTGTCGGTGATTTCTTTAGCAGTTGCGGCCGCGGCATCAGCATTGAGATCCACACAAACCACATGCGCACCATCCTTCACGAGGCGATGTGCGGTTTCTTTGCCAATTCCAGATCCAGCGCCGATCACGATGATCACCTGACGCGCGAGTTCCTTTTCTGCAGGCATCCGCTGAAGCTTCGCCTCTTCTAACAACCAGTATTCGATATCGAATGCTTCTTGCTGTGGCAGTGAAATGTAGCGGTCGATCGCTTCAGCACCACGCATCACCTCGACCGCGCAGTTGTAAAACTCCGCAGTCACCCGACTCTCGGATTTGTCTTTTCCCCAAGCGATCATCCCAATCCCTGGAATGAGCACCACGGTCGGATTCGCATCGCGCATCGCCGGGGAATTGTCGTGTTTGCAGGTCTCGTAGTATTCTGCGTAATCCTCACGATACGCTTCAAGGCCGGTCGCGAGTTTCGCTTGAAGTGCTGCCGCATTTTCCGTTTGAGGGTTCCAATCGACATAAAGCGGCTTGATCTTGGTGCGGAGGAAATGATCTGGGCAACTGGTGCCCAACTCTGCGAGCCGCGCAGCATCGTTTGAATTCACGAAGCGCAGAATCTTCTCGTCGTCTTGCACCGTACCAATGAACCGACGCTTCTTCGAAACTTGACCACGGAACCATGGCAAAATTTCTGCTAGAATTGTGCGGCGCTGATCTGGATCCAACGTCGCATACTTGGCACCACCGAAGGCAGTCGCGTCGCCACCCTTTGCGGCATACTTTGTCTCAATGGCCGCCGCGGCCTACTCAATGCAAACCAGCGTGTAGGTGTAGCAAGATATCTCGTCATCATCCCACGAGATGAAGCCATGCTGACCCATCATGATCGACTTGACCTTCGGATTTTTTCTAACGATTTCCTGCATCGCAAGGCCAAGTTCAAATCCAGGACGCATCCATGGCACATAGGCCATCTCGCCACCGAAAATCTCTTGAGTGAGCTTTTCACAGTTCTCCGATGCTGCCAGCGAAATGATGGCATTCGGATGCATATGATCCACAAATTTTGCTGGGATGAAGCTATGGAGCGGCGTGTCGATCGAAGACGCGCGCGGATTCAAGTTGAAGGTGGCATGCGTGTACATTCCCACCATGTCATCCTCCGCAGGCGCCTTCAGCCCTTTATCCTCACGGGCCGCATAGAGCGCTTGGAGGTTCATCAACTTCTCCTGATAGAGAGATGAAAAATTCTCACGGGTACTGGTGCGAAGATCGCCGCCCGAGCCCTTCACCCAAAGCACTTCGGTAGACTCTCCCGTTAGAGGATCCTTCTCAATCACCTTCGACGAGGTGTTCCCACCGCCCGTGTTGGTGATCCGCTGATCGCTGCCGAGGATGTTCGAGCGGTAGGCCAGGCGGCCGACAGGGTCGAGAGACGCAGCTTTGGCATCGTCCCAGAGGAAATTGACGTACTGATAGTTGGACATGGTGGATTGGAGTAAATAATGGAAAATCGCAACGAGCTGGGCCCCTTGGTGGGCCAGAACAACGCGAACCTGTTTGGTTTTTGTGGGATTGAGTTGACAAGTCAACCTAAAAACCAAGAAATACCAACGAAACGAAGATTTTCAAAAGTCATGCTCGCGATTGACCGCCAACGCCAAATTCTGAAACTCCTGCACGGAAGCGGTTCCCTGCGCACTGCCGACACCGCGGCAGATCTGGGCGTAACCGACGAAACGATCCGCAAGGACTTCGAAATCCTTGAGAAGCGCGGCGAGCTGATTCGCACGCATGGCGGCGCAAGCCGACCCGAGCGCACCCGCGAGGAACTCCCCTTCACCGAGCGCCAGGCGATCCACCGAGAAGAAAAGCAGGCCATCGCACGCCTCGCCGCAAGTCGCATTCAGGCGAATGAAACCATCTTCCTCGATGCGAGCTCAACCGTGTTGACTCTAACGGGCTTTTTGCCGGACTTCCCGCTGACCATTCTAACCAACGCATTGAATGTTTTCAACGTCCTCGCGGACCGGCCAAACATCGACCTGATCTGCACAGGAGGCACGTTCGATGCCAAATCTCGGTCCTTTGTCGGGCTTAGCGCTGAAAACTCGTTGAAGCGGTATAACATCCACCGGATGTTTTTCTCAGGAAATGGCATCCATCTCGAACGCGGAATCAGCGAAAGCAACCCGCTGCAAGCCGCATTCAAGGAACGTGTCATCGCCAGTGCCGAGGACGTGGTTTTTCTAGCAGACCATTCGAAACTCTCCCAGAAATCTGCCTTTTTCTTTGCCGAGGTCAGCGACCTCAGCTGCCTAATCACCGACCGAGCCGCAGACCGAGAATTTGCTGAAGAACTGGAAGGACGAGGCGTGGAAGTCCTTCATGGGCTTTGAGCATTAGAATCCGTTATAGCTTGAGGAAATTCTCCAATAGCCGCTTGCCATCCTGCGTCAGGATCGATTCAGGATGGAACTGAACACCGT
>CAILVZ010000133.1 GCA_903837825.1 Akkermansiaceae bacterium | reverse complement strand
CGTCGGTAACCCAGACAAGACGGAACCTCGACTAGTGCTAAGAGTGCTTCCTCCGGTTGCACCTCGACTCGAACTTAGAAACTCCATATCTCTAGCCAGGATTAACGGACACACTCTACCTGAGGTGCTATTCTGAACAGCTCTAAGGTTTTCCGGTCGTAACACATGTGGCAGAAACTCCCTAGGCATCGCGACACCATGCACACTCCTTCTAGCAGCCATATGTGCCACCCAGTTTATGAAGCGTTCCGATACATTGGTCACCAGCCTCGGTGGCGATGTCTCTGCTTCTTCGCTATCTGCTGGTGCCGACCATGGATTCCTTCCCTCTCCTACTGGACGCAAGTTGTCCAGGCGTTGTATCACAGAGTCCAGACGTTGTTGCATACGTGACTCCCATTCCACCCCTTGTTCGAGCCTACCGGGGGCCTCCTCCAGGTTCGCTCGCGAATTCGCACCCAAAACATTTATCTCTTCGTACAACTTCCCGATTGCTGAATCGGTCTGGTCACGCTCTTCCCTAACATTAGATTCAATCGCCGACACTCTCACACGCTCCTCCCTAACATTAGATTCAATCGCCGACACTCTCGACTCGACCAGTCGCATGCGCTCATCGTAGACGTTGTTCTCCCTTTCTGATAGACTCGCGGTGGATGCTTCACTTTCCGCCTTATCCAGTCGCGCAGTTAGACTCTTTATTTCTAAAGCCTGTGTCTCCACTACTGACACGAGCCGATCATAAAGTGCTTTATTCTCGCTTTCACGCGCTTCCAGATCTCGCTTATGGCCTTCCTGCATATCTTGTATCTCCTGCTTAAGACTGAAGGTCGCTGTGGCCACTGCGACCTCCGTAGCCTCAACAACTAGACGCTGTACCTCTGCGCCATCTGAGGTATTCGACACAGCCGACATTCCTCGAGCAGAGACCGAAGAAGAAGACTCCAGCGACGCTAGGCGGCCCGCACTGATCTCGACCCAATCGTTGAAAGTGATAGTATGTTCCAGTTGGTAATCTCGGATGGACTCTATGTCTGCCGTCAGGGGAGCCAGCGCCCCTCCCAGTGCAGCCTGCACCTGCACCTGGACCTGTCCTTTGATCGTAGCCTTCAGCTGCGTCGTCTCCGCGGCAAATGACTTAGACCACTTCTCCTGTAGAGCAGACAATTCTTCCACTGAAGTCGACGCTTCAGATCTCGAAAGGGACAACTCTCCTCGAGCTTGCCCTCTTGCCTCAATTTTAAGAAGCATCTTTCGCTCAAGATTGTCTAATCGCTCGCGTTCCCCATTTTCCACCGACGAACGGAGATTCTCGCTGTGAATCTTAACATTTTCCCAGATAGAACTCGCGGTAAAGTCGACATGCCTTGTGCGCTGCTCCTTCTCTAGATCCATCTGCTTGTAGAATGTCGCCTCGACCTTGTCCAGTCTCTCGCACAGTGACTGAGTGTCCTCCGTAGCCGAGTGTTCGTCCATCTGCGATTCCAACGCCTCCCCCATGCTATCCAGTCTGACATTGTGCTCCGACATAGTCTGCTTCACCTCACCTAGAGCCATCTGCTGCTCCGATATAGAATTCTTCACTTCAGCTAAAGCGACCTGCTGGTCCGCTATAGACTTCTTCACATCAGCCAAATCCACTCTGAAAGGACTCGACATCAACTCCATATTGTTTCTCTTCGTCGCCGCCACCAGGACGTTAAGCTCCGTCTGCATGGTTTCTACCGTTTCACGCAAACGCGCCCTATCAGCCAATTCTTCATTGAGCTTCTCCTTCACCGCATGCATCTCCAAACCCCAGGCGTTGGTTTGCGTATTGACAAACATTGTGAGTTCCTTGAACTCCTCCGAGGGAGAGTCTGGGCGCGACTTAATCTCATCGAGTAGCTCTCTGATACCATGTATAGCCGCAAACAGACGCTTAAGATCCCTATGCCCGTTTTTCAAGATAAAATTATCTAACGCTCTGCCTTGCGACACTTTCGAAGCCCATTGTTGCATGTCTATCCACCATGATCTCAGAAATGTAGTGATCTCCGAAGTGCTCGCCGACACCGTCTTCAGAGGAAAAGAATGTACACACACTGCTGGCAGCATGACATCTATCATTCCTGCTCCTGGCGTTCCGTCCCTCGCACCTGACTTCGGCCAAGGCGTAACCGATTCTCTGTCTCCACCAATCACAGGCCTAGCAGCCGCCTCTTTGTACGTCTGCGCTCCTCCAGCTACCGAAGGTACTGGAAGCTTCCCGGCCGCCTTTTCCTTAAGTACTCGCTGCTCCAACTGCGAATGCTCATCCGCTGATTGTAGTAACCGCTGCGCCAGCTTCTCTGTTGGCGTAGAATTCTGTGCTCCCTTCCCTAGGTGACTGCGAATATCATTCTTTGCTGCTGCCGACAGCTGCGGCCTATTCGACGCACTGGGGGAGTTTGAAAGATCAATAACCGGCGTAACTGGCTTCCCACCTTCTGCCACATTCGGACCTGCCTTGCCAACCTCCCTAACTGTTGCCGACGCCTTAACCGTGCTGGAACCAGCCAGGCGTTTCCCTCCGCCACCACTCGCTTTCTCCGCGACCTGTGGTACCATAGTGTTTTTCGTGGTCTCAGTTTCTCCAAGTCCAGAATCTGCAGAAAAAATGGCAGCATTTCCCATGTTCCCGGAAAAACCATCAATTTGAGCCCCTTCCTGCATCGCTAGCGCCTCTCCGACCGCAGCAACACCGTTTCCGACCTCAGACACTCCTACTCCTGAAGAAATTTCACTCTGCTTGGCGCTCTGGTCCTGATTTTCTCCATGTCCAGAATCTGGCGAAAAAATGGCAGCATTTCCCATGTTCCCGGAAAAACTATCAATTTGAGCCTCTTCCTGCATCGCTAGCGCCTCTCCGACCGCAGCAACACCGTTTCCGACATCAGACACCCTTATAACCGCGACCTCTTCCTCCGAGTCGGTAGGCTCATGAAACTTCTCTCTGGACGGCTTGGGCTTCTTGCTTACAGAAGGTGGCTTTTCTCCGGCCCCCCCAGTACTCGACGTCGCTTCCTGATCCTCAGCAGCCTTTCGATTGCGCAGCTCCTCCGCCACCATCGCTGAAGCCGCTGCGAGCGCCGCATCATATCGCTGTTCTCTCAATGGACGAAGTGTCCTTGTGATCATTGGCTGTCCTGCCGTATCCTTAGCCTTCCATTCGAATTCAACACCCCGGTAATCATGCAGCAAATGTTCCTCCAGTAGAGGCCAATCAACTTTTTTCCTTACAGTTTCTTGAAAAATGACCACTTGCTTTTTAACTGGAACCAAATCGCTGCCTAACATCATCTGCTCTTGCACTTCCCAGAAGCACTCCACCAGGAAGGCGGCTCCTCGCATAAACGACAATTGCGTCTTCTTTTCCTTTTTGTCCAACGCCTTAGGCTTTCGTTTTTGAAGAGCCGCTGCGGTCAAAGTACCGAAATTCGCCGTAGCAATCCTCAGCGCCGCCGACTGCTCATGCGATAAACGACCATCCTCTTGCCAAAGATGTGAAACCGCAGAAATATTTCCAGCTATTTCCTGAGCCTCCTTAAGTGTCTCCATAGTTAAAGACCCTCCCAGTCGCCACTGAAGCTCCTTTAATAGCTCCCCCCTAGCCGACAGCTGCCCCCAGCGATTTAAAAACCCAAAAGCGATAGCCAACATATCTAGAACTGATGACGCCTGCGCGTCCATAAATCGAAATCCCTGATCACGCAGTACCTCCCCCATTCTGCGCACTGCCACCTCCGTCGACTGTAGCGGCGACACCTCCTCAAATTCTTCCTTCAGCGAATAAACCTGTTCAAAAGAAAAACTCCCCTCCGGTCGAACGTGCTGAAAACTTCTTGAATCCTCATCATAAGAAAAAGAATTATCCAAGGCAGCAATTGTATCCTTCAGATATAAACGGCCCTCTCCCGTGAGATGGTTGAACACCGGCACGAAGCCCAATTGTGTAACGTAGCCGACCAGTAATGCCGATAACTGCCAGGCTTCCTGCTCCCAAGATAGACGTCCCGCAGGCTCTCCATCTTCCTCCCCAAAGGCCGGAGTGTCTGCCGTCCGTGTGGTAAAATATTCGAAACGCGCACTCCTGTTCAGAATTTCGTACTTGCTCGCCCCCTCTGGGTGGGTGAAAAACTCCGCCACTTCCTTTTCACAGATGCGAAATACATTAAGCACCCTGCG
>CAILVZ010000132.1 GCA_903837825.1 Akkermansiaceae bacterium | reverse complement strand
CAAGAGCCCAGAATGAATCAGCAGCATCCTCAATGATATGAGGATCGTACATTTTTGAGGGATCCGCACGATTGCCCCCAAAAGCTGATATAAAATCCCGCTGGGTTGAAAGTTGTAGTGTCTTCCAACCCAAGTCTTCTCCCCATTGGATGAGATCACTGAAATTCACGTCAGCAGTAAGATCCTGTTTTCCAAACCTGCTATAGACATCGATTCCCGTGAAGCGTTGGTGTTTCCAATACGCCCTGATCGACCCCAAGAGCCTTCTTTGATAGAGCACCTTGCTTCTGTTCCCATAGTCGATTGTGAGGATAGTGCCGTCATTCCATCGGTTTGACCAAGTCCCCAGCCATTTCTTGTAGGAGTCAAAGCGCTCGACCCTCTGTCCGACTGGTAAGTGCTCAAACTGAATAAACCAGGGATCGGTGGATGTCCCATCAAGGGGAATTTCCGAAAGGCTACCATCGTCCAAAATACGTAGGCCGATTTCATGCCATCCCGCCGGGGCCCGCCTGAACAGTCGGCAGGGGAATGCATCCACCAATTCGTTACTGAAGATCAGTGCTCGTCCCTGGCTGCGTTCCAAGGCCTCGGACATCGATGACGCCCATTGAACACCTTTCCATTTGAGCAAGCATTGCTGCTGTTTCTTAAGAATGGGCGACGTTTCGTGAATGGTATAGTCGACACGCCAACGAAGAGGCCAATCCAGATGCCGAAGCACAGATCGGCAGAGAGTGCCGTTACCGGCTCCGATCTCAATGACAGGAACCCGTTGCCACCCCCATTCCTTTGAGCGTTTGGAAATCCATGTTGCTATCGCCTCTCCAAGTTCTTCACCAAGGGTAGAGCTTGTTGAAAAATCACCTTTTTTCCCGATGCCTCGTATGTTTGCGGAATAGTAGCCGAGATCAGGATGGTATAGCGCCTCCTGCATGAAGCGCTCAAAGGGAATGGCGCCATCGCACTCCTTCTGAACCTGATAAAGAAAACCAAGGATGTCGCGGCTTTCCAATGGGGTCAGTCCGGCAGGATTTTTCTGCAATCGGATGCCTGTTGTCTTGGGTCAGCGGCACGGAGGAGATCGGATACGATCACCACACGCGATGCTCCGGCACGCAAAATCTGCGAGAGATTCGAGAGGTTGATTCCGCCAATGCAGAAAACCGGTACCGTTGCTTGGCTCTGTACAATACCAATCTCGGCTATCCCGATTGCCTTGTAATCGGGTTTGGTAGGCGTCGGGAACAGGGGGCCGAATCCTATGTAGTCTGGCATTTCCGCCACGGCGGCTAGGGATTGGTCTACAGAGTGCGTTGATTTTCCAATAATGGCTCCCGGCCCTGCCAAAGATCGCGCCTCAGCAACAGAAAGATCATCCTGCCCCACATGCGCACCGTTTGCTCCCGCGGCTTGGACTAGTTCCGGGTGATCGTTCAGAATGAAGGGAACCCCCCGACGATGACAGATCGGTGCGATCTGTGAGGCCATCTCGAGAATATGAGCCGAGGTGCATCCCTTGGCTCGCAGTTGGATGACATCAACTCCTCCATCAAGTAGTAATCTGGCCATCT
>CAILVZ010000131.1 GCA_903837825.1 Akkermansiaceae bacterium | reverse complement strand
GCACGAGTGCCCGTGGTCGCCGCTACTCCGCCTTTAGCATTCCCGGTACGGGCGTGGGGTACCGAGGCAGCGGTTGCCTTATTCTGCTGGCCGCCATCCCTGCCTCGCTGGCATTCACTCACTGGATCCTCACCTCTCTATCATGAACCTCACCTGGAAACGCACCCTCCGCACGGCATCGTCCGAGCGCTTTCTTGCCCTCCGCGATGGCGCGGATGTCGCAGCAGTCGACCTTCACTACCTCCAAAATGGAACGGTCGCTGGCACGGTGATCATCATCAAAGGCTCGGGCCTCGACGAATCTAATATTGAGCCGCTGCTCTCCGCGCTCGACGACGAGTTCCTGCCCGATGTAGACCTTGAGCACGGCAACCTCAGTTACACCGTCGTCCTCGGCGAGGTGCTAGGGAACTGGGAGGCGTTCGACAGCTTATCGAGGCCATAGATTGGCGTAATGCCGACCCTGAACCATGAGGAACGAAACAACCTACCAATTGACGCTGCGCCACAGCAATCCTGGCGCGGTTATGTGCCCTGTCGGACCGAGTCGCCTTGGCGTAAATTGACCCTCCTCAAGCCGACCAATTTTCCCATGAGCCTACGCATTCTACACACCGCCGATAACCACATCGGAATCTCATTTGCCCAATACCCGGACATTGTTCGCGACCGCCTGTTAGAGGAGCGTTTTTTCTCACTGGAGCGTCTGGTTATCACCGCGAACCAACGCGATGCCCATTTTATTGTGGTTGCAGGCGACCTGTTCGACAAACAGACTGTTACCAAAGTGCAGATCGAGCGGGCTGTAGGAATTCTCGCCAAATTTCAAGGAGAGCATGTCTTGGTCTTGGCAGGCAATCACGACTACTACGAGGGAGCTGAGAACAAGCTATGGCGTTGGTTCCGAAATGCTTGTGATGGCACATGTGTGCTTCCGTTGATAGAGCCTACTACAAAGGATTTTGAGGGAGATGATTTCCGTGTTCGCTTTTACGCCTGTCCATGCCCGAGCAAGCACAGTGAGGAACATACCATCGGGTGGGTCGCGGACACCGATAAAGAATCGGAAGTCATCCATATTGGAATTGCTCACGGAAACGTCGAAGGGTTAGGTTTGGACGCAGACCAGCGTTACTTTAATATGTCCGAGGATGACATGCGTGGTACCGGAGTTCACACTTGGTTGCTCGGCCACATTCATGTGCCAGCTCCAGCACCGGGAACGACGGGGCGGCCTCTTTATTTCATGCCTGGCATCCATACACCCGACTCAGTGAAATGCAGTCACCCTGGCCACGCATGGTGGATCGAGTTGGAGGCAGATGGCTCGTGCCGCCATGAGCAACTGACTTCCGGTGGCGTTCGATTCGTTAGACTGAGGCGCTCGTTAGAAAACACTGCTGATATCGAGGCATTGCGCGCAACGTGCGAATCGCTTGATGCGCCCAACACGGTTCTGGATCTCCAACTTACAGGCCGTCTCAAGGAAGAGGAACTTTCCGAGCTCAACCTGCTCATTGAAGGGATGAATCCGAATTTTATTCACGTCCCGCGTGAGCAGGATATTGCTAAGGTTCTCGATGCGGCAGGCATTGCAAGACGCTTTCCGGATGGGACACTTCCCAGCAAGCTGCTGCTTAATCTTCTCGCTGACGAATCAAACCCCGGCGACGCTCACTTGGTGCTGGATATCATCGAAAACCTTCAATCGTAATGAAAATCCTCAGCATTCACCTGCATCCATTCGGTGGCGTCTCTGACCGCACCTGCAAACTTCACGACGGCGTGAACGTGATCGAAGGTCCTAACGAGTTCGGTAAGAGTACGTTGAACAATGCCCTATGGCACGGCCTTTTCACGCCGACGAACCTGCCACCAGGGGGATTGAAAAAGGCCATGGGACGCTGGTATCCGCGGCCCGGTGGTGATCATTCGCGAGTCACGTTGGAATTTGAATCAAACGGACGGAAGTGGACTCTGCAAAAAACGTGGGGAGCTGGCGCTTCATCGATAATCCAGTCTAACGAGAGCGCGGCAATCGCCGAGCCAGCCAAAGTTCAGGAACAACTGCTGGCGCTGCTCCACCGCAATGAAGCCACCTGGAGGCATGTGCTCTTTGTCGGGCAGGCTCAATTGGCACGAACGATGCAGGAGCTTAAGGAGCAATCGAAGGAGATCGACGACATTCAACCTTTGATCGCGGGCGCGGCAGCCATTCCAGGTGACATTTCCCCTGACAAACTGGCGGCAGCTATCGACGAACGCATCGAAGGACACTTCGGTCGGTGGGACATCAGCACAGCAGGTCCCGAAAAAGGCCGAGGGGTCGACAACCCTTGGTCAAATGGAATCGGCCCCCAGCTTGCAGCCTACTACGCGATGGAAACGGTTCGCCGGGAATTAAAGAATGTCCGCGGCTACGAGGAACAAGTCGATGAGGTGAATACCAAGATCAATGGGCTTCAATCCAAGATCGAAGTCGATAGGGACTTTGTTACCACCGGGCGCGGATTGAAGGACGGTCTCGCCAGTCATGGTGGCTTGGAAGAAAAGCTTAAGCGTCTTGGTGGCGAGTACACCGCTCTGAAGGCTGTCTTGGTGGATTGGCCTGGAGCGGACAAGGTGGTCAAAGGGAAAGAGGCTGAGTTGGATGGACTCAAAGCGACTCTTCAATCCCTCGCTGATGAACTGACGAGCGCCAAGAAGCGTACCGAGGCAGAGCAGTTAAAGATAGCCCACGGCAGGCTGGTCGAAGCGAGGGAGGCCTGGAATATCGAAGCGAAAAGGCTCAGTGAATCGAAGCCTGTATCCAATGAATTATTGGCCGAGCTGAGGTGCCTCGAAAAGGAGATTAGCGATCTAAGGATCAAGATCGAAGCTCAGAAACTGAGTGCCAAAATCGAGAGCAAAGCGTCTGCTTCCGTCACGATTGTGCGAGGTGCGGAGGCGGCAGAGGTCCTTACGCTCAGCGCCGCTGAAGTATGGGAAGGCCAAGCCGACGGCAAGCTGATCGTCGAATTGCGTGACGTGAAGATCAGCGTCGAGAGTGGCACGGGGGACATGAAAGCCCTATTTGAACAACTTGAGAGGGCCATTCAACAGCGGCAAGAAACGCTTGAGATGCTTGGTCACGAAAGCCTTTCATCGGCAGAGGCGGCGGACATCAATCACCAGAAGTGCGTCACGGATGAAGAGCACAAAAGGGAATTTTACACCGCTGCGCTACGTGGGCGTACCGAGGATGAATGGGCGGTTGAAATCGCCGCAATTCAAGCACTTCCCGAAACCCGGTCGGTAGCGACCCTTGAGGTTGTGCAGGCAACTGCGATGGGGAATGAGGCCAAGCTCACCTTCGAGATTCAAGAGGAACGAAAAAAGATTGTAAATTGGACCACTGAGCACACGGACTTGGACACACTCACGGCCAAGATCGTAGCAAAGACCGGAGAATTGAATGGCGCAAAGAGTGAGCTGGCCGGACTGCCGCCGCTACCCGAGGGATTCAGTACCGTTTCCGATTATTTGGAGCTGCTTCGTGACAAGGAGCGCCTTCAGTCTGAGGTGCAAGGCAAGCTCAATTCACTCAACATCGAGCAAGCAACGCTAGCGGGTAAAGCACCTAGCAAAACCGCAGAGGAGCTAC
Organism: Akkermansiaceae bacterium; assembly: GCA_903837825.1. Classification (GTDB taxonomy): domain Bacteria; phylum Verrucomicrobiota; class Verrucomicrobiia; order Verrucomicrobiales; family Akkermansiaceae; genus Luteolibacter. The sequence continues at coordinate 3,072 of CAILVZ010000131.1, read as the reverse complement.
GTGATGAACTTGAAGCCAAAGAGCGGGAGTTTCAGCGGAAACAGTCAATCGGACAAGCATTGCTGCGCATCCGAGCGAAGCTGCAGGATGTCATTGCCAGTTGTGGGGCGAATGACCCAATGCAGGGGCTTGCCTCCGCAGTCGCAGGCCATTTCAAGAACCTCACTTGTGGTCGCTATGATGGAGTGAAATTGGACGGATCCACCCCTGTCGAAATCAGTGGGCCGCTTGTGCTGGAAACCGCTCTGCTTTCCCAAGGAACCCTGGGATCGCTGGCACTCGCTACTCGTCTGGCGCTCGCCGAATTGTATCTCGACGGCATGGAAGGCTTTCTGGTTCTCGACGACCCATTTACCGACATGGACCCTGCACGCCGCATTGCTGCGGGGCGTTGCCTCGGAGAGTTCGCAAAGCAGCGCCAAGTGCTGTTTTTCACCTGTCACCCTGAGCACAGGAGAGAGCTTGAGGAGCATGCCGAAGCCAAAATTCCAGCGATAACCTACTAACAGCTGCTCCATCCGCCAACCAATTACGAAATCATGCGTCGAATTCCATCCACACCTAGAAAAGCAATCCTTCCATGGGTTCTCATGGTCACGGCCATTCTGTTTCCGTCTCACTGGCTGAATGCAGCAGGGATCGCGATGCTTAAGGAGCAAGCCTATCATGGTGACGCCTCCGCAAAACCGGTGGTTTTCGGAACGATGACAGATAGCGGTGCTTCATTCGCTATCTTCGAGGCGGCCGGCAAAAAAACATCCGTCGAAAAATCAAAAATCGTGGCGGTTCTTTATGTGCTTGATGCCATACCCGGCCGGATTACGGAGGAAGCGGAGTTGGAACCGCTAAGAAATTCGCTCACGGAAATGAGTGGATTCATCAGGAAGTTCCCTCAAATTGAAAAGCTCGTTACCAGTCAAATGCAGGCGCTGGCTGGGCATATTGAGAAATTCGAGAGCGGGCATTTGAGAGTTGGAGGAACATGGATGACGAAGGCGGAATACGCGGCGCTGAATCAAGATGCCGCCGCCAATGAAACCACCCGGAAGGAGGAGGAGCAGGTACGGATAAAACTTATGGAAGCAGAAGTGGCCGCGCAACTCGCCAAGGGGCTTGTCAAATTCGAAGGTCGATGGATTGAACCGGAGGAGCTAGCAAGCATCCGCGAGCAAAGGGCTGGGGTATTGAAAAAACTGCGTGCCGTAGCCCGGCCTCTGATAGTGACCGAAGACTTCAAGGCTGCATGGCCCGGGGGAGGATCCACAAAGCGTCTGTTTCAATTCAAAGCCGGGCAGCGCTTTGCACTTCTGCCGGCTGTTGGTGGAGTTGGAGGCGTGAAGTATCAGACCCTCCGCTTAGAGGACGAGTCCCCACTTACCGGTTATAGTGATCTCCCGTCTATTGGCGCTCATGTGATGGTGGATCTGGATGCCTTGAAGGACTTGCAAACGGCTACAGTTACATGGAACGTCACCCTCCAACCGATCGCTAGGGCTGAGGGAGTGAGGAAGATTTCTGTCGGCTACGTCCCATCCAAGCCGCCGATTCCCCATGGTCATCAGATGGCGATCGCCATGAATATGAAACCTGACGAGAAGGGATCTTCCAAAGCAAGGCTTCTTTCATGGTCTAACATCTCCGACCGTAATCCTCCACTTGTCGAGATGACTCTCAAATCCTTTGATCAAATCAAGGACGCCATGTCATACGGGGTCGTTTTTGTGGATGGCTCTGGTAATACCTCCGCACCAGCTTTCCCAGGGGAATCCGACTTTCCTCAAATGGCAGAGTTGACCGCCGCCCTGTCCGCATATGGACAATTCCAAATGAGCCAGGACCTTGTGAAGACACGCATCAAAGCATTCAAGGCGAATATCGATTCCATGCACATTCAGGAGCGGGAACTGAGTAATGCCTTGTTCAATGCAATGAACAAGTCGGCGAATGCCAGTGCAAGATTACGCGGAACAGACGTTGGCATGGTGATTCGCGCCCGGTCGGAATATGAAGCAGCTCAATCAGCGATCAACGTTCTCAAGGCGCAGATCAACGCAATGAAAGAATCCATCAACAATGACTTCAGACAAATGAGGTCGGCCGAAATTGAATTGGTGAAAATCGATTGAATTTCGCTCGCGCCAATTCAACAAGGGCTTTCCAATTTTTGCTCCAAACAAAACAGACTGAAATCATGTATCTGACCAATTCCGATTTCAAATTGGCGCGGACCTGTCCCGGGAAGCTGTTCTAGAAAAAACTGCTACGCGTCATTGCTCGACGATAGCCCTTTCCTCAAATTCCTCGCGGATGGAGGCTACATGGTCTAGAAAATGGCTAAGCTGCTGTTCGAAGGGGGCATTGAGATGGAATCCTAAGGAGAACCTGAGAAGGCCTTTGCCGAAGCCGCACAAATGATTGAGAGGCGGGAATGTTGGTGTGGATCAAGTTTTCAGAACAGTAAGATAGATTGTTGGGGTACGTAGTCAGATCTTACCCAGACGATGGCATCTTGATCTGGTGCTTTTGCCAAATTATGACTTGGAGTCGGCTGAGCCACCTCACTAGGCGTTTAGGTGTTTGCTTCAATGGACGATCCAAAGGGTGCCGTTCTTCGCCCAGACCGAAGTTGATTCAAAGAAAATCGCCAAGCTGTGCAATCAGCCCTTGATCCGACTCGGCGATCTGGCAGATGTGTGACGGATGGACGAGAACTTGACCAGACATGCCAAATCCCGGATTTCGGGCGATGGCATGATTCTGCCGGGATTCAAATCCATCCACTTATTCGCGACAGAATTCCCATATTTCATGAGAGTTCCATGAAACCAGCCGGGGTACTAGGTGTCGCCCTTCGCCACCGGCAAACAACCAAAACACACAAACACCAATGAATATAAGCAATACAGCACCAGCAAAAAGGGGGCTAGCCCCTCCGCCATCTTGTTGATTACCAACTGAGGTGAGCTAGATTTTTGGACCACCACCTCCATAATCAGCCCAGATGAATACCAAGCCACGCAAACGCTACACCCCAGAGTTCAAAGCTCAAGCCGTTGACCTCATCAACACCGG
>CAILVZ010000130.1 GCA_903837825.1 Akkermansiaceae bacterium | reverse complement strand
TTGGATTGATCCGCGTCCGGCTCCTCGATGTAGCCGAGGGCGACGAGCTGCTCGAGGGCGGCCTTGGAATCCGCAGCGGAAATCTGCTTGTCCGGCGGGTGCATGCCGTGGTCGCCGGGCATCGCGTCCCAGCTGGAAATGCGCTGGATGGCGGCGGGCGGGTTTTCATAAATGTCCAGCAGCACCTTGCCGTCCATGTCCTCGCCCACCGGCAGGCCGAAGAGGTGGAGCAGGGTGGGGCAGATGTCGATGAGGCTGGCACCGAAGACGCGCTCGTCCTTGCGGATGCCGGGGCCCATGGCAGCGAAGATGCCGAACTGGCGGTGCTCCGCCGCCGGGCCGGCGGGCTCGCGCGGGATGTTGCTGAGGCGCAGGTCGTCCGGGTGGAAGCCGTGGTCGGACATGAGGATGACGGTGGTATCCTCACCGGCCAGATCGAGCAGGGTGCCGAGCATGGCGTCATGATAGAGGTAGCCCATTTCCACGCAGTGGTTGAAGACCTGGAAGTCCCAGTCGCTCACCTGCGGCCGCTGCGGCGGGTGGTATTTCATGAAGGCGTGGCCGAAGTGGTCGATGGCGTCGTAGTAAACACACATCAGGTCCCACGGCTCGTTCTGGATCAGCGCGGTGGCGGCGGAGTGGATGCTGGTGCAGTCCGCGATGATCTTGGCGAGCGACTGGACGCGCGGGTCCTTCTCCGCCTTGTCGAGGTCCTCGCGGCTCATGCCATCGAGGCCGGGGAGGAAGGGACGCAGGTCGTCCTCGGTCAGCTCCGCCGGATGAAAGCGCAGGTCCTTGAGGTGGCGGACGAGTCGCTCGGGGTGGATGGTTTCCGGCTTGAGCGGCCATTTTTCCGGGTCATAGGCGCTGTTGTTGTGAGCTTGCTGGTAGTCGTTGGAAACCATCACGCCCTTGGAGAGGGGCTCGGCGGGGTTGGACGGCCACCAGCCAACCGTGATGGTGTTTTTTCCCTCCTGGTTGAGGATGTTCCAGATCGCTTTGGTCTTGCGTGAGAGATTGGTGATCGGGCGGATGCCGCCGGTGACGGGATCGGGCTCGGAAAAGCCGAGGATGCCGTGCTTGTAAGGGCGCTTGCCGGTGGCGATGGAGGTCCACAGCGTGGGGCTGAGCGCAGGCTGGAGCGTGGCGATGTTGCCCATCACGCCGCGCTCAAGGAAGCGGGCGAGGTGGGGCATTTTCCCGGCGTCGAGCAGCGGGTGGATGACCTTCCAGTCGGCGGCGTCCCAACCGACGAGGAGGACTTTGCGAGGTGGTGAGGTGGACACGGTGAGGATCAGGTTTTCGGGTTGAAAGAGATGAAAATGAAAGCTCGCTAACCCACTATTCGTTAGTTACGCCGTAGATGGATGATAAATCAATAATCTTGGCAAGGTAATTTCGGGGTAATGGCCACGTCCATGCGGCCCTCGCCGCGCTGAAAAAACGATTGGGCCGCATTGAACTTCACCGCCACCGAGATTCCCAAGGAAGAAACAGACGTGCGCAAACACGGCTTCGCTGGCAATGTCTCCATCGAGTACGAATCCAACTGGCTCCACAACCTGCCAGAAGTCGGACAGTGAGCAACTGCGGACCGCGAAGTAGCTCCACACCCTGGACATTCCAGAGCACTGGGGGCAAATACCGGAGGGTATTCGTCGAAAGTGGCGCCCCGTCTTCGAAAACCACAATGAGCGGGTTCGACCCCATCCGGAGCGATCCCATGGTATCCTCTTGGCCCACCCCGCGGACGCTGAAAGTTCCGACGGTGGGATTGCCTGCGTTGCCACCGGCGAAGCTCGAAAATAAATCCTGATAGGTGGCCGACGCCGGAGGGATCGTCGACAACCGATCGCGATCCAGCCGACTGGTCTGCCCAGCAGCGCTCACTCCGTTCGCATCAGGCGACTCAGCGCTAACGACCTGCGGCGGCAGGGATTCGATCGGCTGCGCGATCAATCCACCGTTAAGCACCTGCAAACTCAAGATGATGGTTCGGAATTTACTCAATGCATGGCAACTCAACGCGACAACCACGTGACCTGTCAACTTGAACTCCGCTGTCCGCCCATCGACCTGCGTGGGCTGATTGGCAAGGTCCCGCGTCGGCGATGGCTGGAACAGCGGTAAATTCGGTCAATTTGCGAATTTTCGAGAGACAAGATTGCGCTGGGCTGGCATTTAGATGACAAGAAGTGCGCCGCCCATGACCCAGCTTTTGATCGAACCTGCCCGCCGCACTGGATGCGAGGACCTTGCCTTGCTGAATGATGTCCTGATCAGCGCGGTCCAGCGCCAGCGGTCGCCCATCGATGATGTGCTCGATTCGGGCGTGGTGGACGAAGAAAGCTACATGGCTGAATTGGCGAGCGAGCTCGGAATTGAGTGGCTCGACATCATCCCAGTCGCGGAGGTTCCCTTGCCTTTGCGTGAGGCCTGCGGCCCGCGATTGGCGCTCAGGCACCGGTTATTGCCCGTGGCCATCACGGGCGAGGGCGATCACAAACGCCTGAAGCTCGCCACGTTTGACCCGCTCAACTTGGTGGCACGCCAAGCCGCCGCTCAAGAGATCACCCTGCCCATCGATTGGTGCATGGCCTCTCGCAAGCGCCTGCACGAAGCGCTGCGCCGATTGTATGGTGTCGGTGCCGACACGTTTGAGCAAATCCTTGAAGGACGGGACTTCGACTACGACCAAATTGAAAATGGCGAGGACGAGGCCAACGTGATCGACCAAGACGACGACGAGGAAGCCAGCGTCGTGAAATTCGTGAACCAGATCATTCGGGAAGCGCTCGACCAACGCGCGACCGATATTCACGTGGAACCTTTGAGCACGAACCTCCGGATCCGTTATCGGATCGACGGACGCCTGATCGAGATCGCCGTGCCCGAGAACATCAAAGCGCTCCAAAGCTCGGTGATCGCCCGTTTGAAAATCATGGCCCGCCTCGACATCGCCGAGCGCCGGGTGCCTCAAGACGGCCGGATCAACCTGCAGTTCGAGGGAGCCACCATCGACGTCCGGGTCGCAACGGTTCCGACGGTTGAGGGGGAAAGCGTTTCGCTCCGTCTTCTCAACCAGGAAAAGTTCAACATCGCCAAGCTCGGCATGGAGCCATTCGTGCTCAAGAAAATCGAATCGTTGCTCCACCTGCCCAACGGGATCATCTTGATCACCGGTCCGACGGGATCAGGAAAATCGACTAGCCTTTACTCGTTCCTCACGGAGGTGAACCACCCCGAGCGGCGCATCGTCACCGTCGAGGATCCCGTGGAAAACAAACTCACAGGCGTCATGCAGATCGCCGTGAAAAACGAGATCGGCCTGACCTTCGCGACCGCCCTGAGATCGATCTTACGGGCCGACCCGAACATCGTAATGATCGGGGAAATCCGGGACTTGGAAACCGCGGAAATCGCCATCCGCGCGTCACTCACTGGCCACTTGGTTTTCTCGACCCTGCACACCAACGATGCCATGGGCGGCATCAGCCGACTCATCGACATGGGTGTTGAGCCCTTCCTCGTTTCCGCCGCCGTCCGGGCATTTCTTGCCCAGCGCCTCGTCCGTAAACTTTGCCCAAATTGCAAAGTCCCACGCGAGGTCAGCGAGCAGGACCGCGCCAACCTCGGCATCCCGCTCCACCTTCCTGGCCAAGTGTATTCGCCGAAAGGCTGCGACCGCTGCCGGATGACGGGCTTCTCAGGCCGACTCGCAATTTACGAAATCATCGTGATCACGCAGCCGATGCAGGAATTGGTCGCTCACCGCGCCCAGGCCGCCGAGATGCGCACCCAAGCCATCCGCGACGGCTACGTGCCGATGCGCGAGTATGGCTGGCACAAGGTGATGAAGGGCGAGACGACCATTGAGGAGGTCATCTCCGTGACTTCATCCGACATCGGTGGGGGAGAATAAAACCACCCGCTGCAGCACTTCAGATTTTTTGCCCGATGCCCATTTTCGCCTACAAAGCACTCGCCGCCAACGGATCCGTCACCAGCGGAGAAATCGATGCGGCGGATCGGCCAGAGGCGCTGAGAATCTTGGACCGCAAGGGGCTCCAACCGGTCAATCTCAAGGAAACCTCTGCCACCGCCTCATCGAAAAAGCCACAGCCCAAGTCGAAAGCGGCGGATGCGGAGCGCTCGAAGGCAACGGCCGCCGACCCCAAGGAATCCACCATCCCTGAAGGGCAAATCAAATTGAAACGGCAGGAGGTCGTCCTCTTTACCGAGGAGCTTTCGGACATGCTCAGCGCCGGCCTCCAACTCGAGCCCGCGCTGAAGTCGATGGAGAGCCGCCAAGAACTTGGCAACCTCAAGGCGGTTTCATTCAAGATCCGACACATCGTGCGTGACGGGGTGAATTTCTCAGTCGCGCTCAAAAAAGTCAGCCCCAGCTTCGGTCCGCTTTATTGTTCGCTCGCCGCTGCGGGTGAAGCCTCAGGCGCCCTTGACGACATCCTCAAGCGCCAGGCCCACTACCTCAAGACGCTCGCCGAATTGCAGGCCCGCTTGATCTTGGCGATGATCTATCCGGCATTCCTGATTCTCGCCGGCATCGGGGTTTCGATCGTCTTCGTCACCACACTCATTCCTCAGCTCACTGCGCTAATTCAGAGCAGCGGAGGAAAAATTCCGTTAGGCGCCGCGATCTTGATCGGCATTTCCAATTTTTTAAGCAAGTGGTGGCTGGTCGTGCTCCTTTCGCTCATCGCGGGTGGCATCTTCTTCAAAGCATGGAAGGATAACGATGCCAACAAACCGGCATGGGACCGAATCAAACTCAAGCTACCGCTGCTCGGACCCGTGATCACCAGCCGGTTCTACGTCCAGTTCCTCGAGACCATGGCCAACCTAGTCGGCAATGGCCTGCCCTTGCTCCGTGCGCTTGAGCTGTCACGCGACGCGACCCAAAATCGCTCGCTCCGGACCGAGCTCAACCAAGTCATCGCTCAAGTCGGTGACGGCCGCTCGTTTTCCAAAGCACTCGTCCGGAACGGCGCCTTCCCGCCGCTCCTCATCGACATGATTTCCGTGGGTGAACAAACGGGGAAAATCGACCACTCGCTCCGGCGCGCCGCCGAACGCTACGACAAGGAACTCGACAAGAGCCTCCAACGGATCATGGCGCTCGTGATGCCCATCGTGTTGATCATCATGGCCGGCCTCATCGGTACCATGGCCTATCTGATGATCACCTCGATCTTCCAGACAATCTCTAACTTGCACTAACCCACCCCGGCGCACGCATTTCTAACACAACCTAATAAAACCTAATAAGCGCCACCTTCCGCCTTGCCATATGGGTACCAATTTCTAATATCTCACCATGTTCAAAAAACCTGCAATTTCACTCGCCCTGGGTCTCGGACTTTCGCTCTCGCTCCATGCCGCTCCAGCTCACCGACTCTTGTTTTTTTCAAAATCCAGCGGATTTGAACACGATGTGATCTCGTGGAAAAAAGGCCAACCGAGCTTCGCTGAAAAAATCTTCACCGAGTTGGGCACCAAGAATTCCTGGGAATTTGTCTTCTCCAAAGATGGCTCAAAGTTTTCGCCCGAATACCTCGCGGGATTTGATGCCGTCATCTTCTACACCACCGGCAACCTCCTGACCACGGGCACCGACAAGCAACCGGCGATCACCCCAGCGGGCAAGCAGGCGCTGTTCGACTACATCAAGGGCGGCAAGGGCTTCATCGGCCTGCATTGTGCCAGCGACACCTTCCACACCACCGGCGCACCAGACCGCCACCTCGATGCCACCAAGGACGAGGACGCCTACATCTGCACCGTAGGCGGCGAATTCATCACGCACGGGGCCCAACAAGTGGCGACCAACAAGGTGATCGATTCGAAGTTCCCTGGGTTTGAAACCGCTGGCGATCAATTCACCTTCGCGGAAGAATGGTATTCGCTCAAAAATTTCAATCCAGACCTCCACGCGCTCACCGTGATCAAGACCGAGGGCATGAACGGCGAGCCGTATCACCGCTCGGACTACCCAACGACCTGGGCGCGCGCCGAAGGAAAAGGCAGAGTTTACTACTCCGCACTTGGTCACCGTGAAGACGTCTGGACCAACCCCACCTTCCAAAACATCCTCGTCGGTGCCATCCGCTGGACCACGGGCGATGTCGACGCCGTGATCACACCGAACCTCAAAACAGCAGCTCCAGACGTGGTGACCAACCCACCTGTGAAAGCCGCGAACAAGTAAACGGTCGGAGCTGGTTTAAAGCTGGATCCATGAAGATGTGCTCTCAGGATGGACTCCCGCTCCAAAGCGCTGGGCTAGTCGGTATCTAGCTGGGAGTTCGCACGTTGCCCGCAGAACGCGCCGCGCTCGGAAGTAAACCAGAGCAGTGGAAGACACCAAAGGGGCCAATGGGCTTTTTGAGAGCCTTCTTCATGCCATCATCCCCCACTCGTCACCCGCCAACCTAGTTAAATTAAGGGAAACTTACTTTTTGTCTGGGATTTTGAGTGAATCCGCCAACTCGTCGGCAGCCAACCCGGATTTTGAGAGAAAACTCACTTTTGTCCGGGAAAATGAATTGGAGTTTGAAATATAACTGCAAGCTCTGGAACGCTCGATGCCGCTTGCCAATCTGGCATGCCCTTTTGCCACACCATTGATGACGCTATAAGTATGCCACCTCGGTGCATTTGTTGGAGAGTCGCAAAATCAAATGGACCGAGTGGAATGCTCCCCCAAAACTGGTCCATGAGTTATGAGAGTCCCGGCGCGTGAGCGCCAATGACTCCGATGCAAAGAAAACGACACACTCCCGAGGAAATCATCAAGAAGCTGCGGACAGCCGAAGAGGCCTTGGCTGGCGGCAAGAACGTGGAGGAAGCCTGCCGCAGGATTGCGGTGAGCATGGCGACCTACCAGCGTTGGAAGAGCCAGTATTCCGGCGTCAAAAAGGACGCCCTCAAGCGGCTTAAG
>CAILVZ010000129.1 GCA_903837825.1 Akkermansiaceae bacterium | reverse complement strand
GCTCTCTGTGCTCTTATGCAGCCATGCAGCTCATGCGGCAAGTGCCACATGGAATGGGACAACCGGTGGGGCATGGTCGGCTACGACCAACTGGTCGGCATCGCCCGCCCCTGGCAGTGGAGACACGGCGACGTTTAACAATAGCACCGCGGGTGCGTCGCAGACGATCATTGCTGGGTCCATTACAATTGCCTCGATCTTATTTGATACGGCCAGCGCGGCCGCTTACACGCTGGGTGGGGCTTCAGCGGGTACGGGTCAAATCACGCTCAACGACGGAGGTGCAATCACCGTCAACAACTCCATCACGAGAAGCCAAACGGTGAATGCCAACCTGGTTCTGGGAACAAGCGCTGGAACCGCCAGTTACAGTCTCACCAACAATAGTACCAGCGTTGGCCAATTGCTCACCTTTGCTGGCTCGATCCGTTCAGGGCAGAAGACTAGGGGATCCAGCCCGAAAATCCTCGTCGTGGGAGGAATTGGTGATGGCCTGATTTCGGGTGTCATTTCGGGTGATGGCTCTGGTAGTGGAAGTAGCGAGACCGCGCAGGTTGCGGTTACGAAGACGGGTCAAGGGACATGGACATTTTCGGGTGCCAACACGTACACCGGTCTCACCGATATTCAGGCGGGCACGCTTGCCTATGGAGTGAACAACGCGCTTGCGAATGGAGCGGTTCAGATTTCGGGGGGTACGCTCGATCTTAAGACGTTCAGCGATACCGTCGGTGCGGTGACGCTTGTCAGTGGTTCGATCACTGGTAGCACTGGAGTTCTGCGAGGATCGTCTTATGCCGTGCAGAGCGGTGAAATTGGTGCGATTTTAGATGGTTCTGGGGCGTTGAATAAGACGACTTCAGGAACCGTGGTTTTAAGTGGTGCGAACACTTATAGTGGGCTGATTACAGTGAGTGGTGGTATTTTACGGGCAACGACAAGTGCCAATGCTTTGGGCACGAGCGGAGCCACCTTGAGGCTCTCAGGTGGAATCTTGGAGCTCGCCAACGACACGGCGCTCAACTTCACGAGGAACACCACACTGACGGCTGACTCAACTATCAATTCCGATATCCGATCGGTTGGGGGGGCGGGGGTGACGCACACGCTGGGAACGCTGGCGATGACAGGCCAGACTCTTTCGATCGGAGTTGGAGCCAATGTGGGCAGCGGGATTGCGGGACTCACCTTTGGAGCCGTCGCGGTGAATGGTGCGACGGTGACGACGACCTTCAATGTGGATTCGGGTGCGCTACTCACCCTGGGTGCCATCACGCCAGCGAGTGGTGGATCCAAAGTCATTGTGTTCGGCGGTGATGGCAATGTCACGGTGAGTGGAGTGATCAATGATGCTGGGGGAGGGAGTACCGCCAGTGTGACCAAGTCGGGTGGTGGAATCCTGACATTGGTAAATGCGAACCTTTATGAGGGCACCACCACCGTGAGTGCGGGAGTGATTCGGGTGAAAAGCAATACGGCGCTGGGAACGACTTCCGCCGGCACGACAGTCGCCGATGGGGCTTCGTTGGAAATCGATGGCGCCGCGGGCAATTTAACCATTGGAGCGGATGCATTGACTCTCAATGGGGCGGGAATTTCCTCTGGCGGCGCACTGCGTAACATCGCAGGCAATAATACCTACACGGGGGTCATCACCTTGGGAAGTGCCAGCAGGATCGATGCAGATTCCGGAATTCTAACCATTAATTCTGCTGGAAGTATCACTGGCAACTTTGGTCTCACATTCGGGGGGGCGGGGACCGTGGTTCTGTCGGATGCTTTCGCCCCGGTGGCGACTGGCCAAACTCTAACGAAGGATGGCGCGGGTAAGCTCATCTTGAATGTCGCCAACACCCATACGGGCCTAACGACCATTGGCAATGGAACCTTGGAATATGGTGTTGCAAATGCTCTTGGCTCGGGTGGGGTGACGATTTCTGGTGGAACGCTCGACATCAAAACATTCAGTGACACGGTCGGTGCCGTGGTTCTTTCGAGTGGAAACATCACTGGTACGACGGGCGTGCTGACTGGCTCGTCCTACAGCGTGCGCAGTGGATCCATCACCGCGATCTTGGCAGGCATTGGGGCGTTGACGAAGACGACTGCAGGGACCGTGATCCTCGTGGGTTCTAACACCTACTCAGGTGGAACTCAGCTCAACGAGGGTGTCCTGGCGCTGGGTAGCTCTGGTGCCTTGGGCTCCTCGGGAAGCATCAGCTTCGGCGGCGGTAGTTTGCAATTTACGGGCAATAACACCACTGACTATTCTAACCGATTTAGCACCGCCACTGGTCAAGCGTACCAATTCGATACCAACGGCCGAAATGTCACTTTTTCCACTGGTCTCATCAGTTCAGGAGGAACCTTGACGAAGGCGGGGACAGGGATCCTAACGATCAACGGAATCAACACCTACTCAGGAAAGACGGTGATCAGTGGTGGCATGCTCGCCATCGGTGCCAACGGGTCGATCGCCAACACTTCGGAAGTATCACTCGCTGGTGGCAACCTCAACGTTGTGGCAAAGGCAAATGCTTTGCTCGGTCCGGGCCAATCCCTCACAGGAAGTGGCACGGTGACGGGTGATCTAACGATCCAAGGTGCTCTCGCGATTGGTTCTCTTTTGGGAACGATCACGTTCGATAACAACTTGGCGCTCCAATCAGGCTCGATCGCGAATTTCGATTTCTCCTCGGGTGGATTTGGCATCGGCACCTACGATCTGGCCAAGGGTGGGCTTTCTAAGACGGTAAGTTTTGGTGGTACTCTCAATCTGTTCTTCAAGGCGGGTGAGACCTTCTCCCACGACACGAGTGTGAAAATCTTCGACTTTGGCCACTATGAGGGCGCCTTCTCAGCGGTCAATGTCACGGGTCTGGCCAGCGATCACACCGCCATCTTTGACTCTAGGACTGGGATCGTCACCGTTGTGCCAGAGCCGAAGGCGGCGCTGATGGTTGGCCTCGGCATCCTGATTTTGTGCATCCGGAGGAGATAGGGGGGGGCTTTGGTTCGCGGAATTGACCCGGTTTTGCCCTCGGGTCGGCCCAAGAACTCGATTGATTGACCTGCCTTTGGGATCCTTAGGCGGAAAAAATCCTGGAATCGGCGACTTTGGGCTTGCATCCGTCTGGCAATCCAGTAACACCTGTGCCCCGAATTATGGCTAAGAAAAGTTGGATCGCCCGCAACGCGCGCAAACAAGAAACTGTCGAGAAATACGCTGCACTCCGCCTCAAGCTGAAAGCTGAGAAGGACTATGTGGGACTTTCCATGCTGCCCCGTGACGCCAGCCCAACCCGTTTGGTGAATCGCTGCGAAATCACCGGCCGCCGTCGTGCATTCTTGCGCCGCTTCCGTCTCTCACGGATCACCTTTCGCGAAATGGCTTCCGCTGGATTACTTCCGGGCGTGACCAAGTCGAGCTGGTAATCTGGCACGGTTTTCGCTTACTCTGACGTGAGACGAATCTGAATCGTTCCCACGTCCTTTTTATGCCAATTTACGAATACGTTTCTGAATCACCGGAGGATCCGGAGCATTGTTGTCGCGTCTGTGCCCGCGGGTTCGAACTGAGGCGTCCCATTGACCGGGAGCCACTGCTGGTTTGCCCCCTCTGCAAAAAAAAGGTTCGCAAGGTGATCTCGCGAATCAATACCCCTACGGTGACGAAACCGCTATCGGTGGTAGACGCCAAAAAGGCCGGATTCACGATTCTTGAACGTCGTGACCAAGGGGTGTATGAAAAGCTCTAACTCGTTGTGATCTCAACTTTTCCCAGCTTTCTACTCTCGACGTCCGGGCACACGCTCGCGACCGAATTTCCAACGGGTGTGGAGTTTATACTATACCTAGTTGGGATCGCCTTTTTCCTGCTGCTCAATGCCTTCTATGTGGCGGCAGAGTTTGCGATCGTGAAGGTACGCCCTAGCCAAATCGAGTCCAACGGCAAGGAGTCCTCACGCAGCGGAAAAACCGCGATGCATGTGGTGACGCATTTGGATGGTTATCTTTCGGCCTGTCAGCTGGGGATCACGATTTCATCACTGGCACTTGGATTCCTGGGTGAGCCCTTTGTGACTGCCTTGGTGGCGCCGTTGTTTTTCCAGTTGGGCCTGCCGCAAAACGTCGTCTATTGGCTGTCGCTGGTGTTGGCGATTGCCTCGTTCACCTTCTTGCATGTGGTGGTCGGGGAGCTGATGCCCAAGTCGATCGCGATTCGCAAGTCGGTCGCGACCACGCTGCTGCTTTGTGGGCCCCTGCATATTTTCTACAAGACATTCAAGCTGGTCATTGTGTTTTTCAATGGAACGGCCAATTGGCTCCTCAAAGTCCTCTTCCGGATCGATCCGATCAATGAGGGCGAGCACATCCACTCTGCGGAGGAGTTGGCACTCTTGGTGACTCAAAGCGGCAAGTCCCAAGAAGTGACCGAAACGGAGCGTGAGATCCTGATCAATGCCCTTGGTCTCAACGAACTTTGGGTTCGCGATGTGATGACCCCACGCAATAAAGTGGTCATCCTCGATGCCGATCAGCCATTTGAAAAGACCTTGGAGCTTGCGATGACCAGCAAGCACACGCGGTTTCCTCTAGTCAAAGGCCACTTGGATCATGCGATCGGCCTGATCCATATCAAGGACCTGTTCAAGCTGATCAAGGAACCCGAGCCCGATTTGATGCGGATCAAGCGCGAGTTGAAGATCGTGCCAGACACGATGCCGCTCGATACCCTCTTGCGATTCTTCCTCCGCGAGCATGCGCACCTCGCGATGGCGGTGGATGAGTTTGGGACTCCCGTTGGGATCGTTTTCCTCGACAACGTGATGGAGGAGCTAGTGGGGGACATCCAAGATGAGTTCGACAACGAGCGTTCGTCATTCACGCGCATCAATGACGAAGAATTTGTAATCGAAGGGGCCATGACGCTCAATGATCTCGCGGGCCATGTGCCAGAGTTGTTCCTGGAAAGCGGCGAAGTGACCACCGTGGGTGGCTACCTGACCCAGCAACTCGAGCGGTTTCCAGAGGTCGGTGAGACCCTTGAGATTCTGGGCTACGAGGCCCGAATCACCAGCACCGATGGGCGGCGCGTCGGCCAGGTGCATTTCCGGAAGTTGGCCCCAGTGGCCGACGACGAGAACGTGGAATGGGAAGCTTGAGCCGACCAGTATTAGGTTAAATTGCTAGAAGCGCGAGGGCTAATCATTGGCTGACTCTCTAAGAGTTAGTGATTTAGTGATCTTTTCTGGTATTGGTCGCCCCTCGGACCGTGTTCGTAAAGTTGGTCCGAGATTTGCTGACCTAATGCCGACAGTGCTCTGGAGGATGCCGACTAGCCCCTGAATGATGACGATTTCGTAACAATTGCAAAATTGCGGCCATCTGGCTAGCATCGTTCGCTGTCAACGCTCCTGAGAAGACGAGACTAACGAATGCTAATTCAATGAGACCAATCCTACCTTGTCCCACCACCACGGAAGTCAATCAACCTATCACCGATGGTCCAATCAAGGGCTTAGGACTGATGGCGCATTGCACGGCAATCGCTGATGGATGGAAGAAGGTGCTGCGCAAGTCAGCGATGGTAATGGCGGTGGCCGCCGGATTCATTGGCTCGGCTACGACGGGGTGGGGACAGACGACGATTGCATCAGACGGATTAAATAATTCCACCACTTTATTTACGTTAGCGGGAACAGGAGGTGCATACTACACGGGTAATACATCTGCCACTTTAGACTTACCAGCTTCGTCACCGTACGCAGTTGAGGGTACTCACTCGAGAGGTGTTGCCAATGGGACTGCCAACTTAACTTCAAGCGCTATCGGCACCTTGGGTTATACTTCGGTGCAAATGACCTTTCGATTGGCATCATATTCTGTTGGATCGACGGGCAATGGTGCAGACGCAGGTGATATTGTGACGGTAGAAGTTAGCCCTGATGGAGGTACAACGTACTACAGTACCGTGCGTGTTTTAGGAGCTAGTAATGCATGCTGGTCTTGGGCCAACGGAACAGGTAACGCTTCGACAGCGTATGACGGAAATACAACACCAGTAAACTTCACACCATCAGGTGGAGGCTCAAGAACAACTGACGGCTACAGCACGGTGACTATTTCATCACTTCCGGCAGTTAGTAATCTTAAAATTCGAATCACGCTACTGAATGACAACGCAAACGAACGGTGGTTGGTTGATGACTTCAAGATCACTGGCGTTGCAGCCTCCCCCTCCATCACCATCAACAGTTCCACGTCTGCATCCTCAGCCGACTTCACTACCACCTACGGCACCGCATCATCCAACCAGACATTCACGATTGCGGGCACGAGTTTGACGGCAAACATCACCGCGACTGCCGGCACGGGATTCCAAGTCTCGAGCGACGGCGGCACTTACGGATCGAACGCAACCTTTACCCAGTCCAGTGGCTCGGCCAGTGGGACGCTTTACGCTCGCCTTTCGGCCACCGCAGCGGCTAGCGGAAACTACACCTCCGCCACCGTCGCGACCCTGAGCAGCACCTCCGCGACAAGTCGGACCATTTCCACCGATTCTGCGGGAAGTGCCGTCTCCACGCGTTCCCTTACCATCACCGCCAGCAACGAATCCAAGGCTTTCGGAGATACGGTATCCAGTGGTTCGGGGAAAACAGCCTTCACCAGCAGTGGGCTTCAAAACAGCGAGGGCATCGGTTCGGTGACACTCACTTACGCGGGTGGTTACAATGCCAACGACTTGGTGGGCAATTACACCATCACTCCCTCAGCCGCGACCGGCGGCAACTTCACTGCAAGCAACTATGGCATCAGCTATGGCAACGGTACCCTCACCGTCACGGCAGTGGCTCCTTCGGCACCTACCATCACGGGCATCACTGCGGGAAATGGGCAGTTGAGCGTCGCGTTCACGGCTCCAACCTCAAGTGGAGGTGCATCGATCAGCAACTACAAGTACTCGCTCAACGGAGGGGCCTATGTCTCAGCAGGAACCACCAGCTCGCCTCTAGTCATTAGCAGCTTGAACAATGGCGTGGAATACACCGTCACCCTCAAGGCGGTCAACAGCGCGGGCGACGGCAGTGCGAGCACGGGGGTAGCTGGGACGCCAGTCGCTCCCTCCTCGCCGACGATCACAGTTTCCGGAATCTCAGGCGCGCTTGCGACGACCTACGGAACGGTTTCTGGCGAGCGGAGCTTCACGGTTTCGGGTGCGGCACTCACGGGCGATCTCACCGTCACGGCTCCCACCGGTGTGGAAGTTGCGACCACTTCGGGTGGGTCCTTTGGCGGCAGTGTGGTGCTGACCGCAAGCTCGGGAAGTGTGAGCAGCACTACGGTCTACGCACGTTTGAAGGCGACGGCAGCCGTGACGGGGAGCTACAACTCGGTGAATTTTACCGTGACTGGTGGCGGTGCAACTCAGAGCAATGTGGCGACAACCTCGAGTGGAAATGGTGTGACCGCCAAGGCGCTGACGATCACGGGTCTCACGGCGAGCCCTAAGGTGTACGATGCGGGCTTGACGGCCTCGGTGACGGGAAATGCAACGTATTCGAGTCTCGCCAATAGCGACAGCTTCACCCCCTCCGATGTCGTGACCTGGGCGTTTGCGGACAAGGGTGTTGGTACTGCCAAGGTTCTGAGTCGCACGGGCTCATTCAGCGCGCCATCTTCTGACTACACGGTCACGCAGCCCTCGCTGACGGCCAACATCACTACCCGTGAATTGACGGTGACGGGCGCCACGGCTCAAACGAAAGCATACAGCGGCAACGCGACCGCGACCATCACCGGGGCAGTGTTGGTGGGCAAGCAAGGTGCAGATGATGTTACGATCGCTACCAGCACCGGAACTTTTGACACCGCCACTGCAGGTACTGGGAAAACCGTGATTGCGGCGCTGACTTTGGGTGGTGCAGATGCGAGCAACTATTCCCTTGTCCAGCCGAGCAATCTCTCCGCAGACATCACTCAGGCAAGCCAAAGCATTTCGGGGGTGACGGCTGCGGTCACCAAGCTCGTTGGCGATGCGAGCTATTCGGTGGGTGGGACTGCCAGTTCGGGATTGGCCTTGAGCTACATCAGTTCGGTGCCGTCGGTTGCGAGTGTTGATTCAAGCACTGGCTTGGTCACGGTGCTGGGTAGCGGGGTAACCACGATCACCGTCAGTCAAGCGGGCAATACCAATTACAGCGCCGCATCGAGTGTCACTCAGGCACTCACCGTCAATCAGAGTCTTGCGGCTTGGGATATTTCCGCTGCCACGATGACGGCTACGAGCTGCCCGACCCCAACGACTGCAGGCAATCTTACCGTGACTGGATTCACACGGGGCAGCGGGATCACCTACACCGGCACCACCTACACCAGAGAGTGGGGTGGCTACATGGGAGCGATCACTGCAAATGCCACGGCTGCAATTAGCTCGGGGACGCATCTCTCTTTCACGATTAAAGCGAATGCGGGATATAAGGTTTCGCTATCGAAGATTCCGGCAGCAAAAATCTATTCCAGCTCGACAGGTCCTAAAAAGGGTCAATGGCAATACAGCACTGGTGGGAATTTCACCAATTTGGGTAGTGAAATGAGTTGGTCAGTCAGTGGTGCGAATGATGCCGCTGAAGTCGATTTGTCCGCGGTCACGGATCTTCAGAATGTGGATTCATCCAAGACCATTACCTTCCGCTTGCTTGGCTATAGCAATTCAGCAACCACGGGAACGTTCGCGCTTTATGACGGAACTGCCAGCACTGTAGCTGACATCAGTGTCCAAGGGCTGGTGTCTCCGAATCCAACGATCTCCACCACGGGTTCATTGGCGGCGCTCTCGACCACCTACGGAACGGCCACCGCAACTCCAGGTAGCTTTTCGATCTCTGGCCTGAGCATGACCGCTGGAGTCACGTTGACTCCTCCTTCTGGCTACGAGTTGGCAACCACTTCGAACTTCACTTCCACCATTGGAACAAGCGGATCTCCCTTGGTGATCGGTGCTTCTGGTACCATAGCTTCGACACCCGTTTACATCCGACTCTCTGCAACAGCCACTGTCGCGGGTTCCCCTTACAGTGGAAATGTCGTGCTTTCTTCAAGCGGTGCCAACTCGGTGAATGTGGCCACCACCTCAAGCACGGTATCGGCTAGGGCTTTGACGATCACCGGCCTTACCGCTTCAAACAAGGATTGGGACAACACGGCGGATGTCGCAGTGACTGGCACTCCCACCTACTCTGGGCTCGCGAACGGTGAAAGTTTTTCAGTGACGGGTGACGTGACGTGGGCCTTTGCTGACGCATCAGTGGGAGTGAATAAGACGCTTTCGCGCTCTGGCAGTTATGCGGCGCCATCGACAAACTATTCGCTCACGCAACCTAGCTTGTCGGCGAGCATCTCGGCCATTGTGCCGGTGGCTCCAGTGCTGGGTTCGATCACTGCGGGGAATGGTCAGTTGAGCGTGGCGTTCACGGCACCAAGCTCAAACGGTGGTGTAGCGGTCACGAATTATGAATACTCGACCGATGGTGGTAGTAGTTGGACAGCCCGCTCTCCAGCCAACACCAGCAGCCCGTTGGTCATCGCTGGCTTAAATAACGGAACGACCTACGACATCCAGCTTCGTGCGGTGAATTCTGCCGGAAGTGGCGCTTCTACCAGCACCACGCAGGCGGCACCTGTGGCTCCCGCTGTGCCGACCATTACGGTTTCCAAAGCGAGCTTGGCAGCCAAGACCACCACCTATGGAACTCCATCAACCCCGGAAACCTTCACGGTGTCCGGAGTCACCTTGAGTGCCGGAAGTCTGACGGTGAGCGCTCCATCCGGGTTCGAACTTTCCAAGAATGGAGTCGATTATTTTGGTTCATTGGACTTTTCTATCAGCAGTGGGAGTGTTGCGCAAACGACCGTTTATGCCCGTATTGCTGCCAATGCAGCGGTCTCCGGCACTTATAACTCGCAGAACCTTACGGTTTCGGGTGGAGGAGCTGATCCAGTCAGTGTCGCGACCGCTGCCAGCGGTAATGA
Organism: Akkermansiaceae bacterium; assembly: GCA_903837825.1. Taxonomy (GTDB): domain Bacteria; phylum Verrucomicrobiota; class Verrucomicrobiia; order Verrucomicrobiales; family Akkermansiaceae; genus Luteolibacter. Next base: position 8,222 of record CAILVZ010000129.1, on the reverse strand, counting down.
GGTGACCGCCAAGGCGCTGACCATCGCGGGAATCGGGATTGCCAATAAGGCCTATGACCGTGGCCTGTCGGCCAGCATCACCGGTGACCCCTATTACGTTGGATTGGCCAATGATGAAAGTTTCACGGTGACCGGAACGGGATCAGCCAGTTTCACCACGGCGGTAAAGGCGAATGGCAAGTCGGTGACGGTGTCAGGATACACCGCACCCAGCTCAAACTATTCGCTGACGCAACCCACATCGCTGACCGCCAATGTCACTGCTGCCTCGCTCACGGTGACGGGGGCCACGGTGACGACGAAGCCATACGATGGGAATTTTACGGCGACGATCACGGGCGCGCAGCTAAGTGGGGTGATTTCACCGGACGTGGTGACATTGACTGGTGGAACTTCAGGTACGTTTGTCAGCGCGAATGTGGGATCATCGATTGCCGTTAGCACCTCCATGGGGATCACCGGTGCGGATGCCGGTAACTATGACTTCACAGCACCAGCGGGCCTAACAGGTACGATCGACGTGGGCACTCCCGCACTCACCTTCAATGCGCTTCCATCTGGAAAGAAGGTGGGGGATGCCGCGTTCTTGGCGGGTGCCAGTAGCACGCTCGGGAACCTGACTTACACGAGCTCGAACCCGAATGTCGCGACGGTGAACTCCAGTACGGGAAGCATCAGTCCCGTTGCGCCGGGTGTCACGACCATCACTGCCAGCGTTGCCGCCAGTGCAAACTGGAACGCTTCGAGCGCAAGTCAGGCGCTGAGTGTGGCTGCCGCGGGGGGGACGATTAGTACTCTCTTTACTGAGAGTGTCGGTGCAGCTTCCTCAACGACGGCGATTGGAACCTACGCGGGTTGGAGCAGTTCAAACTTAACCCTCACGGGAACAGGTGATGTTCGCAATTCCACGCCGTCTTCGACTTACTCAGGTGCCTCAGCGGGAGGTAATGTTTATTTGACTGGGAACGGAAACGTGACTTTCCAGATCGCGGGTGCTTCCACGGTTGGCTACACGGATTTGACGCTGTCCTTTGGCGCACACAAGAGTACTACGGCTTCAACGATGTCAGAGTTAAAATTGGAATATAGCACTGACGGATCGAGCTATCAGGTGGTATCGATCCCTGCACAGGCTTCGGGGTCTGGGACTGCGGTTTGGCGTCTCATCTCGGTGAATCTGCCATCAGCGGCGTCTGGCATTTCTAACCTGCGGCTTCGCTGGACGAATACTGGCTCACTGCAGTTCCGATTGGATGACCTTGCTCTAACGGGAACGACCCCACTCGTGCCAGCGATCACAACTTATGGTAGCCTCTCGGCGCTGAGTACCAGCTACGGCACGGCATCGGATCCCTCCGCCACGACGGTCGCTGTAACGGGCGGAAGTCTGACGGGAAATATCACTGCGACGGCTCCCTCGGGGTTCGAGGTGTCGAGTGGGGGAGGCTATGGTGCTACCGCGACATTTGCTCAAACCTCTGGATTTGCCAATGGCACCTTGTCGGTGAGGTTGTCTGCAAGCGCGTCCGCGGGCACCAAGTCGGGCAATGTGGTGCTTTCATCCCCTAGTGCGACGTCAGTCAACGTGGCGACGGTTTCAAGCTCAATTTCCAAACTTACGCCGACGCTCTCTGGTACGCTTGCAGCGACAGGAATCACCTATGGTCAGACCTTAGCGGATTCTACCTTGAGCGGTGCGACGGCCAGCGTGAGTGGCAATTTTACTTTCACCGCGCCAAGCACTTCACCCAATGTTGGGACGGCGAGTCAAGGGGTGACCTTTACCCCTGCAGATTCCACTAACTACAACTCTGTATCTGCGACCGTGGATGTGACCGTGAGTGCCGCGAGCCTGCCAGCTCTAACGTTCTCGGGTGGGGTGGTGACGGTCTCTAACGGCGTCTCTGGATTCTCCTATAGCTATGTGGGGCGCGATGGAACAACCTACTCGACGTCGTCCACAGCGCCTACTGCTCCAGGGCTTTACAAGGTGACGGCGACCTCCACCGATTCAAACTACAGTGGCAGTGCGGAGAATAGCTATTTCATCGCTGGTGTTATCGTGGGGAATGATAGCCTCACCAAGCCTGCGGATCACTCGGCAATCAGTATCCGAGTTTCGGAGTTGTTAGCGAATGATTCGAGAATCACCAGCGCGGGTGCAGCCAGCACTTCGGGGTTGACGATTACTGGAGTCACGGCTGGTACAGGAAATTCGGTGGTGCTTGGGACCGGAGCAGATTCAGGTTGGATCTTCTTCACCCCTTCCAGCGCGGCATCTGACACCTTCACCTATGCGGTCAGTGATGGAACCAACTCCGCCAACGGCACGGTCACCTTGACTGCTGAGGCAAGCCTGCCGCCGATCACTCTGCAACTCGTCAAAAAGGGGACGGCAGCTTTCAATGGAACCACGACCCAGGTTTCTCATGACTTCATCGGTGTCCCGAGCCAGACCTATCAGATTGAGTACTCAACGGATCTCGAGACGTGGATTTCTGCGGGGTCGGTTTCGACCGGTGCAACGGGCTCTTTCTCGGTCACCTTCAGTCGTGCGGGAGACCATGCGGCAGCTTGGAACGCCCATCAGTTCTTCAGAGCGAAGCGCTGATGGTGGAATTTAGGCGATCGATGACTCATCCTCACACCCCAACGATTTAATGAAATCAAAGCTCTCATGGTTGTTTTTGACTGCGGCACTGTCCGCCGGACACGCGCAGGCTCAGATCCGTATTGAAAAGACCTTCTCGGTTGGCGCGGATATTCCAGATCGTGGGCAGTATGTCGACGTGAGAACGATTTCTAACACCGGGCTTTCGGCCGTAAGTGATGTGAATGTTGATCTCGTGCTCACAAGTGCTACCGGCAATGTCATGCGCCTTGGCGACTTGTATGCGACCCTCACGCATGGAACTGCCTCTGAGGATGAGCGTGTCGCGGTATTGTTGAATCGGGAAGGGGCGACGGCCACAACTCCATGGGGAAGTTCGCTTTCCTCAATCAATCTGCAATTCGACGATTCAGGCAATGCTGCCAATGTTTTCGCGATTGATTCAAGCTCGGGAACCTACAAAGCCGATGGTCGGCTCGGGATCAACCCATACGCGGCTGCTGCTGCCTATGATCCAGCTTCCGTGACTCAAGGCTTGGCGGCTTTGAATGGTGCGTGGTTGGCCAGTGATAAGTGGAGTTTGATGGTCGCAGACGTTCGCCAAGGGGGGGCAAGCCGGTTGAGCAGCTGGACGGTCAAGATGTCTGGGTCTGCCGCAGAGACGGGCACCTTGGATTTGGGTGAGGGTGGAAAATTGTCTGACGTTGATGGCGCCACGAATCGCGAGGTGAAGGCATCATTTGCAGTGAATGGAAGTGGTGATTCGAAGGTTACGGCGGAAATCTCAAATAATTTGAGTCTTTCGGGCGGCCTCTCCGGTAGCGGTGAATTGAATAAAACGGGAGTGGGCAAGCTGACTCTAGCAGGTTCTTCTGCCGATTTCCGCGGTAAGATGAGTGTCGATCGTGGAGAGGTCGAGATCGCCACGAGTGGTGCTTTGGGTAGTGCGGGTCGACTTGAGCTTGCTGGGGACGGCGTGAAATTGACCTTGAGTAATTCTGCGACTGTCTCGAACGCGGTCTCACTTGGAGCTTCAGGCAGCAAGGCTCTTGTGGATGGTGGTGGTGTCCTTAGTGGGAATATCACCGGCGAGGGAGGTCTGCGCAAGGTCGGTAGCGGCACGGTTTTCTTAGCAGGAAATGCAAGCTATAACGGTGCAACCGAAGTGGCTCAAGGTGCTCTCTCAATCAATGGCTCCTTGTCGGGAAATGGTCAGCTGAGTGTCTCAGCTGGTGCTACCTTGAAGGGTTCAGGAGTGGTCAACGTATCCACCGAGATTTCAGGCATCCATGCTGCGGGAAATAGCCCTGGACTGCAGACGTTTTCGGCGGGTTTAAGTTATGGTTCCTCGTCGTCGCTGGATTGGGAGTTTGTCGGGAATTCGTTAGGCCTTCGCGGCACGGATTATGATGGGATCGACGTCACTGGAGGCAATCTAGCGATTGCGTCGGGTGCAACACTCAGGATGCTGGCCGGTGCTGGAGTTGATTATTCCGACCTTGCATGGTCATCATCGAGGAGTTTTACCGTGATTCATTTCACCGGTGGGGGCAGTTCCACCGGAGGCTTTAACCTCGATACTACCAGCGCTGGTAGCAGTACGGGCTATGGCAGTTGGGCGCTGGCGTCTAACAGCGGTGATGTGACGTTGAATTGGACTGCGGTCCCTGAGCCAAGCACGGTGGCAATCATTGGTGGTCTCGCAATGCTTGGACTTGCGCGCCGTCGTCGCTAAACCGGTCGCGCGAGGGCGTCGGCTTGGCAGTCTGGTCGCAGCGTGTTTCAGGTCACGCGCCGCGCATCAGCGAGATTTCCGCGAGGGAAATGAGCGACTTGAAGAGGTCCTCGCGTGGAGCGGACTTGAGGTCTGCCACGGTCACGGCGCGGTCGAGAGTGAACTTCCCTGAGCGGGTGCGGCGCAGCGCGCTGAGGTGGCCTCCGCAGCCCAGCTTCGCGCCTATTTCGTGAGCATAGGTTCTCACATAAAATCCTTTGGAGCAATTCACGGTGAAGTCCACTTCAGGCAGTTCGATTCGTGAAACTTCGTAGGAGGTCACATGCACCTTGCGAGGTTCGCGGACGATTTCGATGCCTTTGCGAGCCAGTTTGTAAAGGGGTACGCCATCTTTTTTGATGGCCGAAACCATGGGAGGGATTTGTTCGAATGGACCGACAAATCCGTCAAAGGCCGCGTGGATTTGTTCCTTGGAAAACGCATCGACCGGCTTGGTTTCCAAGATTTCACCTTGGCGGTCTTGGGTGCTGGTGGTGGCGCCTAGCGTAAGCGTACCGACGTATTCCTTGTCCTCGCTCATGAGGAGGTCTTGGATCTTGGTGGCTCGACCGATGACGAGCATCAACAACCCGGTGGCCATCGGATCTAGCGTTCCACAATGGCCGATTTTTTTGGTATTGAGTGCTCGGCGCGCAATGGCGACTACGTCGTGGGAGGTCATGTCTTGCGCTTTATCGATCAAAAGCACGCCACTCGGGCCGTCTGACTCCATGGGATGGTTTCTCATAAATGGTTAGATTCGATTTCGGATGCTTGGATGCGGCGGTGGATTTCGGCAAGCACCAATGTCTTGGCTTCATCGAGCGGGCCACTCATCCGGATGCCTGCGGCCAGTGGATGGCCGCCGCCACCGAAGGTTGAGGCGATCTGGCAGACATCAAGTCGACGATCTTTCGAGCGCATCGAGACGCGGATTTTTCCATCCGGGAGCTCTTCAAAGAACACCGCGAGTTGAACACCGCGGATCGCACGAATGAAATCGATGAGTCCCTCGCTGTCCTCAGGGCGCAAGTTTAGGTCGACTCGCAATTGGTCGATCATGGTCCAATGGGCGACGAGGCCGTTGTCGGAGACTTCCAGCGTGTTGAGCAGCGCACGCATCAACTCGACGCGCCGGTAAGGGTAGTTGTCGTAGATGTTCGAGTTGATCGTTCCCACATCAAGGCCACGGTTGATGAGGTCCGCGGCCATTGTGTAGGTCTGAGCGGTGGTGGACGGGTATTGGAACGACCCAGTGTCGGTCGAGACCGCTACGTAGATGGCATCGCGCGTTTCAGGCGGCAGTGGCAGATTGAGGGCGGTGATCAATTGGTAGATGATCTGGCCGGTTGCTGGGCTGGTTGGGTCGATCCGATTGAGATCGCCGTATCGCGGGTTGGAAATGTGATGGTCGATGTTGAGCCAGATCTTCGCCTTTGAGGCGGCGTGGAGTGATTTCTCGCCGAGTCGGGGTTTGGTGGCCGTGTCCAGCGCGATGGCGACCTCCACCTCGAGCGGGGTTGATGGCGGGAGCTCGATTTTTTCGGAGCCGGCCATGAACATAAGATTGTCGGGCAGTCCATCCTCGTTGATCAGTCGAACCTTTTTTCCGGCCGCCAGCAAGGCGTGTCCGAGAGCGAGTTGCGAGCCGATCGCATCGCCGTCGGGTCGGATGTGGCTGAGGATGACGAAGGACGAGTGGGCGCGTAGCACTTCACCGATCTGGTCAAAGCTAGCATTGTCGTGATGATGGTGAGAATCGCTCATGGGATCGGACCGCGGCGCGGGGTGCGGATTCTTTCCGCCGGCACCCATCGCGCAAGAATAAACCTCCACGGGCGAAAGAATTGCGGATCGCGGAGGCCATGAAATTGGAGGGAGTGCCGCTCCCCTGTAAGCCGGATTCTGTCCACTCCTTGCGGGGCTGGACGGCCATTTCTCTCACTCCGCCGAGGCGGAGCGCCCTGCTTGCGCAGGATGCGACTAATACCCGGGGATGAGCGGACGGGCAGTCCTTCCCCTGTTCTGTCTTGCACCACGCGGGGTTTGCCGAGCCGTTTGGGTTACCCCGAAACGCGGTGGGCTCTTACTCCACCATTTCAACCTTACCTGTGCACCACTTTCGTGGAGCCATCGGCGGTATCCTTTCTGCTGCACTTTCCGTCCAGGTTCCTCGCGGTTCCTGTCCCTCACTTTCATGAGGCGCGTTGCCCTGTGGTGTCCGGACTTTCCTCAACCCCTCCTTGCGGAAACATTGCGACCGTCCGGGGAGCGGCGGGCGCACCGTGGGGGAGCCCCGGTCATTTTCCAATCAAAAACACATCGAGGAAAAACCAAGCGATCATCGCAATGCCGATGGTGATCTTGAATCCCATCCCCGCCAGCACGCCGACCATCGAGCCGACGCCGGAAATGGCAGCTGGTTTCGCCTGTTTCCGCGCCACCGCGATTTCCAAAACAAACGCCCCGATCAACGGCCCGAGCAGCAATCCGAACGGTAGGAAAAACATCCCGACCAGCGTTCCGACCAGCGCGCCGACCGCCCCCCAGCGGGTTCCGCCGAACCATTTCGAGCCCGCCGCGCCGCTGAGCATTTCGAAAGTTTGGGAAATCGCCATCAGCAGCACGAGCACCACGAACGACCACCATTGCAGTCCCGACTCCGCCCCCAGCATCAGCCGGTAGGCCACCGCCGCGATCAGCAAAATCAAATGCCCGGGCAACACCGGCAGCACGCAGCCAACCGCACCGGCCACCAACAGGCAGATCGTAATGAACCACGCCAGCCCGGTGCCGACACCCTGCATCACGCCGCTTGATAGAAATGTTTCCCACATGGGGAGTTCATTTACATCAGAACCGTCGCAGGGGCAATCCCCGGGGAATTTTGAAATCCATTGAGAAATCCTGAGGAAAGCGGGGCGTAGTGGTTTCGCTCCCGTTTGTCGCACATTCGCTACGCGGGCGAAAAATCCAAACTCCCCGATCTTCATGACCGCCTCATCGTTCAACCGCCGCCGTTTCCTCCAGACCACCGGACTTGGCGCCGGTGGCGCTTTGTTAGGGTTTCCCGCCATCGTCCGCGGGCAGAACCTCAACAGCCGGATCAACGTGGCCTGCATCGGCGTGGGAGGGAAGGGGAGCAGCGATGTGGACGACTCGGCGAAATGCGGCGGAACCATCGTCGCGCTTTGCGATGTGGACGCCGGCATGCTCAACCAGAAGGCTTCGCAATACCCGGACGCGAAGAAGTTCGTCGATTTCCGCAAGATGCTCACGGAAATGGACAAGTCGATCGATGCGGTGACCATTTCCACGCCGGACCACCTTCACGGAATCGCCGCGATGATGGCCATGAAACTCGGCAAGCACGTTTACTGCCAGAAGCCGCTCACGCAGACCGTCTTCGAAGCGCGGGAACTCCGGCGCGTGGCCGCCGAGATGAAACTCGCCACGCAGATGGGAAATCAAGGCAGCGCGGCCGATGGCCTGCGTCGCGCGGTGGAGGTCACCCAGTCCGGTCTGATAGGAAATCCATTGGAACTGCACGTCTGGTCGAACCGTCCGATCTGGCCGCAGGGGATGGATAGGCCGCCGGGTGAAAACCCCGTGCCGGAAGGCCTCGATTGGAACCTCTGGCTCGGACCCGCAGCGATTAGGCCCTATCTGAAAGACGTCTATCATCCCTTCAAGTGGCGCGGTTGGAAGGATTTCGGAACGGGCGCGCTCGGCGACATGGCCTGCCATACGGTGAACATGCCGTTCCGCGCGTTGAAGCTCGGCTATCCGACCGTGGTCGAATGCGAAATGGCATCACGCATCTATCCGGAAACCTAT
>CAILVZ010000128.1 GCA_903837825.1 Akkermansiaceae bacterium | reverse complement strand
GGCGAGGGCGAAGGCGAAGGCGAAGGCGAAGGCGAAGGCGAAGGCGAAGGCGAAGGCGAAGGCGAAGGCGAGCCGCCCTTGTTCGCGCCAAATGTTGATTTTCAAACTGGATCGGATCCCTTCTCAGTAGCGCTGGGCGACCTCAACGCTGACGGGAGGTCCGACATTGCTATCGCAAACCAGCGTTCCGCTACTTTCTCGGTTCTATTTGCCACGTCTCCTCCTGGCGCGACTGTCCCAACCTTCGCACCACGGGTAGATTTCCAGACAGGGCCATTTCCAATGTCAGTTGCGATTGGGGACGTAAATAATGACGGCACGCTTGACGTATTCGTAGCAAATCAGAATACAACAAATGTTTCAGTCTTCATCGGTACGACGCCAAAAGGCGCTGCTACGCCGACCTTTGCGCCAAGGGTGGATTTCCCGACCGGCGCGGCTCCCCAATTTGTCGCCAGCGCGGACCTGAATCGAGACGGGAAGCTGGACCTAATCGTCGCGAACTTCGGTGCCAGCAGCGTGTCGATTCTCATGAATACAACACAAGGAGGAGTCCCTGCCTTTGCGGTACGAGTCGACTTCCCTACTGGCCAGAATCCTCGCTCAGTTGCGATAGATGACTTCAATCGCGACGGTATACTTGATTTGGCCGTAGCTCATTTCAGCGACGCAGTTTCGGTGCTTCTTGGAACAACGGGACAGGGAGAATCTGTACCAAGTTTCGAGCCAAAAGTTGATTTCTCGACGGGAGAATGCCCGTGCTCCCTCGCGTCGGCTGACATCGACGGTGACGGCGCAACAGATCTTGTGGTAGTGAACCAAAATTCAAATGATGTTTCGCTTCTTCTGGGCACGAGTTCGGGTGGATCCATGGCCCCCAGCTTTGCGAGCGTTACCTTTTCGCTGGGTGCGCCGCCCGTTGCTGTTGCAATCGCCGACCTGAATTCTGATGGCATACCTGACTTGGCCATGCCAGCCGGCGGGCCCATCGCTGTGCTTCTTGGTAATCCGTTTGGGGCGTCATCAATGTTCTCGACGAAGATGGACTTCGGGACAGGGGGTTCCTCTTCGGTCGCGCTAGGGGATGTCACTGGAGATGGCAAACTCGACATTGTTGCAGGTAACCAACAGGCCAGAACTGTTTCGGTTCTCCTTCGTCAATGAGGACGTCGAGGTTAGTCGGCCGCAGTCACCGGTGAGTGTCAACATTGTTGCCGGATGAAGTTCATGCCGCCAGTGGCAATGCGTCCGTACTGCGTTCCCCTTCCCCAGGTTGACACTTCGGGGGAAGATAATCTCGCTTCCCCTCGATCCTCTTTGGAAGTCGGCATGGAGAGTTGAACATGAGCAAGAACCACGAGCGAAGCGACGAAGTGAAGGTGGCGGCGGACGTCGCCAACGCTGCTGAATCGGCAGGCGAGGTCGTTCGAGGCCGGCGCTGACGAGGAGAAGCGCCTCGAACTCCGGAAGACCAAATCGCGCAAGGTGGTCGACGACCTGCTACGTCTCGCCCGAGTACTTCGCCGAGGAAGACCCGTTCGCCGACTTCATCGTCCACGAGGCCGCGCACATCTTCCACAACTGCAAGCGGGTCACCGTGGGTCTACACGAGACGCGGACGAAGGAGTGGCTGCTCAATATCGACTACCGAAAGCGAGAGACCTTCGCGTACTCCTGTGAGGCCTACGCTCGTGTGCTTGAGCGCGCGAAGACCCCAGCCGACCGGCGAGCCCTCGCCAAGGAGTACGGCAGCGGCCCGCGCATCTCCGAGGACAGCGTGGACCCCGCCGAAGTCGCGAGCATTGTCGCGGAAGCCGCCGCCGCGAGAAATGGCTGGAAGGTCCTTCTCGCCCAATGTGCTCCGCCGTCCCGCCCGCGCTCTGGGCAGGGACAGCACTCGATGAAGACGATGGGCTGGGAGGGGCAGCTCAAGAAGCTCGAGGAGCTGCTGCTTGGCGAAACGCCCTGAACCCGCCCTTCGCTGCACCCGGCACATCTGCGGACCCGTCGGCATTGCGGACCTGCGAAGTCGGTCAGGCGTCGCCAATTGCCTTCATGCG
>CAILVZ010000127.1 GCA_903837825.1 Akkermansiaceae bacterium | reverse complement strand
TCCACCAGATCCCTTGGTTCCGGCGGAACCGCAAGAATCACAGGGAACGTTGCGTTCAATTTCCAACTCCTTCTCGACACCGCGAGCCGCTTCCTCAAGCGAGATTTCCAAATCGTAGCGAAGATCGCTCCCCTTTTGTTTGCCCGAACTGCGTCGACCACCGCCGCCTCCGCCAAAAAACTCCTCGAAGCCACCACCCCCGCCAAAGGCTCCTCCGAAGACTTGGGAGAACAAGTCCATGGGGTCATGGAAACCACCGCCGCTGGGGCGCCCGCCTCCACCACCGTCAAAGGCCGCATGGCCGTAGCGATCGTAAGCAGCGCGCTTGTCTGGGTCACTCAACGCCTCGTAAGCCTCGCCAAGCTCCTTGAACTTATCCTCGGCCGTATGATCGCCGGGGTTCTTGTCGGGGTGAAACTTCACCGCGAGCTTGCGATAGGACTTCTTGATGACTTCAGCGCTGGCTTGGCGCTCGACCTCAAGGATCTCGTAGTAGCAACGTTTTCCGGCCATGGGATTAAGCGGCGCCTCCTTCTTCGGGAGTTGAAGCCTTGGAAACGACCACGCTGGCTGGACGCAACAGGCGGTCACGGATCCGGAACCCACGGCGGGTCACGCGGAGAATGCGACCTTCTTCGCCGTCGGCGGATTCTTCCTGCGCAACGGCGTCATGGAGGTTCGGATCAAACGCTCCGGTCGTTGGAATTTCCTCGACCCCTTGGGCGCTGAGAAACTCGTTGAGTTGGCGGCGAACCATATCCATGCCGATGTAAATCATGGACTTCGTATCCTGAGCCGCAGCGAGCATGCCCATTTCAAAATTATCGATGACGGGGATCAAATCCTCAAGAAGGCGCTGGTTCGCGTAGCGGATCGCTTCTTCCCGCTCGCGGGTGGTTCGCTTGCGGAGGTTATCCATTTCAGCAGCGGTGCGCAGTGACATTTCCTTCCATTTGGCGGCCTCCGCTTCAAGTTCTTCCCAAGGATCCTGCGCGGGAGCCTCGGACGCAGGAACGTCTGCGGCAGGATCGATTTCGGCGGCGGCCTCCGGATTTTCGTTTGATGATTGGGGGTCTTGGTCAGCGTGCATGGCGAATACCTGTAGTCATGAATGAATGGGCGTCAACTCCTTGGTGTTAGGATTCACCACTTGGGACCATCGCTGGCTCCAGCCACAGGGGCCCATAGAAGCACCATGCGCCGGGTGAAATGGCCCAGAAGCATCTCAAAATCCGGCTCAAAGGGGAAGTTCAAATGACCTCAGATCATTTCCCCCGTGATCCAAAGCCCCAAACCAGGAGGATCTCTTCAAGGCGAGAGGCGAAATCCGCTTGCCATCAACGGGTCCGAGCGGTAATCAATCCGCCCCACCGCATCACTGCGCCGGACTTGTTTTTCAGTCTCTATGAAATTGTCGACGTTGCTCAATGCGGATCAGGTCGTTCTCGACCTTGAGGCGGTCGAGCACTGGCCATCGATCGTCGAACTCGTCGGTCAACTCGTCAAAATCGGCAAGCTACCAGCCGCTCAGGAGGCCGAAATTCTTGAGGCCTTCAAGGCACGCGAGGAACAAGTGAGCACCGGCATCGGCCTCGGGGTGGCGATTCCGCATGCCTTCTCGGATCATCTCGACGAGGTGATCGCCGTATTCGGTCGATCGACGGCTGGGATTGATTTTCAAGCGTTGGACGGTGCGCCGGTTCACTTCGTCGTCCTCTTCATCGTGCCTCGCAAGGAATACCACCTGCATCTCCAGACGCTTGCCGCGATTGCGAAAATGTTTACCAACCGCGAGATCCTTCTTCAACTGGGTGAAGCCAACGATCTGGAAGAGGTCTTGAAGATTTTCGGTTGCAAGCCTTCCCGCGTTGGCAGTTGATCCGGCACCATTGCATTTTCCAATTTATGACGCTTCTGCAGGAACTCGAATGTCGGCTCAATGCCGCACTAACCTCCGCCTTGGGTGAACCCACCACCGGCGCGGTGACCGCTGCCGCCGATCTGCGCTTTGGAGATTATCAATCCAACGCCGCCATGGTCCTCGCCAAACAGCGCAAGACCAACCCGCGAGCATTGGCGCAGGAAATCATCGATCATCTCGACCTCATCGACCTGGCCACCGCAGACATTGCGGGTCCAGGATTCATCAACTTCCGCGTCCTTCCCACCGCCTACGCCCAGCGCATGGCCACCTTGATTCAAGACGAGCGCCTCGGTGTGCCCGCCACCGGAGCTGGAAGAACCGTAGTCGTCGACTTTTCGGCACCCAATGTCGCGAAGCCGATGCACGTCGGCCACATCCGCTCAACGATCATCGGTGACTCGCTGGCACGCATCGCTCGTTTTCTCGGATTCAAGGTCATCGCGGATAACCACATCGGCGACTGGGGCACTCAGTTCGGAATGATCATTTACGGATGGAACCACTTCCTTGATGAGTCCGCGTTGGCCGTAGACCCGATCGCCGAACTGGTTCGCATCTATCGAATGGTGAATGCTGCGACCAAGGATGACCCGATCGTGCTTGAACATTGCAAGGCCGAGCTGGTGAAACTCCAAGCAGGCGACCCCACGAATCTCGCCATTTGGCAAAAGTGCATCGAGGTTTCTAAAAATGGCCTGCAGAAAATCTATGACCGGCTCGACGTGAAATTCGACCACTGGTTGGGGGAAAGCTATTACAACGACCGCCTCGGCGGGCTGGTGGAGGATTTCCTCACGCAGGGGATCGCTCGCGAGAGCAACGGTGCCGTCTGCATTTTTTCCGACGGCACAAAGCCGCTCGAAGAAGATCCATTCAAGGTCCACAAGGAAGAAGGCTGGACGGATAACCCCGCGATCATCCGCAAGGCCGATGGTGGGTTCCTCTATGCCACCACCGATCTGGCGACCATCGAATATCGCATCGACGAGTGGAAAGCCGATCACGTTTGGTATGTCGTCGGCGTGCCACAACAACTGCATTTCCGCCAACTCTTCGAGGCGGCCACCCGCTGGGGGAAGACCGGAGATTTTAAGCACATCGCATTCGGCTCGATCCTTGGCGATGACCGCAAGTTGATGAAAACTCGCTCGGGCGATAACGTCGGCCTGATCGAGGTGCTTGAGGAATCCGTCGAACGCGCTGCAAAGGCGATCGCTGAGAAGAATCCCGACCTGCAAGGTGAAGAAGCGGCAAAGATCGCGGAAATCGTGGGGATCGGCGCGGTGAAATTTGCAGAGCTTTCGCAGGGACGCCTCACCGATTACGTCTTTTCTTGGGACCGCATGCTTGCCCTCCAAGGCGACACGGCGCCCTACCTGCAATACTCGCATGTCCGGATCCGTTCAATTTTCCGAAAACTGGATGCACCCTTCGATGCCTCCACGGTAGCCGTCCATCTCCATGAGGATGCCGAAATCCACCTTGCACGCTTGCTCGTGCGTTTTGGCGAGGTTTTACCGACGATTCTTGATGATTTTCGACCCAATCTGCTTGCCAATTACGTGCTGGAACTGGCTCGGGCATTCCATTCATTTTTCGAAGCCTGCCCAGTACTCAAAGCGGATGAGCCAACTCGCTCGAGCCGCTTGGCTCTCTGCGAGCTGACCTCAAGAACGCTCCAACAAGGACTGCAACTGCTAGGGATCCAAGTCCCTGAACGGATGTGAGCCTCGCCCGAAATAAACCATCCATCACCTTGGAACTCCCTTGCGGTCGTACTGAATCCCTCGTAGGCTTAGACGAGCAACCCTCACTCCATTCATGACTCCGTTTTACGTCATCGGTCACAAGAACCCGGATACCGACGCCATTTGCTCTGCGATCGGCTATGCGGCCTTGCTACGCGCGGTGGGCGAGGAGCCCAATGCCGTCGCCGCGCGATGCGGTGAAATTTCCCAACGGACCAAGTGGGTGCTTGAACGCGCAGGCCTCGAAGCTCCCCAACTCCTCACCGATGTCCGGGTCAATGCTAGCATGATTTGTCACCGTAAAGTGATCAAGGTGAGTGACTCCGACACCTTTCTCACAGCCTATCAGCGGATGCTAGCCGCCGAGATCCGTTGCGTGCCGGTCGAAGACGAAGAAGGCAACCTCTGCGGCATCCTACGCTATTTTGATCTACTCAAATTATTGCTGCCTGCAAATACAGAGGGCCTCAGCGTCCGGACGATTCACGTCTCTCTCTCGAAGCTAGCAGACACGCTCCAAGCCAAAAGCGAAGGTGCGACATTGCCATCGCCACAACATGAAGAAGATCTCATCCTGTTGGTCGGAGCCTCCTCACAAGGCACGGTGGACAAACGCCTCAAGCAAGCCATCCAAGAGGGCAACATCTCGAAATTCCTCGTGATCTGTGGTGACCGGCCGATCGTACAGCGTTACGCCATCGACCATGGTGCCCGTGCATTGCTCGTCACGGGTGGCAATGCGGTGAGCGGTGAAATTATCGCCTACGCCAAGCGGAAGGGCGTCGTGGTGCTACTTTGCAATCAAGACACCGCCAGCGCCTCTACCTTGATCCGTTGTTCACGAAGCGTGAAGCATGTGATGGAAAAGAAATTTCTCACCCTCACCCCCAACGAACCCATTTCGCGATTGAGAAAAAATCTCGCCAGTGTGGATCAAGATCTTTTCCCAGTGGTGGAACCTGGCGACAAAAAAATGATCGGGGTGATCGCCAAGTCGGACCTCGTTGACCCACCGAGAATCCGCATCGCCCTTGTCGATCACAACGAATACGCCCAAGCCGTCAATGGAGTGGAGGAAGCCGAGATCACCGAGGTCATCGACCACCACCGCCTCGCGGGCGACCTCGTTTCACGCGAGCCGATCCGCTACCTGAACGAACCCGTCGGCTCGACCTGCACCTTGGTCGGTCGGAAATTTTTCTATCGTGGCCTCATGCCAGCACCAAGCGTGGCGCTGTGCCTGTGTGCAGGAATTGTTTCCGACACACTATGTCTGACCTCACCGACAACCACCCTGTTAGATCGTGAGATGCTTACTTGGCTCAGCGGCGTGGCAGGCGTGGACCCGAAAACGTTCACCGAAGAATTCTTTGCGGTGGGCTCCTTGATCGCCAATGGAACACCCGAGGAAGTGCTCAACGCCGACCGCAAAGAGTTCACTGAGCATGGTCTATCGATTAGCATTTCCCAAGTCGAAGAACGTGACCTCGTTGGCTTTGCTGCCAGACGAGAAGACCTTGAACTGGCGCTGAAAAACTTGTTTTTTAGGGAAAAATACGACTTCGCTGTCCTCGCGGTGACCGACGTTGCCCTTCACCACAGCATGATTCTTGCCATCGGCCAAGATGCGGCTCTCGCGAAATTGCCCTTCGAGCGACTCGATCACACGTTGTTTCACGCTCCCGGAGTGGTGAGCCGCAAGCGCCAGATCTTTCCTGCCGTTTGTGAGGCACTCCAGCACGCACGCTGAATCAAGAGCCGCATCAACGCAACAAGTGATGCAGCTTCCTCAAGATCAGCGCGCCAACCCCTGCGCCTAACAGATCTGCCATCCAATCGAACGGATCGTTCCCACTGCGCCCTGGAGTGAAACTCTGGTGCCACTCATCGAGGATGCCGACCGCTGCAAGGATCAACATCGCCACGATGAATATCTGCCGCCAGTTGGAATTTTCCGGGCTGCGGCAAAACAAGTAAGCGGAACACAATCCTCCACCCCCAAGAAAATAGCCGAAATGGGCCACCTTGTCGAAGTGGTTGACCGGCGGCATATACGACCCAACATTTGAGGAAGAGGAAAAGATCCAAAGCACACCGAACCAAATGGAAAATCCGGCAAGCCAGAACTTCGGATTCCGGGGGATCCAAGACATGCTCAAAGTTTACGCATTTCCTCCTCAAGCCTCTCGGCCAACCACTGCTTCATCATCGACTGGTAGTTGAGGAAGCGGGATCGAGCGATCCGCTTGATCCGCGAGAGCATCCGCGGATCGAAGCGCAGGGTGATCGTGGTGGATTCGCGAGAATCTGCTTCATGGACCGAGGTCGCCATGAGGCGTCCGTCGAGTTCATGGGATTCCCAGAACCGAGCCTCAGCGGACTCATCGGCAAAGTCAGGGATTTCGCTCCAGCGAGTGATGGCTTGCATGATGGTGAAAAGTTGGCTCAGCGGAATTCCGCGTATTTGCGATCGTAAAACTTTTGTTCCGTCTCGGACATGTCTCGCGCTGCGACGACCCGCGCGGTTTTCCCATCCGTCGTGAACGAGAGAAACAAGTAACGGTCTGCAACGGTGCGGCCCAGCGCGTAGTAACGAGATGCTCCATCCGAGCGCTCATTGTCCGGTAAAAAACGGACGGCAAACGGATCCTCCAAAGCCTCTTCTAGCTCACGAGGTTTGATATTTTGAAGATCGAATTGAACGTCGATAAGGTCGAGTTCCATGCCGTAGTGTGCCGTTCGGGCAACCAAAGTGCAACCCCGAGTTTGAACAATTCCAATCGCCCTTGCCCAGAGATCCTATCGACTCTGGCGAACGATGGCGTTGTGCTCGTCGAGCAGTAAATTTCGCGAGACCACTGGAGTCTCGGAATGCGCAAATGCCATGATCGCCACCCGCTCACCCGACTTGATCAAGTGCGCAGCCCCTCCATTGATCAGGATGTGCCCTGTTCCTGGCTTTCCAGGAAGCACATAGGTTTCCAGGCGTGCACCCGTTGTGATCGACGCCACCAACACCTTTTCACCCGCCCAAAGATCGGCCGCTTCCATGAGATCCGTCGGGATTTCAATGCTGCCCTCATACTCCACATCCGAGCCAGTGATCATGGCACGATGCAGTTTTGACTTTAGAACCTCGCGAAGCATGCAGGGAAGGAAATGCCACACCGCGCCGGGGTCAAGCAACAAGCGCCAAAGTCCTCAATCTCCACAGGCTTCCAAGATTGGGCTGTCGGGGCCGGAACAAAACCGGACAGAGACGGTTCAAAACCGGACAGGGAGACGGAACAAAACCGGATTTCTGTTTTGTGGTAATGCAATTGACTGGTGATCAGTGCCTTC
>CAILVZ010000126.1 GCA_903837825.1 Akkermansiaceae bacterium | reverse complement strand
CGGTGACCTGTGGATGGATGGTCACGGGGTGTATCATGCGAGCGCAGCATTGGATTCATTCCCCATGTCGGCTGCATCCACCTACGACTTCTACGGGTTGATCTCGCACACGGGCGATGGTGAGGCCAACGAACTCACACTCGTGAGCCGCACCGGCAGACGTTACCGAGTCACAATCCAGACGGGCCGCAACGCAGGTGAATGGCTGACGAGCCAGAGCCATGTCCTTACGACCGACCAATTCACACTTCAGGCCACGCTCACGCTTGAGGAGGACGATGACGCGTGGGATGTTCGCGTCGCCCGCATTGAGGAGGAATTGACCATCGACAACCAGACACAATGGCAGGTCGTGGCGGACATAGAGAGCTATGCACAATACCAATCGGAAATGAAGGTTTGGCAGAATGCGTGGGATGCTTGGAATGCGGGTGACCGGGTGGATGCTGCGCCAGTGAAACCAACCGAGCAGAAGCACCCAGCCGCACTCATCGGTCCTGATGTGGGTGGCGGCTACCTCATCCTTGCAGCAATGAAACTGCGGAGCGGTTCTAGGTTTGGGTTCTCTCCACTGGTATATTCGAACTCGACCGCAGGCGATCGATATCGGAAGCGCACGTTCAAGCTGCACCTCACACCGGGCACGGTGGAATCCAACAATGGTACCTGCGGACTCACGACCATCACCGGCTCAGCAGACTTGGAATGGAGCGAGGAATTCGACAATCAAACCGGACTGCAACTACCTCGCAACGTGGGACAGTGGCAACTCAGCATCGACGGGCAAGACTGGACTCAGGAATCCTACAACTCATTCGACAGCGTGAATTTCTACGGATCGACCCCAACAATCGAGACGGCAACCAAGATCCGGCGTGAAGGATCTCGCACTTGGACGGGCCGCTTCCTCGTGGCATTCGATGCCCCAGACCGTTCGGGCAAAGCGCTATCCTCCGAATGGACGAAAGTTCCGATGAGCGTCACCGACGAACAGAACCACGCGGCAGCGGTGGCACTCGATCCACCAACGTCGGGTGAGAGCTTGTTCTTCGAAGGCCATCGCCTGACATATGCGGATGACGGATAAACGCACCGTTGAATACTGACCATTTCTAGATTTGGCTTTGACAAAATTTGCAGAGTCATTAGGCAAATAGGTGAATCTTCTGGCACATGCCCATCGGCCCAGCCGCTAAGCCGGTTCGGTCGATGTTACACGCATCAGTCACCAGTCTGCCATCATCTATCAGAAACATCGTCCAAATGAGTCCAATCCATCTTTTATTCGGTGTCCTATCGATCACGGCTACCCTTCATGCCGAGGATCTCACTCCAACAAATCCTGCCGCCGACGCGGGCACCTACATTTCAGGTTCGCTGGAAGTCGCCCCCTTTGTGCCGCCAGCGCCCGTCGAACCCAAGCGCCCTCTAACGGATGCCGTAGTTACCACGGTGCTCGTCGATAAAGATCAAAAGACCACCATCCTTCAGCGCGGTCAGGCATCGATGGCACCCGATTGGATCGTTCCACAGCCCACCCTGGATACTCCTCCAATCCAATCAACATTTCCCACTCGCCAAATCGTCACCATCCAGATGGGCGCCACGGTTTACAACCACCGCGTGAGCGTCGTTCATTGGCAGCATCCTGTGAGCAAGAAACCCTACGAAGCGGTCATCGGTTTCGACCTCGGTCTAATCGCTCCCATCAACTCATTCATCCGGGACGGGGTCACGCACCACACCATCATCTTAACCTCTAACACCGACACCAATAGCCCCAGCGTCAAACGCGCCGCAGCTCACGGCCATCCCATCGAAGTGCCGGAGATCGAGCCAGATGCTTACCGTATCACCCGGGGAGACCAAGACGACTCCGTTGGACTTGCCCCGCTCCTCGCATTGTACGAACTCTACCTAACGGAAAAACCTCGTCTCGAAAAACTCCGTGACGACCTCGCCGTTCGCAATGCGGAAGCGAAAGCATGGGCCGACGCACACCCCACGCCACCTGAGACACCGGTATTCTGGTTCAAGCCGCACCGCAACAGCCGCTACCTCACGGACCAGGACAAGGCGAATCAGCGCCAAGCCGCTGAAGAACGCGCTCAACAGGAAGAAGCCGAGCAGCCATGAAAAGCACCCGCCTCAGCTATCTCTTTTTCCTTCTCACTTCAACGGCGGCTCTCCACGCCCAATCCCTAATTGAGCAAGACTGCACGATCCAGATCCAATCCACGGGCGTAAAGCTCCTCAACTGGACCGGCCACGTCGGCCGTACGTATTTCATTCAGTCGTCGCCGGATCTCGCAAATTGGAGTTGGGCACCAAATATCGAGGCAGGGGAAAACAGGCCGATGAGTTATGAAGTTGATGGTCCGGCTAAAGCCGGGTTTTTTCGCCTCCAATACACCGATCTCACCGCACCCAATCTCGATGCTGCAGACTTCGATGGTGATGGCCTCAACAACCTTGATGAAATCACCCAGCGGCCCCGTCCAACCGGTGCCTCACTCAACCAGAGTCTCCAAACCAGCTCGGCCATGGCAGTGCCGATGAGTGCGAGGCAAATCAGCAGCATAAGCACCCGCGCCACTCCCAGCCAATACATCCAGACCAACCCGCTCAAGGCCGACACCGACGACGATGGCCTCACTGACAAGTGGGAAGAAGATCATCAACTTGATCCCACCGACAACGGCAGCAACAACATCAACAATGGCCCCAACGGCGACCCAGATCAAGACGGCTTGGACAACCTCTCTGAACTCCAGAACGGCACCAATCCAATGAATGAGGACACCAACGGCGACGGCGTCTCGGATTCGATCGGTGATGGCGGCCACGACATCATCAATGTGATGCAAGGCGAGGTGTTAAACTTCCGGTTTTTTGCGGCAGCACCATCAGGATCACCCGCTCAGATCTCGAATTTCAAATTGCTCGTCGCAAATGCGCCAAGTGACACCGCGAGCTTTGTAAAACTCGCAGATGGTGCCTTCAGCGTGCAATGGACGGCGACGGCTCCTTCAGAATATCCTAACAAGAAACTTCTGCAGTCTGTCGCAGTCCGCGATATGACCTCACAAGAAACAATCACTCTGGGTTGGGTGGATGTAGCCGAATGGGAGGGGATGGTTGCAGGGATACGAATGGGCGATTTCATCCATGGAGGCGCCAACTACCAAGTCCGCTCTCACTACAGTGGCAAATACTTGGAGCCTGATTGGTTGGTGAATTCCAATGCGAATGTCTGGAGCTCGTGGTATCGCGGCCCTAAGCAAATGGCTATTCTGAATGAGGGAGGTGAGGCAACTGGCGACATCGCACAAATCACGGACTCAGCACGCTATCCATTTTTCATCTTCACCGGAACTTCAAGCGTGCCCAGCCTAGTCGATGTCTCAGATCCACTGGCTTACCCAGACAAGGGTACTTGGTGCCAAAACTTTCTCTCCGCACCAGTCTCCGTCGAAGTGCCCGCATCGGCGACCATCCCACCGGGTGAACTCAAGCTGGTGCCGTTCCCAGCAATCGACCCACGGGATTCGTTCAACATGGTGGTAAACGAGGCAAGCTATCAGGATTCTAGTGGGAAACATGGTATATTTGAAACAATGACTCGCTACCTCGACGGGGGGAGCGGGCGCAGCATGCACTTTCTGTGGTTTGGAAAGCAAAATGGTAGGGATACTGCTGGCGGAAAGCAGATCTTCCTCCCACTCGGGGCCACGATCACACCCTACCGTGCGGGAAGTTTGGCGGATCCAGGCCTGCCGCTGAATCTCCCGAGCTTCCCGCCGAGTCCATACGAACCATCCATTTTGCCAATCCAGTCGGAGCAATGGCATCAAGTCGTCCTCAAGGCCGGCCCCGAAGCTGGGGTGGCCCCCGACGACCTGGAATTGAAGCTCGGCAGCGGCGACACGGGCGATGGAGCACCACAACCCGGCATCAGCATCCAGGTCTCGAGCCCAAGCGGCTTGGCACCTCTCGCGATCCCTGCAGATGGCAAAATTCCACTGGCAACCGGATCGGATCTTTATCAGCGTCTGATATCACCCAAAGGTCTCACCATCTTCATCAAACACGACCCGAGCGTTGATCAACGCCACCACCTGAGCCTCAACCTCATACCCAAGGCCAACTCCAGATCAACCGGCCAGACATTCCCATGTGCCGCACTGGACCTCCTCCCGGTGGAGGTAGCGCCCGAAGTGCTCGCCGTGAACTCGGATTTCGATGAAGGCCGCATCGACCCCGCGACGGGATATGCGATTCCAGATTGTGATGACGTGCCGGGCGTGGATCAAAAGACCGGATCGGGAAATACCCAGATCGCTCTGAATGCTAAACGTGCTCATCTCGACGGCTTGTTTGCCAACGATGAGAAAGTGACCGACGACATGCACAAAGGTTGGTTTGGCGTGAATCCAAATCAGCTAGACGACGACTTCTGGGACGGCGCAAATGTCACCATCCGCAAAATTGACAAGATCGACGAGGAGACTGGCTACAAGGAAAGCGGCCAGATTCGTTTCTACGCGAAATGGAGTGGCGGGTATTATGGAATCTCGCCCTATGACTTCCAAACCCTGCAACCCGTCAATCTCGTCTCAGCGGGTGTGAACCTACGCCCTAACGAAGGAGTTTACGGCTCGACTTCCACCATCCCGGACGGAGCAGAGTTCTACATGGAAGGCGTCCGCCCCGGCAAGATTACCCTCGAATGGCGTCTGCAAAAAGGCACCATCGACGTGAAGCATGAGCAGACGTTCAAGGTCGAAACGCGCAAAACCGTCGCCGAATGGCAGGAAGAAGTTCGCTACCAGATTCGTCTCCAGACCAAGGTGAAAAGCGGAACTGAAGTCGATCTAGCGCTCTATCACACTGGAAACGGCTTCCGAAATACGAGTGGCAATCAGGCTCCTGGGACTGACAACGTCCTGAGAGTTCAAGCCATTTACTATTACTATCAGCAATTATTCAAACAGATGCCTGATAAGTTCATGTGGGCAGGCATGGCGAAAACTGCAGCGGCACCGATCTACGCGGGGATGAGCGATTTGACGACTTGGGCACAAGTGCAAGATGCAGTCCCGTTCCAAGCGTATGGAACGGCCACTCACATAATGATTAGGGGCTTACTTCTTGGCGGGCAGAAGAAGATTTTTGAAGATAAAGCCTGGGCGCACCGAGCCTACATGGCGAGCGGTAGATGGGCGTTAGATTGGGTGGAGACTCAAAACAGAACAGCAACAAACTTTGATGCTTGGCGTAGTTTGTATTCGGGCATCGAAGAGACTGATCAATCCAAAATCAATAATGCTAATCGTGACCTACTTCTCAGGGAGCAGCGTGACGTTGTTCAGAGTTCATACACTTCATTCGCAACAAATGGTTGGTTTCTCCAACCTCGGACGGGATATAACTGGCTGAATAATATCGCTGCGTGGTTGCTCAATTTCCAAGTGGTTGCGGAGGATCCGGGATTAGGGGCTAATGTGGGTGAATGGCTATCGGCGAATGCTCTCAGAAATCCCATGCCGGGAGGTCCCGCTTTCCGCACTACGGTTCCGAACGGTCGAATTGACGTATTCAATGACCGCTGGGCATGGACCAACAATTCAACCAATGGAATGTTGCAAATATGGACGGGTTTCAGTGCAGGCCAACGTCTCTCAGAAAACAACAAAACGATGTATTCAGGAGCAGCAGCTTACTCGTTTGATACCGGAGGGCTACCCATTGAATGACTGCCAAAATCATGCGCTCTATCAGTTTATTGGTCATGCTCTCGTTCAACGTTTTCGCTGCCGAAGAGATACCTTTTCTTCAAGGCGAGTATGATCCTGCAAAATGGCCCGAAGCGCACCTTAAGCTCTCCCAAGCTGGAACATTAAAAGATGTCTTTGACTCCGGTCTTAGGCCGTATCGTTTTCCAGGATGTGAAACGAGTGCGCTTGAGGTAAAGCATGTGCGCCTAACAATCGAGTTGGCGTCGGGAAAAATATTACCGCCGATTAACGCGGAGTGGATAAATATGGCTATGTTTGATGATGGAGAACTTGCACACATGGAAGGTGCCACTCCTCAGCTAAGTCTTGATCAAGCAAGAATAGAGATGCTGAAATGGCTGCCTTATGGCACTCGTCCAGCGGTTGATTTAGATAATTACCTTAAAGCAGTAAAAGCTGATCCTTTGGATTTTGATGATCCTTTTCGTGGTCTTCCCGATGGATGCGCTGTCGGTTGGGAAGAACCCGGCTACCGCTCAAGTCATGGAGGCCCAGGCTGCGATTTTTGGTTCCGAAAAACATTTAGCGGAACTGAGCCATTAAAACTATATTTCAAACTATCATGGGGTCTTAATCGTAAATCGAAAGACGCGAAAAGTTACAGCATTCCGATTCCGCCGCCACCCGGTTACGAGCATGTTTCCATGAAAGCCCCGGAAAAATTCGGGCCAGATAGCGGAGTGGATATCAATCGTTCCAAAGGCATTAGCATCGGTGAATCGCCCGAAGCGAGACAAGCCTACGAGGAGGCAAAGAAAGGAGCGACCGCTGAACGACCCGAGAAGCGACAGACAGTCACTCTCAGCAAACCATCTGATGTAACTTCCGAAAAACCAGCTTCTTTCCCGTGGTGGCTCATCGTGAGTTCCGTTGCCATTTTATTTCTAGCACTCGCGGCTTGGCTGAAAACGCGAAGATCAAAATCCACTCCCTGAAGATCGTCGCTCCGCACCGCGAGGCATCCCACTGGCGGCTGTTAATTCAATTTCCCATACAAATAAAAACCACCCTGTTGTAGTAGCAGGTTTGCGGGGGAAGAGGTAATGAACAAAATCAATATGGATGAGTGGATCGGGTCGATTGCCGTAGATTAAGACCTCAGACCAAAGACCACGCTATTTCGAAGGCCATCGCTTGACCTATGCGGATGACGCGTGATCCGGTTGACAGGCGAGTCTGAGCGTGAAGCTCTACGTCGACCTTGAATCACTGCAACTCATCGAAGGACCGGGATTCCGCAACCCCATCACATCGCTCAGGTTCAAGCGCGGTGACGCTGCATTGCTTGAGGTGGAGTTTCTCAATGGCGGTGGCACTGCCTCATCGATCGGCGACCCGGAGGAATTGGAATTGCGGTTCGGTGCAAAGCAGTTCAATCGATTTGACCTCGGATACCTCGTTTTCAGCGACGATTGGGAAATCCCAAGCACAACCGCCGAACAGCAATTCTACCGATGCTCACCGAGCTTTAACACGCTGCAACTCGATGCGGCCATCGGAGTAGGATCATCTAGCAGCACCGAACTATCTGAAATCACTCTCATGGGTGAAATCACATGGCGCGAAGGAATGGGCGAACCCACCTCGACCCGCACGTTTCTGGTGGTCGTGGAGAACGACGTGAACCGTGGCACCGAGGGCGTGCCAATTTCCGCAGATCCAGCGTATCCAGCACCCGAAGATGTGGCGCTCTTCGGTTCGGTGGTGCGACATGACGTGGCACAGGCATTGACTCTAGCAGCCAAACTACGAGCACGGCAGAACATCGGGGCGGATCATTTTGTTGCTGAACCTCTACTCTTGACTGCATCACCGGTGAAGGACTCGGTCGTCTCGATTTCCAACGTGACATTGTATTCTCCGATCAACGGATCTCCTCTGATCCAGAGCACCGGAGATCTGCACCTCGTGTCCGTTGATACTGCTGGTCGCAAGGTCTACACCAGCAGCGGTTATATTGAACCGACCGGATACCGCTTCAATCAGAACCTCCCAGGCGAGTATTCGACAGTCACCAACCTGACAACCGGATTTGCTGCCAACTTCGATTCATACGCTAATTTGGGATCATGGATTTGGGGCTTAGGGGCCTCCCACACGGTCAACGTGGTTCCGGCGGCATCGTCCATCGGTCAACTGGCGATCGTGAATGGCAGGGAATTCTTCGTCGCCGCCTCGCTTGCACCAACCACTTGGGAGCCGGTGCAGGCGGACAATAAATCCCTGCAACTCGCACACAGCTACGGATCAGATTCAATCGTCGCACCATACTCGTCTACTGAGGTCATCAAGACCTACACGTTGCCAAGTAGATCAGGCGCATTTGCATTGAA
The DNA here is from genome assembly GCA_903837825.1 of Akkermansiaceae bacterium. GTDB lineage: Bacteria > Verrucomicrobiota > Verrucomicrobiia > Verrucomicrobiales > Akkermansiaceae > Luteolibacter. Next base: position 7,295 of record CAILVZ010000126.1, on the reverse strand, counting down.
CGACGGCATCGGCCTTGGTGTGAGTGGGACGAATGTGATCCTCGGCAAGATCACTGGCATCCTCGGATCATCCAACACCGGGATGGGTTACAATGCGTTGAGCGGGATCAGCACAGGCTCGGGCAACACCGCCGTGGGAACCCATGCCACCGCAACCTTGACCAGCGCGTCCGACACCACGGCCGTGGGCAGCGAAGCACTGCGGTACAACAACGCATCTGGCAACACGGCGGTGGGCACTCAGGCGCTCACGACTTGCACCACAGGCATCTCGAACACGGCTGTGGGAGCCAGCGCGCTTTCATCGATCACCGGCAGCACGCTGTCATGCGCGATGGGTTACAATGCGGGTCGCTACATCACCGCAGGAGGCAACACCATGGTAGGTGCCAGGACGGGATTGAGTTCATCGAACACCGGAGTGGATGGGCAAGTGAATCTAACCACCGGAGCGGGCAACACGATCATCGGCTGCAATGCTGGGGTGAACAACTTGGCCCGCAAGCAGGTGATCGTCCTAGGCAAAGACGCCACCGCGCTCAACGACGGGGAACTGGTCCTCGGTGCGCCGCTTGTGGGGATTCGTGGCGGCAGGACAGGCACCACGCCGACCGGACTAACAGGAGTCATCACCGCGCCAGCAAGCACCACCACGCCCGTCGGATGGTTGGAAATCCGCATCAACGGCACGCTCTTCAAAACACCACTCTACCAGTAAACCACCACGCTCATGTTTGATCTCACCGACACCACGCCACCAGCCGTCCACATCGCAAGCTCGCTCCTCGCCATGGCCAACCATGAATCCGAGCGCCGTGTGCAATTTCACCAAGCGTGCCTCAACGCGGTTTGGCACAACGAATCGGCAAGCCCGGAACTCATCCTCGCCGCCATGGGAACCAACGCAGCACGCTACTTGCAAGCGGCCGCCGAGAGTGTCAGGCACATCGCAGAAATCGCTGCGATATCAGGAGTCACGCTCGATGACGTGCTGCCAGCCTCCAGCCGCGAGATGCCCCACGAAGTCATCCTCCACGAAGACGGCAGCGCCACCTTCGCGTAGGAAGGCTCGATTGACACGCCAAGCTAACCATGCGCCAGCCCATCGACATCGACTACGTTTCCAAAGCCATCGTCGGCATCGCATCGCCGGTGCTGGGAGTAATCACGTCGTTCCAAGAACAGATCGAATGGCACCTGCGTGTTGTCTCGCTCTGCGTTGGCTTGCTCGTGGGCATCATGTCGCTCGTGAGCATGGCGAAGAAAATGCGGGGTCGATGAACGTCATTCGTGGCGGGTTCCTTGAAAGTTAATACGGCCGATTTCGCAAGCCACTTAAATCTACTCCTGAAAATTATTTCTTAGAGCATTGAATTCGCGACGCCTAGATTGATAGACTACCCTTTTTCTACGATAGAATCAAAAACGTACATATACCTGATATCCGCAAGAAATTCTTGGTGACTAACTCAAAAGGATCTTCACCAAGCAACGGTACTCTGCGATTAGGAAGGATTTATGACAACCCACAGGGTGTTTTTCCCTTGCCGTGCATCCTGGGTTCTGCCACAAACACCGCGACATCACGAGAGTCTTACCGCAAGGCAAGACCAGCAACCGATTCGAGATATTAACGGTGCCACTGGAGTAATCCAGATGCGCCGGGCAGGAACTCAAAAGCCTGTCCGGAAAAACATCTCACTGGAGGGACTTCTGTCTTCCCAGGCTCTTGGTGTCATGAATTCCAAACATGACCAAACCAATGAGCACAACCTTATCTAGCCGTCAAAAGACCCACGGCCCAAACCACCACCTTTGGAATAACCACGGCACGTGGTGGTTCCACGGCACCATTCACAAGCACGACGGCACCGCCCAGCGGGTACGCTTGAGTCTTGCAACGCGCAACGTGGAACAAGCACGCCGCAAACGTGACATCATTTTCCAACGCTGGACCCCTAGCCCTACACACCCATGAGCAACAAATCCTACCAATTCACCAGCGAATCAGTATCCAGCGGTCATCCAGATAAAGTCGCCGACCAGGTTTCTGACGCAATCCTCGACGCTTACTTACAGCAGGACCCCGAATCCAAGGTGGCGTGCGAGTGCCTTATTACGTCCGGCCGTTTAGTAATTGCGGGCGAAGTCACCTCCGCAGCAACCGTGGATGCGGTTGAAGTTGCCCGCGAAGTAATTGCTGAAATCGGTTACACCAATTGTGAAATAGGGTTCGACGCCTACAAGGCTGAGTACCTGAACCTGATTCATGAACAGAGCAGGGAAATCAACCACAGCGTATCCACCGGCGGCGCGGGGGATCAAGGGCTCGTATTCGGTTACGCTTGCAACGAGTCTCCTGAATTACTGCCCTTGCCAATTTTGATTTCGCACCGGCTTCTGGAGGCCTTGGCCCTGCACAGAAGCACCGGCACCATTCCCTGGCTCCGTCCCGACGCCAAAAGCCAAGTTACCATCCGTTACCACAACGGCGTGCCAACCAAGGTGGAAAAGGTTGTGCTATCCACCCAGCACCATCCTGGGGTTACCCAACAACAGATCCAACAAAGCATTGCTGATCAGGTCATACGGCCTGTACTGGCACGGTTCTTGCCCCACAGCGAACCCGATTTGCTAGTTAACCCGTCCGGAAGCTTCATTGTGGGCGGCCCCCACGGCGACACCGGTCTTACTGGGCGCAAAATCATTGTGGACACCTCCGGCGGGAGCTGTCCCCACGGTGGTGGAGCGTTTTCAGGCAAAGACCCAACCAAGGTGGACCGTTCTGGAGCTTACGCCGCCCGGTACGTGGCCAAGCACGTTGTGGCAGCGGGTCTAGCTTCACGATGCACGGTGCAGGTTTCCTACGCCATTGGCGTGGCGGAGCCCACATCGCTTTATATCAACACCCACGGCACCGGAGCCGTGGAAGACCACCAAATCGAGTTAAGGGTCAAAGAACTGTTCGACCTTACCCCCAGCGGAATCATTAACAGCCTGGGGCTCAAAAGGCCAATTTACGCAGCGACCTCGGTGTACGGCCACTTCGGCAAGCCGTTCCTGCCTTGGGAGAAAATCAGCCCACAAATCGTGGCAAAACTACAATTCTAACTAAGCCACCAAACCATGATCCAGCATATTAAAAACACGCTCCAATGGACCATTCATTACCAGAACGATCCAGAGTTTTCCGACATCCGATTCAAGCGGATCCAGGGCTCAGCTCAAACGTTTGACTTCGTCGACGGTTGGATTGACCTAGTTACGCCCGAGGAGTTTTTCACGCCCGAGCCAAACCGTCTTCCGCTCTTCCTGGGAACCCAATTTGGAATTAGTCCACACCTCAACAAGCACAAGGAATTCCTAACCGGACACCTGCGAGTTGCAATTATTGCAAAGTCACAGCTAAGCGGCAACGTTGCTGGACTTTTTATCGAAGACGTTGATCTGGTTCAGAGCGAACCCGATAAGCCATACTACCTCTGGAAGAGAGTCCAGAAAGTCCGTTACTTCTCAAACACGCTAATTCAGCTGTTGGAAGAGTAAAAACCATTACCAGCCATGTGTGAACCAATGAAACTTGAATATTTCCTCCAAAGTCTCGCCCAAGACCAACGGGTCCAGGAGGAAATCGCTGCCCGCAAGGGAGAAACACTGCAGGACCTACTTGATTCCGGCGAGCTCGAGGACTTCGTGAAAAGCGAGGGAGATTCTGTAGACACCATAGAAGCCAGCGGGGGCCCAGAACATTGCTTTGATATTGAAATTCGGGCGTTCGGGCCTGTGTACTGGATCCAGGCACACGAATTTGATGACATCGGATTCTTCGCCTCCGAAAAAGAGGCACACCAATTCGCCAGTGAAGAGTACGCGCCTTACATTGACGCCCTGGACGAGTATGAGGATTAGCTCCGGCGCAGGTATCCCGCACACGGGTATTAGAAGCTACTGTTTGGACATGACAACGGATGCCATTTCAAGAATGATCCTGAAATCGTTCGAACCTCTACGTTAAACAACAGCGTCCAGAGTTGGCATTCAGAATAGGTCCCCGAAGCAAGCATGCCATACGCCCACAAATCCATTGTCAGGTTCATCACCGCCAAACTTTTGACTCGATGAAACGTCTTTTCTACATCCTTCTACTCCTTTCAGGCTTACACCTGAACTCAGCGCAAGCAGACCCCGACGGGCTCAAAAAGTTTCATGAAACGGCAAGCCCCGACGAAATCCTTCGATGCCGACAAGATCTTGCTGCGGCACAACGGCGATTCGATATGGTTTGGGCGTCGGTGTTAAAGAAATTCTCTAAACAAAAAACGTTTCTGGCCGAGCTAAAATCAGAGCACCAGGATTGGTTGCATTTTAGAACCGAAATGGCCCACACAATGGGTGAGGGGGGAATATACGCCAGCTATAGTCCCGACGGCTCTTCTGTTTTCATGGAACGGAAAGCGGTCTATACCCGGGACCGTACTAGGTGGCTACTCGGGTTATTGGAGCAACCAGGAACCGATGGGGATCTGTCTGGGGTCTGGTGGTCAAGCATGGGAGACTCCATTCGGATAGACCAGACCAAGGACAGCATCCGCTTTAGCTATTCTGCTACTGGTGGAAATGGACACCAGGGCATTACCGCAGGCACCATGAAATGGTGCTCTGGCAAAGGTAGTTTCACGGCCAATGTGGTTAATTCAGAGGATACCGCGCCGGGTGAGATCCTGTTTAAATTGGAAAATGGGCTTCTCCGTACCAAGCAACAAGGCAATGTTAGCCAAAGTGCTGGCGCAGGCGTCACGTTCGAAAGCAAATTCACCCGGGTCGCTCCACTTTCGGAAAAAGACCGGGAGCGAATTTCCTACGACGCCAAGTTTTTCGGACAATCGTAGACATTCCACATAAAATTAATATTTACCATCCACTATAATGCCAAAGTTCTACTGTTTTAATTGCAACCAACACATTTTCGCTAATGGAAGTCTCGTAGGAATTATAGCAGAATGCCACTTCTGAAAAAATAAAATAAATGTTACTAGGGATATGGTCGAAAAAAACGCCACTCTTGTGACTAATCCTTACAGCCCACCCTATTCACAGAATGACTATCTGGAAGCCAAGGCGACACAAGTGAGGCTTTACGGAGGTATTCAGCGTTTGCCCTATCTCGGAATAATCCTTGTACTGATAATTCTCCAAGCTATTCTAGCTACCGCTAACCCCAGTGGGGGCATAGTACTAATAGTCGTTTTCGTTGGATTTTTCTTCCCTGTGTTCTACCGCCTAAAGAATATTGGTATGAATCCATGGTGGTGTCTCTTGATAATCGTTCCGATCGCGAATATTTTAATTGGATTTCGTTGTCTCGTATTCCAAGAATTCTATAAAGACACCAAGAAACTTGACAAGGCCGGAAGAATCATCATTTATATCGTTTCCGGAATTATAGGACTGATAACTCTTCTTGCAATCGTCTCAGCTGTCACATTATAATAATATATCTAAATATGAAATTAAATGCTTTTTTATCATTAACAATCCAAGTCTGCTTGATTTCTTTTTCTACGGGGCAGGAGTCCTCTCCGAAAGAGCCACGTTTGAAGCAGCTCAGTCAGGCGTATGGGTTTGTTGTTGGACAGCAGGCTTCCCTTGAAAAAATTGAGAAAAATTTTCCTGATCTTGCTCAAGACATAAAACAGTCTTTGTTTGTGTTTAATTCGAGTGCTCTTGGCGAAAGCACGGAAGGTGTGGAAGCAGAATTATCTAATGAGCTTGGTGGCAAGTGGCCAGATTTTAAGGAGAAATTGTATTCCCAGATACAAGAGACGATCGTTGGACAGCAATTAACACGGGAGCAGGCGACTGCATTTCTTACGGAAGTAAAGTTGAGAGGGAAAGGTGAATTGCCAGATTCCATACGCTCTACGCTTTTGTCTGCGATTCCGCGCTTTGCGGCAAATCCCGGCTTGGAATTGACTGAGGGTTGGAAACAAACCTTCCGAACTAAAGGGCACCCTAAAGCGAAGGGATCTGATTTTTCAGTTTCGTTTCCAGCAAGTTGGAGCAAGCGCGATGGCAGCAGACCAAATATTATTCAAAACTTCCAGAGTGGCGCAGGGCATGGACCAGTCATGTGCAGCCTTATGGTCAAGGATATGCCGTTGCCAGATGGACATAAGTTGTCGGCTGATGAACTCAAGGATTTTTTCCAACCGAATGAACTCAAGGATATGGTTCCTAATGATGGAACCTTTATTGAAGGAAAGTATATTGTTCTTGATGGATCTCCTGCAGGAATGCTCGTCAGCGATCAAACTAAGCAGAGACTTGATATTTCTATCACTATGAGAACGACTCAATTCGTTACTATACATGAGTCATCTATGATATTTATACAGTTTGCATTAGGAAAAATTGCTAACCAAAAAGAGTCTTTAGAAGAACTACAGAGAAAATATATTTCGACATATTTGGCTATAGCCAACACCTTTGTGAACAATGATAGATACAAGTAATAGTCCCCTCATTAATTCCTACTTCCGGCAATGATGTCCAGCGAATTGAAAGTTTTTGAAGTTTACTAATGAGTCTCTTTTTGAAGGTAAGTATAATCCTGCATTACGTGCGGTTTCCGAATGAATGAACTTTCTTGCAATCTCAGGGGCGGATTCAAGCGGCCAGTGCAATCAGGGGTGGCACTGCGAAGATGTCATTTGGAGGGGCATAGTCGAGGCATTTCCTCGGACGTGAGTTCAGCTTGTTCTGCACCAAGGCCACCTACTTATCTGCCCCACAAAGCAGCTCCGCTTGGGGAAATACTGGCGGACTAGGCCGTTGGTGTTCTCGTTGAGGCCTCCGTTCCCATGAATGATAGGGATGGATGAAATAGGTGTTGGCATTGAGCAAGTCGGCAAGCAGGACGTTATGCGCAAACTCCTTGCCGTTGTCGTATGTCATGGTGAGAACTCTCTCACTATGTGGATGCGTGGCGCGGAGAAGGTATTAGCGGCAATCCTCGCGAGGCGGTGGGCTGTCCCTATCTCCACCACCCGGATGATTGAGCTGGCCCCAAAAATCCGACCACGCAGCGGCTAAGCTAAGCTATGGTGGATGGGTGCGACGGATTGAAGGGAGGTCATGGATCTTTTGTCAAGGTCGCTCTTCTTCGGATGGAAAGGAAGGCTGCGGGTGTGGTCAAGCTGACATCAGCTTGCCGGGGTTTGGGGCGGGTAGCCCCAAGTCGTGCCAGAGCCGGGAGGATGCGCGTTTTCATGCTGCTTTCGGGGTTGCGGGCATTG
>CAILVZ010000125.1 GCA_903837825.1 Akkermansiaceae bacterium | reverse complement strand
CGACGCCTTCAACCGCCTCGCCGTCATCCCCTCGCTGTTTCCCATGCACACCTACTATTGGGGCGACTGGCACCGCGAGCACACCGTCGGGCCTTTGCTGGCAGATAACATTTCCCCCACCGGCTGGTGCGTGAAGCGCGGCATGAAATTCACCTCCCACCACGACGCGCCCGTCGCTTTCCCGAACTCGATGCGCGTGCTCGACGCCACCGTCACCCGCCGCTCGCGCTCGGGCGACATCATCGGCCCGGACCAGCGCGTCGATGTCATCACCGCGCTCAAGTCCATGACGCTCTGGCCCGCTTGGCAGCACTTCGAGGAGAAATCCAAAGGCTCCATCGAGACCGGAAAACTCGCCGATTTCGTCATCCTCGATCAGGATCCCACCGCCATCGACCCGGAAACTATCGATGAGATCAAGGTCGTGGAAACGATCAAAGAAGGCGTCACCATCTTCGACATCGCCAGCATGAAAAAGGCAGGAGCCAGCATCCGCTCCGGGAATGGAGCGGAGCTCGCCTTCGCCCGCGCCATGACAGCCACCGCTTCCCACCTCGGCCACGATCACGATCACGATCATGATGGAGCGGACGGCGGCACCTGCCTTTGCACCGCCATGTCCCAGCTCGCGGCGATCATCGCCGCAGCGGGAAAGAACTAGCAGCAAGTGGCGGTGTGTCCATGAACGCGGCTAACTGAAAGGCGCTGCAGGACATCTTGATCCATCAGGAGCTGCGATATTTCCGTCGCGGAGCGGATGGGCAGCCGTTGAAAAAGAGCTTCGCGCGTTTCAAAGACTCCACATCCAGCAGCCCCCCAGGAGTGGGGTGCCTCCTTATGGGGCGGCGCTGTGAAACAAGGAGCAGCGGTGTTTCTAAGCAAGTGAAAATTCTGGATCTGCGGCGAGGCGGTTGAGGACGTTGATCATTTTGCGCATGACTGCGACGATGGCGACTTTGTGAGGCTTACTTTTTTGTTCTCTGAGTCGTTTATAGAAGGCTGAGAGAATCGGGTTAAATCGGACCGCTGAGATTGCGGCCATGTAGAGCACGTGGCGCACGCAGTCACGTCCGCCCTTCACTTTGCGCTTTTTGCTGCGACCTCCACTTTCGTTCGGATGAGGTGCAACTCCGACTAAGGCGGCGATGACTTTGCCATCGACTTGTCCGAGTTCGGGCAGGTAGGCCATCAAGGTAGCCGCTAAAACGGGACCCACCCCGCAGAGCAGCCTGAGTCTTTTTGCTCTGGAGCAGAGATCGGTGTGGGACGAGATGTGGAGATCGATGTCGAAATCAACCTGTTTGATAGCAGCTTCAAGCGCATCGATCTGGGTTTGCAGCCCGTCGCGCAGGTAGCCGGTTGCCAGCTCCAGGCGGTTGCGGGTTTCGACGATGGTGTCTGTCAGGATGCGGCGGTATTCGAGCATTTCGCGCAGTCGCTGCGCGGATGGTTCAGGAGGAGTTTCACAACGGGGCAGGATTTTTTTGCCAAAACGGGCGAGCAATCGCGCGTCGATGCGATCATTTTTCGCCAACAGTCCTTCGGCGAGGGCATAGTGGCGGACGCGTCCGGGCTGGACGACGCACACTTCAATGCCAGCCTCCATCAAGGCTGCCACGATGGCTTTTTCATAGCCGCCGGTGGCTTCGCAAATGACGCGGGGTTTTGCCAATCGGGCAACGTGTTTGACAAACGCGGAGCGGCCCTCGGGGGAATTGGCATCTTCGCGGGGTTTGCCGTCAGCAACGACGGAGTCAAGTCGGCTCTTGGAAATGTCGAGACCGACGTAAGTGGTTTCTGAATTGCGTTTTTCAGGAGCGATCATCTCTTTCTTGCAATGCGAGTTCATAAGGCTCATTCAGCGGTTCGAGGTTTGACCAGG
>CAILVZ010000124.1 GCA_903837825.1 Akkermansiaceae bacterium | reverse complement strand
TCTGTGATATTTTCGAGTCGTGATCTTGCCAGACAAACATCTCGGCGTTGAGCGTTCACTGATCGCTCTCGGCGCGGTCGTACTGGAACAGTTGCGCAACCCCCGCAGCGTAAGTGCCCTATGGGAGGTTGTGCGCGAGACTCCCGGGTTTACTACCTTCCATCATTTCACCCTAGCGGTTTCATTCCTTTACACCATCGGAGCCGTCGAGTTCACAGACGATTTGCTAACGCGAAGAACCGCATGATTCACCTCGTCACCAGCACCGATCCACGCTTCCGCACCGTTCATCTCAGTGCCGGTCTGAATATCGTGCTCGCAGAGCGGACCGATGGCTCGTCGGAAAAAGATTCGCGCAACGGACTTGGCAAGACTTCCCTCATCGAAATCATTCATTTTTGTCTCGGCTCAGGTTTCACCAAAAACCATCGGTTGGCCCATCCCGAGCTCCGTCGTTTCACCTACTCCATCGAGATTGATCTCGGCCCCGACCGCTTCACTGTCGCACGTTGTCCAGAAGAGCCAGGAACCATTTACCTGAAAGGTGCAATCTCTCGGCTGCCAGTCGATACCACGCCCCACAAGAAATCCGGGCTGCCCACACTGGCTGTCGCCAAGTGGAACGAATTGCTCGGCCAAATCCTCTTCGGACTTGGTGAAGAGGAGCAGTCCCAGAGTTTTTCTCCCACCTTCCGCAGCCTCATCGGCTACTTCATCCGCCGTGGTGCCCACGCGTTTTCACAGCCCTTTGAGCATTTTGCCAAACAGTCGGAGTGGGACAAGCAAGTCAACACAGCTCACCTGCTGCAGCTTGACTGGCGTTTCCCGTTCCGCTGGCAGCAACTCAGGGAAAGGCAAAATCTTATAAAGCAACTCAAGGCTTCTGCCAAATCCGGCATCATTCCTCATCTCGCTGGCATGGACCGCGTGGGTGACTTGGAAGCTGCCAGAGTCAACTTGGAGGGAAAATCCCTCCAAGAAGCGGCCGAACTCGCCAGTTTCAAGGTTCACCCGCAATATCGCCAACTCGAAATCGAGGCCAGTCAACTGACCACCGAACTTCACGAGCTGAGCAACCAAAACGTCAGCGCCAGAGAACTCCTCGCGTTCTACGACGTCTCACTTCACGACGAGACACCTGCTCCGGAACGTGATGTTGAGCGTTTGTATGCCGAAGCTGGAGTCGTTCTCCCTGAGCACATCTCCCAACGTTTGGAAGACGTTCAGCACTTTCACACCCGTCTCATCCAGAACCGTCGGGAATTCCTTCATGATGCCAGGCTGCGTCTGGCCAAACAGATCAGTCAGCGTGAAGACGACTCCAAGGTCCTCTCGGAGCTCCGTGCTAGTCTCATGAGCCTGCTCCAAACTCATGGAGCTCTTGAGGAATACACGCGCCTTCAACAGCGGCACTTGCAAACCGTCGCCCAACTTGAAGAACTCCGCCGCCGCATCGACGCACTGCGCAAATTCGAAGCTGGAAGCATCGCCCTCAAAGCCGAAAGAGCCACGCTCGAAGTGGAGTCCAATCGAGATTTCAACGAACATCGCACCGTTCTGGAGAAGGAACTGGCGCTCTTCAACCAGCACTCACTCGCTTTATACGATTCCCCCGGACGACTCATCATTGAGCCGAAAGCAGGCACCGGTTACGCCCTCGACTACCGCATCGACCGCAAGGGGTCCGAGGCAGTTAATCACATGGTGGTTTTCTGCTACGACCTGATGCTCGTCCGCACTTGGTCTCGACCCACATCGCTCCTCCCCCAGCCCTGTATCTTCCTAATTCACGACACCACCCTCTTCGATGGAGCGGACGAACGCCAGTTTGCTCAGGCACTTTACCTCGCCCATATCACTAGCCAGGCTGAGGGATTCCAGTACCTCTGCTGCCTCAACTCCGATCGCATCCCGCCTACAGGCTTCCCCGAGAATTTCGATTGGAGAGATTTTGTAAAACTCACCCTTCAAGACGGTTCACCCGAAGGCGGTCTTTTTGGCTTTCGATTTACTGAGGGAGCGCCTCTTTCAGAGGATAATCCATAGATTCGGTGGAGAGCCCGGCACGCGTAGTGAGCAT
>CAILVZ010000123.1 GCA_903837825.1 Akkermansiaceae bacterium | reverse complement strand
TGAGAACTTCCTCCCCAAATGCCTGCATCACGCCTGAGAAGAACACATAATTCGCCAGCACTATGTCAAATCTGAAGCGGCTTTGCAAATCCCTGAGCCGAGGGAGGCAGCCTCGATCAAAGTGATGATCTAAGGACATCGTCGCCAGGCCACCGCGAACAAGTATCGGCATCCATCGATCTGGCACCGGGATCCCGGCCACACGATGTTTCAGCCAAGGGCGCTGGTAGGGAATCTCATGCAGCCGACTTCCCCAAAACGCCGACTTCCCGTCGCCCTGCTTGGGTTGAAAACCGATATGTGCAAAGTGCACCTCATGCCCTTCACCCAGCAACGTTTCCGATAACCGAAGAATTCGTGTGCTGTTTCCCGAGTTGGTCGGGTGCGTCGGCACCGGTGAGACCACAAGAATCTTCATACCAGAGCCTCGCCGCCCGCAACCTTCTCCAAACAAGCCAACGTTCCAGCGATCATCTTCTCCTCTGTGAATTCCTTCTGCCGCGCGCGCGCGGCGGCACCCATGCGCTTCATCTCGTCAGGATGACGCAAGGCCCACCGAAGCTTCTCCATCAAATCGCAGGAGTCTCCGTTGCGAAAAATCAAGCCCTCCACCCCATGCCGGATGACTTCAGGAATCCCGCTCGCATCAGAGGCGACAATGGGCAAGCCAACGCTCATGGCTTCCGTCAGCGCCAATGACTGCCCGCCTTCATACCTGGTTGGCAGCAAGAACATATTCATTCTTTCAAGTGTATCAATCACATCAGTTCTATGACCGAGCCTGGCAACCACACCGAGCCGCTCATAAGTCTCCAATCTTTCGTCGAAAGAATGAATGTATGGATATTCGGCTTCACCAACCCAATGAAAACGCAGCTCGGGAAACTCCTCGTAGAGATGGGGTAGACACGGCAGGATCAGATCGTATCCCTTCTGGTGACAAATCCTGCCAACCGTGCAGATATTGATGAGTTCTTCTTTAGCAATCGGGTTCGGCGATACGCTGCTATAGTCGCGGTCTTCGCCGCTATGGGTGCCGCTTGGAACTCCATTATGAATGACCGTGATGCTCTCAGCTGCCACTTCTGTCGTTCGCGCCAGCAACTGCTTGGAGTAGTCGCTGATCGCAATCCATCCGTCCCCTGCTTGAATGCTTTTCTGTAGCATCCTCTTCACAAAACCCGATGGATGGAAGTCAGGCGGCACCAACTGAAAGAGAAAGACAGCTCTCCGCCCTAGCAACCTAAGGGCACTCATAAGAGCCAAACCATTCGTCGGCCACGGCAGCGCACACAAAACAAGAGCTTCTGGACTTCGTGTTAACTGGAATGCGAGCGACAGGACATTCAGAATAAAACGAGCCGAGCGCAACCGGACAGGCTTCAGTGCCTTCACAAGCCTCCTTGGCACCGATTTGAGTTCCGGACGGCAAAACGGGAAACTTTGTGGACTCCATATCACGCCCGTGGCCAAATCGGTATCGTATCCGAGTTGCAGGGCGCCGTTCGCCAGAATAAGCGCATGAAGCTCGGCTCCGCCAAAGCCCTCCCCGGGCACTAGGACCAGCAGAGAGCGAGGGGCAAGGGCATCCATGGAGCAAATAATGTCCTCTTTGGTGACTAACCCTCAAAGGTCACAACCCTTGAGCAGTTGGCGACATGAAGAACCAATACATACCTAGTGCACGTTTCTCGTCGACGAATTGTCGAGCATAGACTTCGGGGTCAAATCCAAATTTGGGCAGCTTCAAGGGTAGATCTCCACCGTTGCGCTCCGTAGCATCGACTCGGCAAATGTTGTGAGTCGCGGAAAATCTTTGACGCAGGCGGGCCCCGATTCCAGGCATGAAACAATCATGCACCTCTACAAGAACCAACGCGTGTTTTAGATCCGGGCAAACCCAAGGATCCAAAAGCAAGAATTC
>CAILVZ010000122.1 GCA_903837825.1 Akkermansiaceae bacterium | reverse complement strand
CCTCCGAAGGCACTGGTCGAAGACATGCTCGCCTCCGGCCTAGGCGCCACCGGTGAGCGCCATCCGCAATGGGGAAACTCCAACGACTGAAACGGCCATGGCATACCGAATCATGGAACCACGCTTCCCAGTGGGAAGGACAGTCGCCACGCCCGGTGCCATCGAGCTCGGGATCGACCTGGCGTCCTACATGCACCGCCACCACTGCGGCGATTGGGGAGATCTTGGAGACGAGGACAAACAGATGAACGAAGACGCGCTGACCGATGGCGACCGCATCCTGAGTTGCTACCAGGTCGGCGGTGGGAATCGGATCTACATCATCACCGAGGCGGATCGCCAGACTACTTGCATTTTCCTGCCGGAAGAGTATTGACTTTACGGCAAATTGCCGGAATCTTCCGGCATGCGTGCTACGACTGCGAAACGACTCTCCAAGCCAACGACCGAGCGACTTGAAGCTCGGGTTCCCGCACCAATCAAGGATCTGATTGGGCGTGCGGCTTCCCTTGAAGGCGTGACCCTGACCGATTTCGTCATCGCCACCTTGCATAAAATCGCTGCCGAAGTGGTGCGCGAGCACGAGGTTTTGAACCTCAGCGTCAAGGACAGCGCGGCATTCGCCAAAGCCATGCTCGCTCCGCCGAAACCCAACCGCAAACTCACCTTGGCGATCGCCAATCATCGGAAAAACGTCACCGTGGGATGAACGGCCTGCGCTCCGAATCTCTGAGTCCGTCCCACGACCGAGAGGGATTTACGTGTGGTGTTACCGCTCTGGACAACTACCTGCAGCGACAGGCTTCGCAGGACATGCGGCGTCATGTGGCGGCGGTGTTTGTCATGATCAGCGAGGACCAACCACAGACGATCCTCGGCTATTACACGCTTGCATCGTATGCGGTCGAGACAAGCGGACTGCCCGATGAAACGGCCAAAAAGCTGCCACGTTACCCGACCACTCCCGCAACGCTGATCGGCAGACTAGCGAGGGCTGTGAACCATCCCGGTTTGGGCGGCTTGCTACTGGCCGATGCCCTCGGGCGGATTCTAGCAAACACCCGGGAGGTGGCCTCCGCTCTGGTGGTGGTCGATGCAAAGGACGATAGCTCGGAGTCTTTCTATCGGAAGCATGGCTTCATTCCGTTCGGCGGATCTGTCCGGAAATTGTTTCTTCCGATGAAGACGATTGCCCAAGCATCGCCACAATCCGCTCGATAAAATCGATTTCGAGTTGGTGAGCTGTTAGCCGGATCACCGTCCAGCCTGCGAGCACGGCTTCGAGATACTTCTCGGCGTCCTTCGCGTAGCCACCGCCCCGGTTGTGTCGACCGCCTCCCGGGATGAAGATTCCACCTTCGATCTCGATCAACGTCCGGCTTCCCATGTGTGCGAAGTCTGCGCGCCACCGACGGGAAGTATGGAACCTCACTTCCCGCTCCAGAGGTGGACCTTGCGCCACTCTCCAGAGCAGCAGAAACCTTGATTCCAAGCGGGATACAGCCATTTCCCTAGCACCCGGAGTCAACGTCCCGAGCATCCGTTATGTGGGAAACGCAAAAATAAAATATCACGTAAATTGGACGAGGGTCGCGATATCCCTGCGTAAGTCGTTTACCGTCAATAGATTCCTTGATTCCTCATGGGTATTTGAACCCATTTGAACCTCCGCCATCGCGGCGATCACGTCTGGCGTTAGGTCGATGGAGACGTGTCCGGGGATTTGAACCATGAACTTCGCGCCTTCATCGAGGAGTCGGGAGATTCGTTGAACTGGAGTGGTCATGAGTGGGTGAGTGGTTGCAGGGGCGGGAGTTGAACCCGCAGAGGGCGAGGGTATGAGGCTCGCCTGGGACCGTCCCTCCCTGCGATTGGTTAGAGCGCCTCGTAGATGTCGAGGACCAGTTTGAAGTCTCTCTTCACGTTCTCGCGTTGTTCCTCGTCCCACTGATCGACTGGGTCATCGGCGG
>CAILVZ010000121.1 GCA_903837825.1 Akkermansiaceae bacterium | reverse complement strand
CCGCCGATGACCCAGTCGATCAGTGGGACGAGGAACAACGCGAGAACGTGAAGAGAGACTTCAAACTGGTCCTCGACATCTACGAGGCGCTCTAACCAATCGCAGGGAGGGACGGTCCCAGGCGAGCCTCATACCCTCGCCTTCTGCGGGTTCAACTCCCGCCCCTGCAACCACTCACCCACTCATGACCACTCCAGTTCAACGAATCTCCCGACTCCTCGCCGAAGGCGCGAGGTTCATGGTTCAAATCCCCGGACACGTCTCCATCGACCTCACACCCGACGTGATTGCCGCCATGGCAGAGGTTCAAATGGGTTCAAACACCCTAAAGGAATCAAGGAATCTATTACAAACCAACGACTTAGGCAGGGATTCTAGCACCGGTGTCCATTTCCCGTGAAATGTGCCATCGCGACTTCCCACATAACGGAGAGTCGAGACGTTGACTCCGGGTGCCAGGGAAATGGCTCAATCCCGCTTGGAATCAAAGTTTCTGTTGCTATGGAGAGTGGCGCATGGTCCTGCCTTGGAGCGGGAAGTTCAGTTCCACACTTCCCGTCGGTGGCGCGCCGACTTCGCACACATCGAAAGCCGGACGTTGATCGAGATCGAAGGTGGCATCTTCATCCCCGGCGGTGGCCGACACAACCGAGGCAGCGGCTATGCCAAGGACGCCGAGAAGTATCTCGAAGCCGTATTGGCGGGCTGGACGGTGATCCGACTAACAGCCCATCAGCTCGAAATCGATTTCATCGAGCGGATCGTCTCCTTAGTTTCTGCACGGGCGAATCATATGGATTGAACATGTTGCCGCTTTGATCATTCTCAGCCTGTGCCCGTAGTCCGCTTACTGATACTTTCCATTTCCTGCCTGCTTTCTGTCTCATGTCGGGGCGAGGAGAGAATCCCTCTGACAAAGGAATCCGCCCTTGTGGCCCCTCTGATCGACCCAGCGAAACTAGCCACTCTTAAGGACCGGGGTGCAAATCCCAGAATTCAAAAGGCCGTCGCGATCTTGTGGGCCGCCAAACAGGCGGGAACTGATCCAGCCAAGGTCGCCGCTGATGCCGTCACTCGGATTGGGTGGTCAGGTTCGATGAAGGGAAATATGACCGCTGATGCACTGGTTAGAAATCTCACGATTGCTGAAAGACTCGGTGCGGTCACCCCAGTCGACATTGAATCGATGAAGCGTGGACGAGCTCCAACCGTCAGGACCGGCCCATACACCGGCGACATCGTTTCGGTGGATCACATCATCCCACGAGCGGTGGTCCCAGAGTTGGATAACGTGATCGTCAACCTAGAGCTCATGCCGCTCAAGATGAATCAAAGCAAGAACGACAAGGTTGGCGCGAGGCAGTTGGACCTCGCACGAAAGCTGCATGATGCCGGACTACTGAGTGATGCTGGTTTGCAGCGACTGACGGCGACCTCAGGACGGTGACTCGGTCAATACTCCTCCGGGAGTAGGATACAGGTCGAAGATCGATCCGCCTCGGTGATGATGTAGATTCGATTCCCGCCGCCGACCTGGTAGCAACTCAGGATGCGGTCGCCATCGGTCAGCGCGTCTTCGTTCATCTGTTTGTCCTCGTCCCCAAGGTCCCCCCAATCGCCGCAGTGATGGCGGTGCATGTAGGACGCTAGGTCGATCCCGATCTCGATGGCACCGGGCGTGGCGACTGTCCTTCCCAGCGGGAAGCGTGGTTCCATGATTCGGTATGCCATGGCCGTTTCAGTCGTTGAAGCTTCCCCATTGCGGATGGCGCTCACCGGTGGCGACTAGGCCAGAGGCGAGCATGTCTTCGACCAGTGCCTTCGGAGGCCACGGGCGGTGAGGTTTTCCAGTCTGCATCTTGGAAGCTCTGGCGGTGGCGCGGCAGTAGGACGGCAGATCGTCGCCCGGGTTGAAGCTGTCCCGGCGAAGCTGGGTCATTAGATCGGTGGGATCGATAGCGCTGAATGTTGCGCCGTCGATGGTATGGTATTCGGTGTTCATGGTGGTCATTGTCATTGGTGGAAATCAGGCGGCCAGTTTTTTGGCGCGGGCGGTGTAGAATTTCGTGAGTCCCTTGGCCTCGATGGTTTGGAAGAACCACTTCGTGCGGCTCATTCCGAGGCCGGTATCGACTGGCCGGTTGCGGACGGTGGTGGCGGCTTCGGCGGCGTCGAACATGCGGGCCATCAGTCGGACCCAGTTGGTTATTTTCTCTGGATCGGTGGTTCCGGAGTGGTGGCGGACTTCGAGCGTTTGATGGCGGAAGTAGGAATGGACGTTGAGCTTGCGGTAGCGGGAAATATAGAGGCCCTTGATTTGCTCCATCGTCCGGCAGTCGTCGATTTTCTGGAAGATGGATCGGCAGGCCTCGTGGTGGTTTTCAGCGTTATGGAAGGATGCTGATAGATTGGATGCCAGCAGGCTGTTGGCATTGCCCCGGCGTGATGGCGGTTGAAACGTATCGAGCACGTCCTCGAACTTCGTCCAGATCTTGAGGAGGTTCTTGACCGAACGAAGGTTCATCGTGCTGGCATCATAGTGGACGTGGAGTCCGCACCGCTTGTCCACCGTGGCTCCGGCGGCTTCCAGTGCGGCGGCGGCGATTCTAACTTCCTCAAGTCCGGCCTCGCCTTCGAGGACCGGGCTGACCAGTTCATAACCGCAGGAACCATCCACGACGATCTTCCAATAGGGAGTTGTGTCGTGGGTGTAGTAGGAAGATTCAACCCGGATGCCTGCGGCTCTCAGACTCGTGACGGCCTGCTCTCGTGTGATGGTGGAGAGGAATTCAATCTCAACTCCGAAGCGGCGGGACATGGTTTGCGTTGTCATGGTTAATATCTGCCATGGTGCCACCTCACGTCCATGGCTAAGTGGAGTTAGAGGAAAAAAGACAGAAGTTG
>CAILVZ010000120.1 GCA_903837825.1 Akkermansiaceae bacterium | reverse complement strand
GGAACAACGAATCACGCGATCTCCCCACTGTGACACCAAGGATTGCCGTTTCGCTGTGAGACCGCGATAGGTGTCCGTGATGCTTTTCCAGCTATCCCAAAGGAACTCGAATGCGAATGCCTCCGCTTGCTCCTTCGAAGCTTGAAACCATGGTGTATCCAATAATTGCGACCGAAGGATGCTGTGCCAATTTGCTTTTAAACTGGGGTAGCGAATCGCCTCGGACATCACCAGCAGGTCGATCGTCTCAGCAAGGCTTTGCAGGAACTCAAAGCCTTCGCGTGTCGGCGGCTTCGCTGGCCCTGCGGGTTTCATCCTATCGATTAAGGCCTTGAATGAATCGCTATCCCAACTGGTTACTTCGCCTTTTGCATTGCTTGGCTCACATTCCGACAAGTAGCCGACCGCTAGGGCATGTAGGATTTGCATATCCGACGCCATGACAATTTCCACCGGGTGCAATGGATCTGGCACTTGATCCTTGGCGGAAAACCTGGAGACGCATCCCGAAGCATCGGCTCCAAAATTGAAGGGATTCAAAACAGTCACCCGGGATGATTTATCTCGCCCCACAACGAAACGAACCGGGTCGCCCTGATGCCAAGTCAACGCAGACTCCAGGCCAAGATCGTCGTCAGGTTTGTCGATGTAGCCGGACAATAGGGTGGATTTGCCCGTCTGGGATGGCCCCCAAAGAGCCATACAGGGCTTGGGCACTTGCTCGGCGTCGACCAAGGAGCGAGAGAGATTCCGGCACCGATAGACCCGATCAAGCCATGTTCCGCGCCGTAGTTCATAGCGTGGATCAGTCCGGTTCACCCCGTGCGTCCAATACCATTCGATGCAGGCAGTCGTCTTATCCAAGAGTTGTTGTGGAGTTGCCATAAGAAAAAATGCCGTGCGCAGTTCAACCGGTTTTAGCCCCGTGCTTTGCGAGGAGCTCATTCACGGAATGAGCTATTACCTCTCCGATCATCCTCATACGCCAGATGCCTTGCCGCTCATAAATTTCCACCAGTGTCGCGCAACTTGAAGACGCGCAAGCCGGATCCAAATGCCTCGACTCGGCCACCACGAGGTCCCCCGCCCACAGTCTGATGCCTTCCACCGTATTTCCTAGGCTGGCACCCGAACCAGATGACACCACGGACACCTCAAGGCGTTTGATAGAGATCGGAAGAATAGAGGCGCGGAAAAGGATCTCCTGCCCCCCGCCCCCCCGCACCGCGTGAGAGACCCCCCCACAATGACTAACTGGCTGGCGAGGGCCCACACAATAAGCAGACCCCGCAACAATCTCGTCAGCATCCAAACCAAGGCAAATCAGCTTCACCGCTGCAGGATTTGATGAAATCAGCTCGATCGAAATTTGAGGATTTTGAGCAAAGATTGGACCAAGATCTAAGCGTTCACCACGAACCAACTCCTTCCCGGCTTGCGGGCCAGATGGCGGCCGCGCAATTGGATCACCCAAAAGCGGCGAAGGGGATGCTGAAGATGGCAGAGAGGGAGGTGGGGGCGACTGGGCAGGAGCGGCCTGAACCACAGGCTCTACTCGCTGGGGTTCAGGAATATGAACTCGCTCTTGAACAGCGGAAAGCTCGATTTCAAGGCCTGCTGCGGGCACATTGACAACATTAGCAACAGGTGAATGCCCAGACTGAGGCAGCGGGTCAAGTCCATCCCAGTCAACATCCCATAAAATTTCCTGCTTCTGAACCGACGCCATATTTAAGAACTGCGCAAAACTACTTTTTTAAGAATAACGAACAGAACGACGATGGGTCTCATTATGCAGCCTCTTCTGCAGGCTTTCTGAAAAGTCCAACAACAAAACGAAAAGGCAGGAAAATCAAGCTGAGCACGCTTCCAACAATCCATGAATATCCCTTCATCGGCCAACTCACGATCCTGAATGGTACAGCAAGCAGCTTTTGCATGATCGCTGCGCGCTCGTAGATGAGAGACAAGGCAAGGATGATGCAGATGCCGATGAATTTACCTAAGGGCCCGACTCCGATGTGCAATGTGAGCTCGGCTAGCAGGATAAAACCAACGTAACCGATTAGAAGGAATGCTGTCTTTTCTAAAACTGGGAATTTCTCAATAAGTTTCATGCAAACTCCAGCGAGAAAGCGCAGGGCTAGAATGCCAATAAATACACCGGTGCAGACAACCCAAAGTTTTGGGCTGATGGCCACGGCTGCAACCACATTGTCCACGCTCAAACTAAGATCCATGAACTCAATGGCCAGCACCGTCATCCAGAACCCACGGAGTTTACCGCCCCCGTCGGCATCATTATCGCCATCCTCGTTCTCTTTTCCGCTAAAGTGCGCAGCCATTAAATAAACCAGATAGCCCGCACCAATAATCTTCAGCCAAGGATTCTCAATAATCCAAGCGGCTCCCCACATGCACAGGCCACGAAAAAGATACGCCCCAATGATACCGTATTTTAAAGCAAGAAATTTTTGCTTGCCAGGTAGATGCTTGGCCATCGCCGCGATTGCCAATGCATTGTCTACACTGAGCAAACCCTCGATGATGATCAGTGAAATGACCACAGGAACAGCCCCGATTAGCTCTGGGGTTGAGGGAAAGTTAAAAAACGAAATGAAATTGAAAAATTTATCCATATGCGACCGCATGCTGACAAATACCCCTTCTCTAGCAAGAAATTTTTTATTAAATTTCTTGAGCCGCCCCGATCCGTATTTTCCCCAATCGACTTGCTCACATCCTTAGCCTCACTCGTCGGCCAACCCTTGCCGAAAGAAGATGGCGAGAACGCGATCGACGTACTGCTCGGCAAATCCCAGACATGCAGGAAAGCGATCGTTTGGGAAGGGATTGCCGGCCTAGCAGTCCGCGCCGGAGAGTGGAAATACATAACACCGCTGAAGGGCAATGCCGAACACAGGGGCAAGCGCACCGACAATAGCCCACAGCCCAAGCTCTATCATCTCACCGCAGATCGGGCGGAAAACCATAACCTTGCCGAGCAACACTTGGAGAAAGTCACTGATCTCGCTGTAATGATCGAGGCGATCATTGGCGGATCGGCCTGACGGTGCCACCAATCGTTCCAGGGTCGGCCACTGGGAGATCGACACGGTCATGGGCAAGAATCGGGCATGCATTCTCACACTGGTGGATCGAAAGACGGGTTATCTGATGATTGGCAAGCTATCGGCTAGGACCATACAGCAAACCAATCGACGACTGCGGAAGCTCGCTGAAAGGCATCCGGAGAAGTTCCACACCATCACTGCTGACAACGGCTGTGAGTTCCATGGATACCAACAGGTGGAGCAATCTCATGGTTTGGAGTTCTACTTTGCGCCCCCACATCATTCTTGGGAGCGTGGCAGCAATGAAAACGCCAATGGACTGATCCGGCAGTATCTACCAAAAGGGATGTGCTTGAATAATCTGACGCAGGCCCAGTGTGACAGAATCGCACACAAACTGAACACTAGACCAAGAAAACGCTATGGATATAGAACCCCAGAAGAGTTATTTAATTAGTTATCAATTCGTTGCACTTCACTCTTGAACCTGAGTTGATCGGGCGACGCTGAGTGCAAAGCCCTGAACGGTTCTTTGTGTGAAATCCGTGTGGAATCTGTGGATTCTGTCGCGGATTTCGAATGGATTTGAACCCCGACAGAATCACGCCGCCGCCCGAAAATCCGGCAGTCGGTATGTCTGGCAAGGTTCTCGTTCATCCGTCACATATCTGCCAGATCGGCGAGTCTAATCAAGGTCTTTTTCGGTGGACGCTAAATCACCCTCCTGTTGCAAATGTGGCCGCCAGAGCTGTGCCCGCGTGCAAGGCGGTCTATCCGCTCGCTATCACATGGCATGAATTGGCTTCCGCTCCGGGGCGTCGTGTGGCGAAATGTCGCGGGGTGAACAACACGCAAATATGAAGCAATCACTAGGACAGATTGGACTGATCGGGATAATCCGTGGATGCTCCTCTTGGCTGGACATCCAGAAAAAGTTCCTACCATTGAGCGATAAACAGAAGGGCGACCTCTTCGAGGAATTCGTTAAAGCGTATCTGCAGCTCGATCCCGAGTATGCCAGCAAGCTCAAGCACGTCTGGCTGGGCCCCGAAGTTCCGCAGGCCATTTCGAAAAAACTTAGGCTCCCCGCTACCGACCAAGGCATCGACATCGTCGCCGAAACCCGTGACGGCGAGTTCTGGGCAGTCCAGTGCAAGTATCGGCAGGACACCGATCACTCGCTGACCTGGCGGGATCTATCCACCTTCACAGGCCTCGCCTTTGGGGTCTGCCGGGGATTCTCTTTCGGCCTCGTTTGCTCCACGACCGAGCGTTTCACTCATGTGCTAAAAGATCAGCAACGCATCGGTTTCTGCGCGCTGGATGTCTGGCAGGCGCTCGATGCTGATTTCCTCAAACGCCTCCGCGCCCACCTTGCCCACAAGCCAGTGCTGCTGAGACCACTCAAACCCAAGCCACACCAGAAGGGCGCGGTCAAGGACGGCCACGAGCATTTCGTCACCCAAAAAGCGAAGCGTGGGAAACTCATCATGCCCTGCGGCAGCGGCAAGAGCCTCACCGCGTATTGGATCGCCGTAAAAATCGAATCCCGCCGCATCGTCATTGCCGTGCCAAGCCTCGCGCTCATCCGCCAGACGCTCAAAGTCTGGCTGCGCGAAACCATGGCGAACCAACAGGCCGTGGAATGGATCTGCGTTTGCAGCGACGAATCCGTCGGTCGCGTCGAGCGCGATGACAGCGCCGTCCTCCGTCAGGACCTCGGTGTGCCCTGTCTAACAAACCCGGAAGAAATCACCGCCTGGCTGAAGCGCAAGCACCGCGGCCTCACCGTCGTCTTCACCACTTATCAGAGCGGAGAGACCCTCGCCAAGGCCGCGCGGGCCGCGAAGTTCACCTTCGACCTCGGCATCATGGACGAGGCGCACAAAACAGTTGGCGATGGCGAGAAGCTCTTCTCCCACCTGCTGCACGACAAGAACCTGCCGATCCGCCGCCGCCTGTTCATGACCGCCACCGAGCGGCGCTACGCGGGCCAGAGCGACACCGTGCTCAGCATGGATGATCCAGCCACCTACGGCGAAACCTTCCACGTGCTCTCGTTTAAGCGGGCGATGGAATACGACCCACCCATCCTCTCAGATTACAAGATCATCAGCATCGCCGTTTCGCGCGAGGAGGTCGCGGAACTGATCCGGAAAAACACCTTTGTCCGGCCAGACAAAGGCCCGTG
>CAILVZ010000119.1 GCA_903837825.1 Akkermansiaceae bacterium | reverse complement strand
GGCCCTTGTGGGCATAGACTGGGCGGCGGTCGCCAATGAGTGCCACCCAACCGCGCTTCGCACATTCGCGATAAACATCGTAGGTCGCATAGCCGGCGTCCAGGAACACGAGGCTTGGATGCACTCCGAAGCATTCCTGCAACACGTCGATGTCGGTGAATGTGAGGATGCGTTCGTTCCACATCAGGCGGCTTGATCCCTCCGCCGACCATGAGCGCACCACCGCAAACAGGTGGTCCATCTGGCAGTCCACCGTGATAAATCGTAGCGGGATCAGGCCAGTGCGCTCGGGAAGGGGAGCTACGAGGATGCGGCCGGTTTTTGGATCAATCGCGCCTTCCTCTTCCCATGTCTCGCCGCGCTTATAGCCGGACTTGGTGATTTCGAGTTTGTAGTCCTCGACGTATTCACGCCACGGCAGGCCAAGCCGTTTCTGATAGAACTGCTGGAGTAGTGACACGTCGCCCTTACGTGCCGCCGTCTTGGCCCGTAGATAGAGTTCGGCGAGCTGCCCCCAGCTCATCGCGCACAGCGCGTTCCAGTGGAAGCCGACGTTTTCCTTGGAGGCCTTGGGGTTTTTCGATACGAACGCCCCGGTGGCGTTGAGCTCGCGCCGTGTCCGCTCGCCGTCGTTGAAGTAGTGGTTGCACGACTCGCAGCGCATTGCGGTGGTGCGCCGGACTTCGTCGAAATCCCACTCGCCGAATTCATCCTTGGCCGATTTGCTCCACTCGACGCATTCCCACTTGAACGGTTGGCGGTGGCTGCATTCTGGGCAGGCAAACGTCCACTCACGCTGGTCGGTGGTGAGGAATTTTCGGTGGGTGTCGTCATCCTCCTCGCCGCCTTGGCTCATGAAGATGCACTTGCCAAGCCAACCGAATGCGGTGACGCGTGCCTCTGCTTCCGCCATGTGGCCTTCTGGCCAACGCCAGGTTTCGTCGCCGACCAACCAGCGGATCGAACGCCGCTGCAGGTTGGTCTTGTTATGCGCTCCGAGGATCCACAGCACCATACCGTTGTTGAAGTGGATGGCGCTGTTCTTGCGCTTGTGGCGATGGATGCCGGTCGGCATGAGTCGTGCCACCGGCTGGCATTGGTCGAAGAGTTTCTGGAGTCGTGCTTCAGAATAGTCGCGGGCATCCTCGTCGGTCTGGTCGAGCCAGAGCGTCGGACCGGGAAGGTTGGTAATGATATAACAAAGGGTCAGCTCCGGAGCGGTGGTCTTGGATGACTGGACCGACGCGATGATCGAAACGAGCCGAACCCGCGGATCGACCAGTGATTCCATGACCTCGCGAATCCAAGGCGAGTTTTCCGACCGGAAGCGTCCCGGGTTGGGAGAATACGGAATGCCCTCGATGTGATCCTCACACCATTGCCACGGCGGCCTGCGGTCGGGCGGTTGCCACGCTTCGCGCCAGATGTCATGCAGTATCTTCATGATTCGTGGAGGCAAAGAAGTACCTCGTCGATTGCCTTGCGGCATTCCCGCTGAATCCCGGTGGCGTCGAGACCTGATAGGATCGGCGGAAGCTCCGATTCGAACTTCGCGCGCAGGATGGAGGTCGCTTGTGCGACGAGGCCGATCCATTCGCCCTTCACCTGATAGATCGGAACGTATTCGCCTTTTTTCACGGCGATGCGGAGCTCGCGTTCCTCAACTTCCGCGAGCAACTTGCGGGCCTTGAGTGCCTCCTCGTTTCCGACCGGAGTTTTACCCGCTTTCAAGCCTCGCAGTCTTACGAACTCACGCCAGTCAGCCACCGGCCACAAGCCATTGGAAAGCGGCTTAGGAGAACCCTCCATCTTCTGCCAGGTGGTGAGCGTCCTGCGAGTCACGCCTAACACAGCGGCGAGTTCAACCAGGGTTTTTGCATAGGCGAGCGATTCCTCGCTGCCGGCCGCCCGTGATTCAATGCGCGCCCGTTCGGCCACGGTGAGCGGTTTGCCCGCCGCCACCTTGCGGACTACGTTTTGAAAATCCGCGTCGAGGATCTTCTCCGCGACATCGGGAGAAAGTTCCTTCGTCTCCATGCCACCGAGACCCTGTCAATCGCGGGCATGGGACACCCGGTCGATTCTGGTGGGGTTCGGGCGTGAAATTGGAACATCCCCACCCAACGGACCTCAAGCCAAGCGGTGTTCCAGCCAGCGCGCAACTTTTTCACCACCCGACGCTTTCAATTCTTCCTTTGGCCAGACCTCGCGGAAATCGATGCCCCAGAGGTTGGTTGCCTTTTCGGCGTTCGGAGAACTCATCACCTCCCGGATTTCTTCCAGCAGATTCACGACCGGGCGTTCGCCGATCAATCCTAGTTGGTGATTTTCCAGCAACTCTAGAATGAAAGCTCGGACGCAGATAAGCATCATCTTGGTGTGTTTCACATCCTGCCTGCCATCTTGCGTAATGAGCGCCGAATTGGCGAGCTTTGCCTTCAACATCAGATGGGGTAACGGAACCCTAGCAACTACTCCCGCGACATCAATATCTACCGTGCGCATCATGTCCTTGGCGTTCAGTCCGAGAACCGTGTGAAGAACCTCCACCCTAAGGAATCCACCTCCAGACTGGGGAATATCCAGTCGGCCAAAAACCGGACTTCGTGGCTCCGAGCGTAGCAGCCTGCCTTTGAATCGCCGGTGCAATTCATCTAATAAACCAACTGTTCCCACGAGATCCAGATCCTTACTCCGAAAGGGCAGAAACTCCGCGAGCTTGGTCACTCCTCGCGACAAAAAATACCGACTCCAAAGACCTGCGGCATGCCCACCAACTACAACGGGCAGCTCATTGGCATCCTCATGCCTCAAAATTTCCGCAAAATCGCCGATCTCGGACTCCAAAGGAAACTCCTGCGCCTGATTCATTTGCCATAATAGCGTTCCAAGGTTTGGCAGAAATTGGGGATGGTGATTTTTGCACCTATCGGAATCAGTGAATTCTCCTCCTCAAGCTGCTCTGGCGTCACCTCGCCATTGGCCAGACGACGCTCGTCCCGCAACCGCGCCCTGCGCTTGTCGCGTTGCAACCTCTCGAAGCTGACCACCTTCACTTTCACATGTGGAACATGCCGTCCCGGGCGTGTCCTGTCAAGCTCCTGCCTCCGGTCGTCAACGTCCTAGCACGGTGGCGGATTCATTGCATGCGGCAAGCGATTGAATGGGTGGCCCTAGGTCACGTTTAGCGTGTTGCTCCGTCTTTTCCGGCTGGGCAGCAGAAGAAGTGGCAATGCATAATAATCGACAAGCTGTACAAAAAAGCGCTCTCTTGTCCAGAGTATCAGCCATTATGGGACGAGAAATAAGCACACCATTGCCTAAGCACGAGCGTCTCCTCGCCGATTTGGGAGAGAATCTCAGACTGGCGCGGTTGCGGCGAAAGCTGAGCGCCGAACAGGTTGCTGAGCGGGCGGGCGTCAGTCGCTCGACGCTCCATCTGATGGAAAATGGATCAGCTGGCACTTCGTTGGGCAAGCTCGTGCAGGTGTTGGCCGTTCTGGGACTGGAGCAAGATCTCTCCGCGGTCGGTATCGACGATGTTCTGGGCCGCAAGCTGGAAGACGCTCGTCTCACTGAAACCCGGCGACGGGCACCGAAAAGGAAACTCAAGGAATGAGCGGGGAAATTGAAGCATGGGCCTACTGGCAGGAACTCGGTGCGCCGATCCTGATGGGGCACCTACCTTGATCGGATAGAGATTCAAGCCTTCACCGCCACCCATCCGGCGAAGTTCAGATGGCGCCAGAAGCAATCCACCGATGTGAAGCCTTCCTGATAGAGCAGTTCTTCGTTCCACTTGGCGGTCACTGGAACCAGCACGCCTTCCAGTGACAGTCGCTTGCGATCGATTTGGCTGTCTGAATAGCCGTTCTCGCGCTTGATGTTGAGGAAGAGATTCACGAATGCTTCGTCGAGCTTTGCGGTGGCACCCAGCACCTTTTCCACTAGGATGAAGGCCCCGCCTGGAGCCAGTGATTCGAATACGCGGCGGATGATTTGCTGGCGGTATTCGATGGGGGTGAACTGGAGCGTGAGCACCGAGAGCACGAGGCTGGATGTCACACCAGGGAACTCGTGGCGCAGGTCGGCAGACTGGATGCTGACGCGATTCCCGTGCGTGTGATAAGAGAAGTTCTGACGTGCCGCCTCGATCATCGGCTCGCTGATTTCCATTCCGATGTAATCGTTGGCCGCGCCGAAGTTAGAAACGAATGGTAGGAGCGCCTGACCACGAGAGCATCCCATGTCGATGATGGCAGTGCCCGGTTGCACAAATCGCCGGCCGACCTCGAAGGTCACCATTCGCATTGCGTTGTATTGGGGAATGCTCCGCTGGAGCATGTCGTCGAATACCGCAGTTACTTCCTGATCGAACTGCCAGGCTCCGCGTGGGATCACCTCGTCACGTTGTGCTTCACTCATGCCCGCGTGACGGATGTCAACACGTCAGCCGTTTCACGATCCGTGTGCCATCAGTCAGTCGGTCACCTTCAGGGGTCACCCAGAAGCACGGGATGGAGAACTTCGCATACATCTCTCGGGTCCTTGGATTGCTTTCAATCGCGAGGTAGCGTGCATCCTCGCCGTGGTTCGAGAACACATCCTTCTTGAGTAGATGCTCTTTGATCGCAGGTGGATTCCACCAGCCCTTTGGTGCGAAGCACGAGTCCTGCGGACGCCAACCGGTTTGCTCCTCGATGCGGTCGAGCGTTTTGATCGTCCAGGTGTCCGGGCGGGCGGTGATGAGGACAACCGTGTGAGGCCGTATCAGTTCCACCAGCCATTGCCGGTATTGCTCGTTGGCCAGTCGCTTGTCCATGCGGACGGGAGTGCTGCCTCGTGCCGGATTATTGGACACGAGCGTGTAGTTAAGGTCTAGCAGGATGATCATAGGGTAGTCTGAAGACGTTGGGAGAAAGAGTCCATGGCGCATTTCACGAGATCCATGCGAGTGCCATCTGGATAGGGAAGATCGAATTCGAACTCGATTGCGGCACGAAGGCGGGCAGGGTCGACTGGACGCGCCGATGCACAGGCCGCGTTGATGTTGTTGGAAAAGTCATCCACCTTCACCGAGCGGAAGAAGGTGCCGAAGAGATCCTTGAACTCGGATACCGTGTGATACTTTTGAACCTTGGGTTTGTCCTGAAAATCACCGATACGAATCCCGGGTTCGTAGTCGAGGCGGAACGCGATGTTGCCCGCGTTGCTCTCGTTCATGAACGCCTTGCCGTTCACCTGCCGCCAGCCGGATTCACCTGCGGATGACGCGCAGGCATAGACCTTGGTGAAGGGCTTGCACAGGGCAGCGCAGAGGCAGGCGATGTGCTCGCGGTCTTCACGGAACGGCACGGAATTTAGCACGCTCGCAATGAAGATGCTCGTCCATTCCTTACCCGCAGCGACTTCGGCTAGAAAGGTGCGGGCCAGTTCCACGCTCTCCGCTTTGTTGATGCCCCCTGGTCCGAGGCGGTAGGGTTCGAACGGCGTGCAGTCGATCCCAGCCTGGCGCAGGAGGAAGGTTTCTGTCAGGTGGCCGGCACCGAAGTCGAGGATGGTCGTGCCATGCTCCTTGGTCCATCGGGTGCGATCGGATGCTTTGCCGATGTCGAAGTCCTTGCAGGGTTTCGCGCCGTGCGTGGCGAAGATGAATCCATTGCCAAGTTCGCGCCTCACGCGGCGTGCCCTGCGAAACGAATTGAAGCGCAGCATGTCGGCATAGCGCGTGTGGATGTCGAAATCCATCGAGAGCAGATTCATCATCGCCCGAGCGAATTCGGCTTCCTCCTCGGTGACGAAGACCACGGGGGCGAACGCCACTCCTTTTTCCGCCAGCATTTCTAGCCGACCGATGCCGTTGATGACGGTGAGATCCTCGCGGCAGACGATGGGCATGAGGATGCCGTGGCGATGCAGCGTGCGTGCAAGGTTGCGAGCATACTGGATCCAGCGGCCCGAGTTTGCCCGGCAGAGATCCTTC
This sequence comes from Akkermansiaceae bacterium, assembly GCA_903837825.1. GTDB lineage: Bacteria > Verrucomicrobiota > Verrucomicrobiia > Verrucomicrobiales > Akkermansiaceae > Luteolibacter. The sequence continues at coordinate 1,049 of CAILVZ010000119.1, read as the reverse complement.
ACGGCGACTTCCGCAGGCCTGAGGCAGCGCAGGAAGCCATCGCTTCCTACTTCCTTGTCAGGGATCAGAGCGGCGAGCGCTTGGATGTCGAGTGATTGCAACTCGCTGGTGACCCGACCGGGCGTGCTGTTGAAATCGAAATCGTTGGTCGCCCGATTGAAAACGATGTTGAGCGCCTTGCGCTGTTCGAGGTCGAGCGCCTTGGTGCGGAACACCGGGACGTGCGTTGCCCCCATGCGCGATGCAACAAGGTGGCGCTGGTGACCGGAAAGAATCTCGCCGTCCGAGTCAGCGAAGATCGGGGCGATGAAGCCGAGTTTGCGAAGTGACAGTTCGATTAGGTCAAGCCGCTCGGCAACTGCAGACCGTGGGTTGTAGGTCGAAGGCCTAACGGCGCCGATGGATTCAAGGGCGATGTTCATAGTCCGAGGCGGTTGCGGATTTCGTTGAGCACGCTTTCCTTGTCGAAACCGGCGTCTTGTTTCACGCGGTCACACCACGCGATGAATTCTTCCTGTGTGATGCGGAACCGATAGAGGCCGACGGCAACGGTGACGTCGCTCTTGTCGAGTTCCTTGTCGTGGCGGTCGTCGTCATCCTCGTCATCGTCGTTGCCACTAGGATTGAGCAGGCCCTCGATGTCGGCAGGTTCGAAACCGGCGAGGATCGTGTCGAAGTCGATGGACTTCCACTCGCTGGCGATCTTTTCAAGCTCGTTGAGATCGACCGTGGAAAGTTCGGCCAAACGGTTGTCGGCGACCAGCACGGCGAGTTCGTCGTTCTCGCTTGAGAAGTCCTGATAGTCCACCGGCACGACTTCGACACCGAGTTGTTTGGCGGCCATCAGGCGGCCGTGACCGGAAACGATCAGGCCGGTGAGCTTTGAAATTGTGATCGTCTGTCGCCACCCGAAATAGCGGATGTTTTTGGCGAGCAGTTCGATCTGCCGCTGCGGGTGGGTGTTCGGATTGCGTGGGTTGGGTTTCAACTCGCCCACAGGCACGAGCTTGTCGAAGCTGCACCAGACTTCGATGCCATTGGCGAGCGTC
>CAILVZ010000118.1 GCA_903837825.1 Akkermansiaceae bacterium | reverse complement strand
GCGACATTAGAAATGATGAACTCAGTGAAAGCATCGTGGCAAGGTAATTGAGCTAAGTTTTGATGCGATAAAAATATTTAGTCCCTACCTGACCCCCCTTCTCTCACATAAAATGTTAGGGATGAGATCTCTTCGAACTCTCCTTGCACAGCATGGTGTTAAACTCAACTTAGCAAGCGAGACGCAGTGCCGAAAGGCGGTCGAGGGCCAAATTCTCCGAGCTTCTTATCATCGACTGGATTTGAATTCTGGCGCGAAGAAAGATGCCACGACAACAGAAGCTCTGTTGTACGTGGTGGAAGACGCGTGTGAGCTCATTGCCAGGGACCTCGACCTCTTGGTTCAGAACGGCAACTTCGAGCAGCGATGTTTTCCGTGTGATGTGGCGGTTCATGACCGACGTGTCATTCACATTGCTTTTTCCGAGGACAAAGGCGGCGCATCTTCAAAGTTTTGCATTCGCTGTTTAGACTGCAAAGCGCCGTGCAGCTACAAGGCGTGCTCGATAGCTGCGTCGTTCGAGGCGACGAAGATCGAGGATAAGCCGCCTGTGGACGACTACGAAAACTTTCGGAGGATCCTAAGTTTGATTCCGTCTGTGCAGTCACTCACAAATTTTTCAGTCGTTAAGATCGGGAAGTACCATTGCCTTGTTCCAAAAACCGCAGTGGCGGGATTTCAAAAAGGGGAGATTCCAGTGGCGCCGTCGGAGCTCAGCAAGGAAGAAGCAGATCTCCTAGTTGCAGGCTCCAAGGTGCCGGCGGGAACTCTTGAGGAGAGGGAGGAACGACGAGCAGAAGTCGAGGTTTTTATTGATATTCTCTTTTCTAGATCCTATTCGTAAGTGTTCACATCGGTAGGTCGATTCGGCCTTGATTGTTCATCGCGAGGGGTTCTGCTTAGGCATCACAACGAGCGGCGGCCTATTTTTCCCTTTTCGTGAAATGATGGTTCGTGTTGATGAGGCAAAGGACGCTGTTATTTTTGAACTCGAAGTCTACTACTCGAGCGACCTCATGGCTATGGCCACTATCCTCGGCATGGATGGACAGTCTGGTTGTGCATGCCCGTGGTGTCGAGGTGCTGCAAGGGACTTCAAAGTCACTGCCAGTGGCGGAGCGAGGATGCCGAGGCGAACGCAGGCGACGCAGAAGGAGGACTTCGAGGAATACGAAAAGTCTGTTCGTCAAGCAGTTGCTCGCCATGCCAAGACGAAGCCCGAGCCGAAAAACGGAGTTTCTGCAGCGCCTCTCGTGCCTTGGGACTTCAATCGCGTCCTTCCTCCGTACTTACATCTTATTTTGGGCCTTGTCAACGATGTCGTGAAGGAATTGCGCAAGGATCTACAGTTCTTAGATGATATCGACCCAGAAAAAGTAAGTTTTCTAATGTTACCCGTGTTGATTTATTTGTTGATAATCTAATTTGTCGCTGCTTCTTAAAAAAGGCAACTGCCGCGCTAGATCGGTTGGAGCAGATAGCAGAGTTGGAGCTGGCCGTCGCAAAGGCAGTGGAGGATTTGGTCGCTCTTCTAGGTGCTGATGGTGAGGACATGGCAGATGAAATTTTCGATACCATGAAGAAGGAAGAGTCGCCCGAGGAACTTGATGGCGCCGAAGGTGGGGGTGGCGGCTCCTTACTGTGTGCTCGTGCTCCTGAAGGGTTCAGAATACGACCTGGCGAGGTTGGGACGGCATGCTGGGATCCGCTCATTGAGATCGCTGTCGATAAAGCGGCTAACATTGGAATTGAGGCTGAAACTTTGGCCAGAAAGCGAAGGTCTGGGGAAGCTCGTCATCGAGGCGACTATGAGGAGCTTCGTCAAAGGAGGGGCAATAGGGCAATGAGGGAAGATAAAGAGCTCGCACAGGAAATCGAAGCCAAAGCAAAGTTTGAAGTCGATTCGATTGAGAGCGCTATTTCTTCTCTTCGAGCTGCTATTCTGGCGCACAGTCAGCTCGCGAAAGAAGTAAGCGACATTGAAGACAAGGCAAAGGAGGACAGAGTAACGCTT
>CAILVZ010000117.1 GCA_903837825.1 Akkermansiaceae bacterium | reverse complement strand
GATCGTTTCTCTCGCACCTGAGGTCCTCTGATCCCAGGCATTCGCAACTATATACTCTAACGTTAAATTTCATGAGCCGCATCAAGACACACGTCAAAAAAGGTGACGAAGTCGTAATCGTCGCAGGCAATCACAAAGGGAAGCGCGGAACCGTGCTTCTCGTGAAAGCCGCTAAGGGCCAAGTCGTCGTCGAAGGCGGACGGCCAATTCAAAAGGCCGTAAAGGCTACCGAAGCCGAGCCAAATGGTGGTATCAAAACCATCGATGGCCCAGTCCATATCTCCAATGTTAAGAAAGTGGGCTGAAGCATTCCGCTTCCGCCCGCGCTTAAGCGTTTAACCACTAACGCTGACCCGCAAAAAAATGAGCACACCAGCACTACTACAACACTACAAGGATAAGGTTGTCCCAGCTCTCACCAAGAAGCTAGGATATGCCAACGTCCATCAAGTCCCACGTCTCGAGAAGATTGTGGTCACCTCTTGCATGGGCAAAGCTGCCGATCGCAAAGTTGCCGTTGACGATGCCGTCAATGAAATCCAAAAAATCACGGGTCAGCGCCCGTCGATCACCTTCTCGAAGAAGGCTGTTGCGAACTTCAAGCTCCGCGAAGGTGAAGCTCTTGGCGCACGCGTGACTCTCCGGGGTGCTCGCATGTGGGAGTTCCTTTACAAGTTCATCAACGTCACCGCTCCCAACATCCGGGACTTCCGCGGGATCTCCTCGAAGTCATTCGACGGCCGTGGAAACTATGCATGCGGTATCAGCGATCAATCCATCTTCCCGGAAATCGAAATCGATCAAATCAAGCGCGCGATCGGCTTTGACTTGATTTTCGTGACCTCAGCACCGACCGACGCAGAAGGCCGCGAGCTCCTCACCGAGCTTGGCATGCCTTTCCGCGATATGAAAAAGGCCAACGAGGTCGAGGCCGTCGCTGCCAACTAAACCACAGGAACCACTCAGAAAAAGGAATCCACATTATGGCAGTTCTCTCCGATCCAATCTCAGACTTCCTCACGCGTTTCAAAAACGCTGCCCGTGCCGGCAACGAGGAATTCACCGCACCTTATTCCAAGATCAAGGCGGACATCGCCCGCATTCTTCAAGAAGAAGGCTATCTCTGGAACTATGAGGTCGTCACTGGCGACCACACCACGCTCAAGCTGAAGCCGAAGTTCATCGACGGCCGCTCGGTTCTCACCGACCTCAAGCGCGTGTCCACCCCTGGTCGCCGCCACTACGTCGGTGCAGGCGAAGTTCCACGCGTCATGTCAGGCCTCGGTATCTCGATCCTTTCGACCTCGAAAGGCGTGATGTCAGGCGGTTCCGCCAAGAAGCAAAACCTCGGTGGCGAACTTCTCGCCAACGTCTGGTAACCCCTAACTCGTCAAAGGAAACTACTACCATGTCACGAGTCGGACTCAAACCAATCTCTCTCCCGGAAAAAGTCGCCGTCAAACTGGATGGCCGCACGGTGATCGTCGAAGGCCCAAAGGGCAAACTCGATTTCTCCCTTCCGGACGGTATCTCACTCACCACCGAAGACGGCACTGTCGTTGTCTCGCGTGCGACTGAGCTTCGCCAGCACAAAGCCCTTCACGGAACCGCACGCAGCCTCGTTCAGAACATGATCTTGGGTGTTTCGCAGGGCTTCGTAAAGGATCTTGAAATTCACGGCGTCGGCCTTCGTGCCGCTGTCAAAGGTGCGGATCTCGATCTTTCGCTCGGCCGCTCCCATCCGTTGCTTCACCCGATTCCTAAGGGACTCAGCGTCACCGTTGTGGAAAACACCAAGATCAAGGTGGAAGGCATCAACAAGCAACTCGTCGGTCAGTTCGCTGCTGAGGTTCGTGGTTTCTACCCACCTGAACCTTACAAGGGCAAGGGCGTTCGCTACGTCGATGAGAAAGTTCGCCGCAAAGAAGGCAAAAGCGTCGGCAAATAATTCACAACCGTCGCCAACAACCTCAACACCATCACGGCACTATGAGCACTATCAATCGCAAGTCGATCCGCCGCAGGATCCACAACCGCATTCGTCGGAAGGTTTCCGGCACTGCCGAACGTCCACGTCTGGCCGTTCACTATTCGAACCAACACATCTACGCCCAAGTCATCGACGACAGCGCAGGCAGGACTTTGGTCTCCGCCTCGACCCTCGACAAGTCCTTCGAAAAGGCTTCGTCGAATGTCGAGAGCGCCCAGAAGGTCGGCCAGCTCCTCGCGGAGCGCGCCAAGGGCTCGAACATCAGCGCAGTGGTCTTCGACCGCGGCGGTCACCTCTACCACGGTAAAGTCAAAGCTCTCGCTGACGCAGCGCGTGAAGCAGGACTCCAATTCTAACGCTCCGATCAGACACACATCATGGTAACAATTCCAGACAATCAATCTCCTGCTCCTGAAGCAGGTGCTTCGGACCCGGTGGCAGCATCGGCACCTCAACAGTCCTCCTACCAAGGTGGTCGCGGCCAAGGCGGCGGTTATCAAGGTGGCGGCGGGCAAGGTGGCGGTCGCGGTCGCGGTGGTCCACGTCGCGAAGAGCGCGCAGCACCAACCGACTCGGAGGGCAACGAGCTTTCTGAAAAAGTCGTATTCATCAACCGATGCGCCAAGGTCGTAAAGGGTGGTCGTCGCTTCAGCTTTTCCGCACTCGTTGTGACCGGTAACAAGGTCGGCAAGGTCGGCCTTGGCTATGGCAAGGCGAATGAGGTCTCAGACGCTATCAAAAAGGCCAGCGAAGGCGCCCGCAAGGTACTCGTCCCGATGAGCATTGTCGATGGGACGATCCCTCACGAAATCTATGCTGAGTTCGGCGGCGGTAAAGTTCTCCTCAAGCCAGCATCGCCTGGAACGGGGATCATCGCAGGTGGTGGTGTCCGCGCCGTTTGCGAGGCAGTTGGAATCCGCGACATTCTCGCGAAGTCGATGGGCTCCTCCAATCACGCCAACGTCGTTAAGGCAACGCTTAAGGCACTTTCCCAACTCCGTACCCGCGACCAAGTTCTCGGCGGACGTGGCAAGAAAAAGCGTGAAAAAGCCATCTAATGAGCGGTAGGAGTGCAGGGACAATCCTGCACGATCCTAAACTTCAAATCGAAAATCATTTAATTTATGGAACTTCATTCATTCAGCCCGAATCCTGGCTCCAAGCACCGGAACAAGCGTCTCGGTTGTGGCGAAAGCTCAGGTCATGGCAAAACTGCCTGTAAGGGCAACAAGGGTCAAAAGGCTCGCTCAGGAAGTGGCACTCGTGTCGGCTTTGAGGGTGGTCAGATGCCTCTTCATCGTCGCCTCCCAAAGCGCGGCTTCAACAATTACGATTTCCGCGACAAGGTCTGCGTATTCAATGTGGGCGAGCTCGATGATCTTTTCGACGCTGGTTCCACCATTGACGAAGCAGCTCTCCGCGGACAAGGGCTCGTCAACGGCCCATTCGACAAGATTAAGTTGCTCGGCGTTGGTGAAGTCACGAAAGCATTCCATGTGGTCGTCGGCAATGCCAGTGCTTCCGCTCGCGAAAAAATTGAAAAAGCAGGTGGAACGGTCAACGAGCCTACCGCTTGATGACTTTTCACTGATGTTTGATCTTCGACGAGGAAGCGCTTTTGCGCTTCCTCGTCTTGTTCACACCCCAAGCCTCATTCCTTGCCCTAAATAGTCATGATTTCAGCATTCGCCAACACTTGGAAGATCCCGGAGCTTCGGGACAGGATTCTTTTCACCCTCGCTTTGATTGTGATCATTCGCCTCGGCGTTCACATCACTTTGCCAGGCGTTGACGCTACGGTCATTAAGGCTTGGCTCGATAGCTTGAAGGCGGTCGATCCGAAAAGCCCAGCGGGTGGGATCACTGCGTTGCTGACGGTGTTCTCGGGTGGTGGTCTTCAGAAGGCTGGCATTTTTGCGCTTGGGATCATGCCGTACATTTCGGCATCGATTATGGTTCAATTGATGACTGCGGTGATTCCAAAGCTCTCGGTCCTCGCTCGCGAAGATGGTGGCCGCCAGAAGATCACTCAATACACCCGGTACATCACGATCCTCATTGCATTGGTTCAAGGGGTGTTCGCTGCGATGTCGCTAAACAATCCCGAACAGATCCCTTACATGAAGGGGATTGAGAAGTTCGGTAAGTTGGTCCCAGATCCTTCGTTTACCTGGATGGCGATGACGGTAATCACCATTGTTGCGGGTACGGTGTTGCTACTTTGGATTGCCGATCAGATCACGGAAAAAGGCATTGGTAACGGAACTTCAATCATCATCACGGTCAACATCATCTCGGCGCTACCGGGAGCATTGATCCAAGCATGGAAGTTTTTCGTTCCTTCGCAAGGGGTGGTCAATCCCTTCAATGCGATTTGGATGGTGGTTATGATTGCTTTGTTGCTTGTAGTCATCGCGGCAACGATTTCGATTACCCAAGCGCAACGGAGGATTGCGGTTCAATACGCCAAGCGTGTTGTGGGACGTAAGCAGTTTGGCGGGCAGACTCAGTATCTACCGCTTAAAGTGAATTATGCGGGTGTGATGCCCATCATTTTTGCCTCGGCGGTGCTGTCGCTCCCACCATTGATGCTTCAGTGGATTCCGGGGATCTCAGGGCAGCCTTGGGCGGTGAAACTTTATGGTCAGCTTTCGCAAGGTGGGATGTGGTTCTATATTCTGGGAGGCATCGGTATTTTCCTTTTCTCGTATTTCTGGGTAGCGATGATGTTCCAACCTTCTCAAATTGCAGAGGACTTGAAGCGCAATGGTGGCTATATCCCCGGAGTTCGGCCAGGTAAGCCAACCGCAGATTTCTTGGATTTCACGATGACTCGTCTCACGTTTGCGGGAGCCTTCTTCATGGTGGCTCTGTTTGTGCTACCCGTCGTCACGGGTCACCTCGTTGGACTACCACCGGGTTCGCTGGTCCTCCAGTTTTTCGGTGGCACGTCGCTGTTGATCATGGTGGGTGTGGTGCTTGATGTGATGCGCCAGGTAGAGACTCAGTTGCTTCAAAAGCATTACGATGGATTCCTGCGGAAGGGCAAACTCAAGGGCCGCTACGACCGCTTGAATCAAAACAGTGGGGCAGCACCTCGCACCGCGATTGTTTATCTGTGGACGGTCATTGCCATCCTGATTGTGATTGGCATCACGGCTTACATTTACAATAGCTCCGCTCATTGATTGTGTCTGTGACCACGCCGCTCCGTGTCGTCCTGTTAGGGCCGCCGGCTTCCGGCAAGGGCACTCAAGGCCGAAAGCTCGCTGCAGCGCTTGGGCTTGGATATTTGGGCACGGGGGCATTGCTTCGCGAGAATGTTGAGGCGGGATCAGATCTTGGTAAACAGGCTCAACCGATCCTCGCTCGTGGAGGTTACTTGCCAGACGATTTGATGTGCTCGATTCTTGCGGACTGGCTAGGGCGCCAAGAGGGTGGCTGGGTGCTAGATGGATTTCCGCGCAGTCTAACACAGGCGGTTTTTCTTGATGATTGGCTTGCAAAACGTGGGTTGAAACTTGATGCGGCCATTTCGTTGGAAGTGCCAATTGAAGCGCTTTTGGATCGCATCCATGACCGAGTGGAGTGCTCAAGCTGCCGGTGGTCTGGCAGCCGACACCAGCGACTCGAAGGCGGGATGTGTCCGGTTTGTGGCAATCCAGCAGGTCCTCGGTCTGATGACAGCGATGAGAATTTTCGCAGTCGCCACGTAGAATTTGAGTCGCTTACTCAACCGGTGATTTCCCACTATCGCCAATTGGGGATGCTTTATTCTTGCGATGCGAGTGCTCCTCAGGATGAAGTGGCGTCCAGACTTCTTCAGATTCTCTCAAATCGCTCCGTTTGAAATATTCATTTATCCAATTTTGCTCCCAGATCGTGTCACGAAGAACCCGAATCCCCATCAAGACCCCACGCGAGATCGACTTCATGCGCCAAGCGGGTTCGATCGCGTCATCGATTCTGCAAGCACTTGCAAAGGAGGTGGCTCCTGGCCGCACGACGGGCGAGATCGACCAGTACGCGGCGGAGTTGATGCGCCAGCATGACTGCAAAAGTGCCTTTTTGGGATATCGTGGATTTCCTGGATACACTTGCATCTCGGTCAATGAAGAGGTGGTGCATGGGATTGGTGGGTTGCGTAAGATTCAGCCTGGCGACATTTTGAAGATTGATGTGGGCGTGGTGAAGAGTGGTTTTATTGGCGACAATGCGACCACGGTGCCCGTGGGGGATATCCCGCTCGAGACGAAGCGACTTTTGGCAGTCACTGAGCAGTCGCTTTATGAGGCGATTGGTCATGCTCGTGCGGGCCGGAAGCTTGCGGATTTGTGTGGATCGGTTGAAGAGTTCACTGAGCCACACGGGTTCACGATTGTGCGCGAGTTTGTAGGGCATGGGGTGGGGCGGCGATTGCATGAGGAGCCTCAGGTTCCAAACTATCGACCCCACGGAAAGTCACCAACCTTGATGCCCGGAATGACCTTGGCCATTGAGCCGATGGTGAATGCGGGAGTTGCCGGTGTGCGGATCTTGGAGGACGGTTGGACGGTGATCACGGAGGATCGTAAACCATCCGCCCATTTCGAGCACACGGTGCTGGTTACCTCGGGAGATCCTGAAATCCTGACTTGGCGGCCACGCGAGGCGCTTCCCGAGATGCTTGGGCTACCGCCTTGGTAGTGCCCCTCGAGTCAGCTGGATTAAAGTCCTTTGAAGCCGAAGTAGTCTTGATAAGTCCCAGTTGGAACGACAACGGGCTTCCACTCGCGGTTGAGTTTGCGGAATCTATTGATGAATTCCGTCGGTTCCGCCCAATTTTTCAGGTCGGGGGGTGCTTTTTCTCGATGCATGCCGATGTTGATATTGAGCCGAATTTCAAAATGCAGGTGGGCGGGGTACATGCCGAAGTTGTTGCCGATAGTGCCAATTTGCTGGCCTTTTTTGATCAACTGGCCGTCCTTCACCATGATCTGGTTCAGATGGCCATTGAGCGTGTCGCAGAACTTGACCTGCCCCGTTGCGGGGTCTCTGTAAGCGTGCCGAGTCAAGACCACGTTGCCCCAGCCAGACCTTACGTTGTGCGCGAGGGTGACAATTCCATCCGCTATGGCATAAACTGGCGCGCCCAGATCCGTATCTCCCCCAGTCCGGCCGTTCCAATCTTCTCCGAAATGTTGCGGAGCGCGGAGTCGAAGACCGCGAGCTTTGTAGTACCCCGTACCATTCGGTTTGCCGACGGGAAAGTCAAAGCCGTCCGCGAGGTTGATTTTGACCTGCTGCGGAGACAACGAGAGGCAGAGAAACAGAAGCCCCGCCATGAGTGCTCCGTAGATGGGTAGTTTCTTGCCGATTGACATCATCCGCCCCAATGGACTCGCCGATGGTTCATCTCGCAAGTGCAAAAAAAGCGGCACAGCCGTGAAGCTGTGCCGCTGTTCAGGAAATCCTTGGTAAAATCAGGAATTTTCTTCAATCGACAACGGGCGGTAGCCGCCAATGGATTTGAAATAGAGCAGCAGCAAGATGAAGATGCCAGCCATGGTCGCGGGGATAAATGAATCCGCTTTCAAGGTCTTGCGGTCGCCGACGATGCTCGCGTCCGCCAGAGCTTTTTGGTCTGGGGTTTTTGCGGTTGCCTTTTGAGCTTCCGAAAGTTTGGTGCCATCGAGCCCCGTCACTGGGTCAAGGAAGAGGAATGAACTGGATTTGGCTGCCTTGTTGGATTCGTAGGCAGCGACATTACTTGCCTTGAGATGGTCCACTGTGAAGCGGTCCTTGGCATAACCAAGGCCTGGCCCGCCAAGCAAGCCAGCTGACATCATGCCAATTCCGCCCATGATCGACATGGCAATCGCGCCGGTACGAGGGAAGCGGTCGCCCACAACCGCCAGCATCGTAGGCCAGAAAAATGTCTTTCCGAGCGCGTAAACCGAAAGTGCAAGAAGTGCGCCCACGAAGGTTTGGATGCCACTGACGAGGTTGAGTCCGATCACCGCCAAGATTGCACAAATGACCAAAAGTCCGACAGGGGAGATCTTGAGTTTGTTTTCGATGAAATGGGCGGAGAAGCGCAGTGCAAACATCAACAATGAGGTGAAAACAAACAGGATTTTACCTTGCGAAGGCGTAAGGATATTGCCCGTGATGTTTTGGATCCAACCATCGGTTCCGAGCTCAACAGCACCAACGAGCGCGTGGGTTACGAACAGAATGAATAGTAAAAAGGAACCGACCGCGAAGCTCGTTTTTCCTCCAACGATGAACCACAGAGCGAGGGCAACTCCCCATGAGACGTAGGTCCATGCTTGGCTCGTGAAGAAGTCATTTCCCGTGAAAAATGCCAGAACACCGCCGAGTTGAGCTTTGAAAAACAGGCCAATGATTCCGCAAGCGACCAGCGCGCCAAGCAGGCCCACTTCTTTCATCATGTCGCCGAGCTTAAGCCCTTTGGATGCGGCTTCGGATTTGGGGAATGTCTGGCCCATGAAGGCAAATCCATAAAGTACGGTAGGAACCAAGAAAAGGCTGAGCTGGATTTTCCAGTCCACGCCGCTCTCTCCGAGAGTCCATCCGATTAAGCCACCGCCGACCAAGCCAGCAGGCCATGCGGCATGGAGGATGTTAAGGTAGTGGGTACGGTTGTTTGGAAACAGGGTTGCAACCAGAGGGTTTGCGACGGCTTCCAAGGTACCATTTGCTAGAGCGAACACAAACGTGCCGATGTAGAGATACATGTAAGCCGTGTCTTGTGCTTGGCCCTTGTGAGCGGCAAATGTGATGAAAGCGGAGAGAACGTGCATGATGAATGCGGCGGCGACGAGCTTGCCGTAGCCGATCTTATCAACCACGACGCCGCCGATGATGATACCGAAGCAGAATCCGGTGAAGCCAGCGCCTCCAATGTCACCGAGTTGGGCACCGGTGAAGCCGAAGTCGGCCGCCCAGTTGGCGAGGATGCCTCCGCGAACACCGAAGCCGATGCCGGTGGCGAGGATGGCGAGGAAGCCGGCCCAAAGGAGCCGCTTAGCGTTTGGCGCTGTGTCGAGTGCGTTGTTTGTCATAGGGTTTGTAGGGTTAATTCGGAGCTGGTTGGATTTAGGGTTGCTTAGATCTATCCAATCCGCCCCCTAATGGCAAGAGGCAGAGTGAAAAATTTAGAAATCCGAAATTTAGGGATCATGAGCCTAACTACGCGAATGATTGCGGAAATCTCTCAGAAATCCTGGAGAAACCAATCAGAGGTCTTGATCTTGGTGGATCCCTTGAACCATCTCCCCTGAATAGACGATGCAGCGGTCCAAACGACCGCTGCTTGCGACACGTCCGCCGGGCCAGACGATGGAGTCGTGAACTACAGCGCCTGCTGCCACGGTGGCCCCGCGGCCGATGACGGATCGCTCGATGACTGCGCCCACTTCGATGACCGCCTCTGGGTGGATGTCTGGTTCGAGATTGAGCTCGCGGTGGGCTTGCAGGTATGATTCGCGGTCGCCGAGATCTAGCCAGACCCCTTCATCAAGAACGACGGCACCCAGTCGGCCCATTTTCGCCAATTCAAGAAATGCGGGAATGACTGAGATTTTTTCTCCCGCAGGGATCAAGTCGAGAAACGAGGGATTCACACAATAGATCCCGGTAAACACGTGCGTTCCCTCGGCGCAGCCGAGTTGACTGCGGATGTCGGTGATGCGTGATTTGGAGGCGTCGAGTGCGATGTGTTTGGCGGAACCTGCCGAGCGCAGCGCGAGCGTCACGGGTAACCCTGAGGCATGGTGCGCATCGAGGAGGCGCTCCAGTGGCAAGGTAGAAAAAATATCCCCATTGTGAACGAGTAGGGGGTCTGCGCCCATCCAAGCAGCGCAATTCTTTAAACCGCCACCCGTTTCTAATAGAACTGGCTCATGGAAAAATGTCAGATCTTTTCCCGTGCCAAAGCTCGCCCACGCGTTGGGGAGGTGGTGGGTGTTGATCGCAAACCGGGTGATCCCGACCCGGTTGCAAGCGTCGATCACCCATTCCGCCAGTGGTCGATGAAAGAGAGGGACCAGCGGCTTGGGCAATCGCTCTGTGAGTGGGCGCAGCCGATTGCCGAGACCAGCACCAAGGATGAAGGCGTTTTGCACGGGGAAGGGTTGTCTAGCAGGTGAGGGTTTTCAAGCTCACGGATCATTTTTCTCAGGCGGGCGCAGTTGCTCACAGGTCGATTCAGACCCAGCGGTTTGCCCATTCTGCGGGTAAGCGCAACGGCTTGCCTGCAGGCATTTCCACGAGGGCGAGAGCCTGCCGAGCGGTGACAAGGATGGTGCCATCCGATTCGCGAACCATCTCAAAGGCACACCAGAACCGCGCACGGGAAATTTCGTCTAACCGACCACGAATGGTGATCCAGTCACCCAGTTTTGCTGGCTTTTGATAATCGATTTCCGTGCGGATCACTACGGGGAAGACTTGGGTTTCAGACATCGTGCGAAGGTCCATGCCCATCAATGCTGCCAGCCTTGTGCGACAGGTCTCGATCATCCGGAGATAGGCGAGATTGTGAACCACGGCTCCACAGTCGGTGTCGAAAAACATGACCTCCTCACGGGTTTCAATGCTGGGTTTCGCCTCGAGCATGCGGGAGCTTCGGTGAATTTTCAGGATTCTTGGGCGATGAGGTCCGTGAGGTGTCCCCCGTGAGCGGTGACCCATTTGCCCTTTTTCACCACCTTCGTGAAGCCAAGCCCATTAGCTGCAGCCGCTTTAAAAACGTCCCAAGCCTGGGTGGCGAGGATCCCAGATACGATGAGGTCTCCTCCGGGTGCGAGTGACTTCGCAATCACTGGCCAAGCTTCAATGAGAATGGTTGAAAATAAATTGGCGAGGACGACATCGTAGCCTTTTTTCCGTGGCTTCCAGCGGAGGACATCTTGCTCCTGCATCAGGATGTCGGGGTTTCCATTGCGTTCGATGTTGCGCATGGCGACCGCGACGGCAAGCGGATCATAGTCGCAAGCAAATGTCTCGCCAGCTCCGAGTTTTTTCGCGGCGATCGCGAGTACGCCGGTGCCGGTTCCTAAATCTGCGACTGTCCAGTGGGTTTCTTTGCGGGAGCGTGCGACGTCGACTAGAAGGCGCAGGCAGGTCGAAGTGGTTGCATGGTCGCCAGTGCCGAAGGCCATTTCTGGTGGAATCACGATGATCTCACGCTTTGGGTTGGCTTTCTTTAACGCTGCCAGTTCCGTCGGACGCTTTTCCGCAGTTAGGACGAAAACATCACGCACCTTGACGGGGCGGGGAGCTGCGACCGGCTTATTCCACTCGGCATTCGCCATTTTGCGTACGCTACCACCGAACTGGGTGGCGACCGCCTCAGCCTCCATCAGGGTGGCGCAGAAAAGCCGGATCCGGATCGATTTGCCGCCCTTGACCATCTCGATGACCAAGTTTGGATTCCCAGAGAACCGCTCCTCCCAAGCATCCATCCACTTTGATGCAGAGAGTTTCGACCAGACGAACATGAGTGGAGGAGGTGGATGTGCGCCCTTAAAAATGGAGCGGGCGATGAGATTCGAACTCACGACATCCACCTTGGCAAGGTGGCGCTCTACCACTGAGCTACGCCCGCGTCGGAAACGCGTCCACGGCTTTCTACATGGGGTTGGAGTTCGGGCAAGTCAAAATTTACAAATTTTCCATGTTAAATTCCTCGGGTCTGAGTTTCCCTTGCCGCACGCCATGTCCGACAAGCTTGCTCAAATCATCGCCACCAAACACCACGAAGTCACCGCTTTAATGCCGCGTGCCGCCCTCCTGCGTGCCGGAGCACTGCAACGCAATGACTTTGGCGGGTTTCGTGCCGCCCTTGATCGCGGGCCAGGGCGTCTCGGTGTGATCGCAGAGGTCAAGAAGGCGTCGCCGTCGGTTGGGCTGATCGATCCGGACTTTGATCCGACCCGCCAAGCGAAGCGCTACTTGGAGGGGGGCGCGTCTTGTCTTTCGATTTTGACCGATGAGCAGTATTTTCAAGGGTCGCTTTCGTATCTCTCCCAAATTTCGAAATTCTCGAACGCGCCGCTTCTCCGAAAGGACTTCATGATTCATGAAGTGCAGATTCATGAAGCCGTTGTCACTGGGGCAGATGCGATTTTGCTCATTGTCGCGGCACTTGACGATGAGACGCTGCGCCGACTTTATGATGAGGCAAAGTCATTCTCGCTCGATGTGCTGGTCGAGGTCCATGATCTTTGGGAAATGGAGCGGGCTCTTGAGTTGGGCGCTGACCTGATCGGGATCAATAACCGGAATCTTAAGACATTCGCAGTCGACCTCGCTACAACAGAGCGGCTTGCTGAGGAGGTTTCTGACGAGGTGCTGCTGGTCTCAGAAAGTGGAATTAAGTCGCCAGAAGATGCGCTACGGGTGCTCGAGGCAGGCGCGAATGCCGTGCTGATTGGTGAGGCATTGATGAGAGCTCATGATCCTTCCCGCGAGATCGAAGCGTATCTGGCGTTGGAGATTTCCTCAAATTGAAGCGGGTAACTCATGGGCCCGCTCCCTGCGACGCTTGTATCTACGGTAAGTCTAGTAGCTCCGACCCCAGACGGCGAAACGTGTAGTTTCTTCACCTGTTAGAATGCATTTGCCTGAGCTGGCTTTCAGTGACTCAGGAAGATCTGCTTGAGGGATCGGGATGCAGCGGATCGTGATTTTGTGCTGTTTCGAAAGTTCCTCTTCTTGTTCGGATGTGCCTGCCCAAGGGGTGTAGAGCCAACCGGGGTTTTCGTTGGCCCAGTGGGCATGAAAAACCTCAAGGTGCGTGCAGAACGTGATGTTGTGATTGCGAAAGGCGGTGGCGCGTGACAGCAGGGCGAGGTGGATTTCGTGAAGCAGTTCGGGTGCGCGCAGGACGAGGCTTTCTTGTTCGGTGAATTCTTTTTCCGCAATCGCTTGGTCGCGGCGTTGGACGCAGGCCTTGCCGCTTTCCAAATCTCTTGGACCGATCTCGATGCGGATCGGCACACCTTTTTTGATCCATTCCCATTTTTTGACGCCGCCATTGATATCTCGCGCATCGACATGGACGCGGAGCGGATCGCCTTGATAAGACTGGTGGCGCAAGCTCGCGGCAAGTTTTTGGCAAGCATCGAGCACCGCCTGTCGGCTTTCCTCCTTGGGCGTGATTGGCAAGATCACAATCTGTTGGGTGGCAACCCGCGGTGGCAGGACGAGACCGTCATCATCTGAGTGGGCCATGATGAGCGTGCCAATGAGGCGGGTCGAAACGCCCCATGAGGTGGTGTGGGCATGCTGCACGGAGCCATCGCGCCCTGTGAATGAGATGTTTTGTGCTTTGGAAAAATTTTGGCCCAGGTAGTGCGAGGTGCCGGCTTGGATCGCCTTGCAGTCTTGGACCATCGCCTCGACGGTTAGGGTCATGTCCGCACCAGGAAATCGCTCGTTTTCGGTTTTTTCTCCGGGAATAACTGGAATCGCGAGGTGATCCCGCAGGAATTCTTCATACTGACCGTGGATCATCTGAGTCTCCACAATTGCTTCATCCTTCGTTTCGTGCGCCGTGTGGCCTTCTTGCCAGAGGAATTCAGCAGTACGGAGGAAGAGTCGAGGGCGCATTTCCCAACGCATCACGTTGGCCCATTGGTTGATCAACAAGGGTAAATCGCGGTAGGACTCGATCCAGCGAGCGAATGCCGCTCCGATAATCGTCTCCGAAGTCGGCCGGATGACATAGGGTTCGGCGAGTTCGCCGGATGGGATCATTTTGGTTTTCCCAGTCACTGGGTCTTTTACCGCTTCGAGGCGGTGATGTGTGACGACGGCGCATTCGGTCGCGAAGCCCTCTGCATGCTCAGCTTCTTTTTCTAGATACGAAAGTGGGATCAATAACGGGAAATAGGCGTTTTGGTGGCCCGTTGCTTTAAAGCGTCGGTCGAGTTGTTGCTGGATCAGTTCCCAAATGCCGTATCCCCATGGCTTGATGACCATGCAGCCGCGGGTCTCAGAATTCTCCGCGAGGTCAGCGGCTTTGATGACTTGTTGGTACCACTCGGGGAAATCTTGCGAGCGGGTCGGGCTGATGGCGGTCTTTTCGGATGACATGGTTGCTGCACCGATAGGAACCACGACAACGGATAAAGAACATCAAAAATTGCTCAAAGTCGGGATTTTGCGTCTTTGAGTGCGGGAGGTGGGGGGCTGGGCTCCTGACTTTTCGGTGAAATTCGATTAAAGTCGCCGATTTCCCCTGTTTTCAAAATGCGCACGCTTGCAGAATCATGGAAAGAATGGATTTAGATCAACATGGATTGATCTGATGGTTAGCCAGTTGGATCTATTTTAAGAAATCCGGAGTTGGGTGTTTGACAGAGGCGGGGGAACTTGTCTTACTCCCGCGCAAGGATAAGAAAACCTGTAAGCGCATGAGCGAAAACGAAAACCAACCACCAACTCCGTCATCACAGACGTCGAGCGTACCCCTCAAGAAGGAAACTGTCCGCGTCACTCTTGATGTGGGCGCCGCACCTCCATCGGTTCCGTCAGCGACCGTCCCTATGGCTCCACCTGCTGGACCACCGATTCCTCCCAGTGCACCTTCTCCAGTCGGCGGTGCCCCAAGGCCTCCAGCACCGGCACCAACGATCCCACTTCGCACTGCAGGTGCTCCTCCGATTTCGCCAGCGCCTACGATCCGTTTGGCACCTACGGCTGCGCCTGCAGCAGGTTTGCCGCCTGCTGGCTTGCCTAAGGCAACGGTACAACTCCAGAAGCCAGCCGTGCCTCTTGGTGGATCAGTGGCCCTTCAAACGCCGGAATTTGATGCCGATGACTCAGAAGAAGGAGGCGAGGGGCTTGCCAATGCCCTCTCTGCTGTTGGGCTTGTTGCTGCATTGGTGGTGCTGTTTTTCCAAGTGAAAACAGCCAACACTTGGATCAACGCCGAAGACAGTCCGAATAAAGGCTCTTGGGGACAAATTTTCGAATAAATTTTAAATTCTTAATACCATGGTACTTCCCATCATCAACACGATTCTTGCCGGTGCAGTTCTTTACCTCGCCATGATGGCTAGCGGATTGCCGCTCGCCTGATTTTCAAGCAAGTTCCAATCACTCCAAAAAGAGCCGCCCTGCGATCTGCAGCGCGGCTCTTGACGTTTTTGAAATAAAAGTGCAGTTTGTCGCTATGGCTTTAACCCTCAATGACACAAATTTTCAATCGGAAGTAATCGACTCCAACCTGCCTGTCCTCGTGGACTTTTGGGCGGAATGGTGTGGCCCATGCAAAATGATCGGCCCCGTGATCGACCAAGTCTCTGCGGACTTGGAAGGTGTGGCCAAAGTGGGAAAGGTGAATGTGGATGAGGCCCGCGAACTTGCAGTGAAATACAATGTTCGCTCAATCCCTCTGCTGCTATTCTTTAAGAATGGTGAGGTGAAAGACCAGATCGTTGGTGCCAGTGTTACCAAAGACCAGCTCAAAGCGAAGTTGCAGGCACTCGCGTAAGGGTGGCTCTAGCGGCTCAGTGTGTGGCATCCTGCATGTTAAATTCAACTTGCAGATGCTGAATTCTGGTTGACCCTTTGATTGATGAAATACCTGATTTTTCTAGCGGTCGTCACGGTTGTCGTGATTTCAGTCTTCGGCCAACCCCTCTCGAAGGGTGGGGCCAGTCCAGTCACTGCCAAGTCAGCGCCTCCAGCCTACATCAGCGAATCACCTCTTCCGAAAGGGTGGCCAAGTCCTGGGCCCTTCAATGAGGTTACGGAAAAGCACTATCCCGCATCGCGTGTTGCTCTCACGGTCGGGTCCAGCCCCAATTTTTCGTTCTGGACTCTATTCAAGCACATCCGAAGGAATGGAATTCCTATGAGCTCTCCCGTGGAAATGGCGATGAAGGACGAACCCAGTGGCAGCATGAAGATGCATCAAATGGGGTTTCTCTATCAGTCGACGGAGGTCGGTAAGACTGGAGCAGATGGGGATGATGTCATCGTCCGTGACCTGCATCCCCTCGTGGTGCTGAGCTACACTTGGCAAGGTCCTCGTGATGAAAAATCGCTTTCTAAGGCGCGCGCCGCCATTACAGCGGTTCTAACAGATCGTCACCTTCATTCATCCGAATACCGATTGCTCGGCTACAATAGCCCGAGTGTTCCTAAGAAAAAACAAACTCACGAACTTCAGGCAGTCATCAAGTGATGTGTCGTGTGCAGTTAGGGTGGGGGGTAGATTGAAATCGAAGTTGAACAATCATGGCTGAATCGGTTCGCGCGGATCAATGGTTGTGGGCAACCCGTTTTTTAAAGACACGGAAATTGGCAGTAGAAATTTGTCTCACCGGTAAGGTGATGCGGAATGGTCACTCGATGAAACCGGCTACTGCTGTCCAAGTGGGCGATTTGATCGAGGTGCCTTTTGTTGAAGGGCCTGGTGTTAGAACGATATCGGTCAAGGCAGTGACGGCGAAGCGTGTAGGTGCTCCAGAGGCGCGGATGTGTTACGATGATCTAACAGAAGCATCGGTTTATGACGCTTTGAAACTTTGGCAACTTGCTAGACATGAGGCTCCCAAAGGCAGGCCTACGAAGCGCAATCGGCGCGAGATCGACAAGATTCACGGATTTTTGGATTAGCCGAGTGGTTACCGCGTCGTCGACTTTTCTTCAGTGAGCGTTCGGAGAAATGCAACCAAGGCAGCCTTGTCCTCGGTTGTTAGATTGAGGCCGGATTTAGGATGTTTCGCGAGGTTTGGATCCAGTGTGGGGCTACGCGCAATACCGCTGCTATAGTGCTCGACTACTTCCTCGAGGGTGGCAAAGCGTCCATCGTGCATGTAGGGTGCAGTTCGTGAAACGTTCCGAAGACTTGGTGTTGAAAACTTACCCCTATCAGAATCAAGGTGGGTGATCTTGGCACGCCCAGAATCGTCACTGGCCAAGCCGTTGTTGTGAAATTGGTGGTCGCTGAATAATGCTCCGCCATGGCAGTGGAAACAATCGGCACCGAAGTTTCCAGTGCGAGGTTCGTATTCGGTCATGAAAAGCTCAAAGCCGCGCTTTTCTGGGTCAGTTAGTGTGGTTTTTCCGCTGATGGCACGATCAAACTTCGAGTCGTACGAGGTGAGGGAGAGAAGGTATTGCTCGATGGCGAGACTGATTTTTTCCATTGTAACCTCAGGGGCTCCGAAAGCAGCGTTGAAGAGAGAAGGATAAGGACCCAAGCCGCTAAGTTTCGCGGTCACATGGTCAGGCGTCTCGTCCATTTCCGTGTGGTCCACGATTGGCATCAAGGCTTGCGCGCGCAGTGAGGGGGCTCTGCCATCCCAGAAAAACTGGCTTTTCCAAGCGAGGTTAAAAAGCGGCATCGCGTTCCGTACCCCTACTTGGCCACCTATTCCAATGCTGAAGCGCCTAGGATCGGTGAATGCGGAGTCGGATTGATGGCATGAGGCGCATGAGATCGTGCCATCCCTTGAGAGGGCTTTCTCATCGAATAGGGCCCTTCCAAGCGCAATGCGTTCTTCAATGAGGGGGTTGTCTCGCGGCAGATCGGGAAGCGGAAATGTATGACTCATGGTGAACCGATACGGAGTGAATTTTTCCGGCAGGTAAAGTGGCTTAACTTGAGTGGGCCTGCTGATGCTCGGGGTCGCAGAAGTAAACTGAGCCACTCGGAATGCTCCGGGTAAATTCGCAACTAGGGCTGCTGCAATCGAGTCGCCATCGCGTGAGTGAGTCGCTGTGCCATCCTTCTCAAACGAAAGTGGTCGAGGCGCATTCATCAGAGTACCAAGATCAAAGTCGAGCATGATGGCTCCTGAATCACGAGAGAAATCGAGAGGTGCTGTTAGAGTGATTCGAGTTCGATTTGGATCACGTGCCAAGTGGTGTGCGTAGCCGCCTAATCCATCATGAGTCCCTCGAAAATGACCTTCTAGAGCCATAAAGATGTAGCCGCCTTGCCAGCTCCAATGCAGTCCGTTGAGGTTAGGGTTTAGAGGGTGGTCAGCTGGCAACTGGCTGACATCCCCAGCATTTGCACTAGGGTCTGGGCCAACGTGGAAGCGCATCGCTTGGTATTTTCCCTCGGGGATATGCTGCAACTGAACAGCGGTTTGGCGCTTCGCCAGATCAATGAATGTATATTGCCCATCGAGCTCCTCCCATGCTCCATTCTCGTGTTCTAATGCGAACCCACTGAGAAGATAACTGACGCGAGTGAAGGAGTAAGTCTCGCCAGCAACATTTTGGTAGCGTAGCGAATCAAGGAGTAATGGACTGCCGTTTACCGTGTGGCGTATCTCAACATCGAGCGATATCGCACTCAGAGGTTTAGCGCTCAACATGAGTAATGTGATCGCAGCGAAGTTTTGGATTAGAGGTTTCACAATCTGATGGAAGGGCGAACAGCTCGCAGTGAGCTACACGTTCTTCTTTTGATGAAAGGTTATTTCGCAGGGTGTTCTCGTCAAGTTTCGCTGTTGGAAGCTTGGTCCTTCAGCAACACCGAAGATATTGAATTGGCGTTTTTCCCAAGCACCTGACTCATCGCTCACCCTCTTCATCACCCCGAATTCTTCGGAGAAGCACCCTGGGAATTCAGAATCCATGCAAAATAACACCTCAAGAGGCATCTCATTCCAATGTTAGATGAGCGCATAACACTTATTTTCAATGGATTGCGTCGATGTTTGAAAAAACTTCTAAAAACTTCACAAAATGGATTGACGGGGAGGGGGTGGGGCAACTAGCTTCGCGGGCCGCCACGACAGAGGGCGGCCG
>CAILVZ010000116.1 GCA_903837825.1 Akkermansiaceae bacterium | reverse complement strand
TATTTTAGAGTGGATACGCGCACAGGCGAGAAGTCATCGGCATTCGATCATGGCACGATGGCCAAGCTGTTGAGTAAATTCACGGGTAAAACCGTGGATAAAAAACATCTGCCGCTCGAGCAGTTGGCCCTCAGCGCTGACGGGCAATCCTTGAGCTTTGATGCCTTCCAGAAATCATGGGTTTTCACCCTTTCAAGCCAGGAGATTGCCGCGGTCGAAAGGCAACCGCAGGAAGTCAAGTTGGTGGATCCAGAGTTGGCATCACGCGGTTCCGCACGGAATGGCCCGGCGACCTCGCTCACGATTGAGAATGGCACGCAAGGTCCGATTCAGCTGTTTTGGATCGATGGGGAAGGTGACCGAAAGCCCTATGGAAAGTTGCCCGCAGGTGAATCTGCCACTCAAGCCACTTACTCCGGTCATGTCTGGATGGTTGCCGATGAGAAAGGCACCCCCTTGGCAGGGATGGAGGCAATTGATGCAGCTGCAGTCGCTAGGGTTCATGGTCCAGTGAGCCCAGTAACAAATTCTGTTAGGAATGTTTCGCCCGACGGAAAATGGCGGGCTCTGATCGTCAATCATAACCTCGTGCTTGAACCGACGGCCAGCGGGATCTCTGTCCACTTGTCGAGTGATGGCACCGAGGCTGATGCATTCACCCAGCCGATTTGCTGGTCGCCAGATTCGCAAAAGGTTGTGGCATTCCGAGTCAAGAAGGTAGCGACGCGCCAGATTCACATCGTGGAGTCTTCGCCGCCAGATCAAGTGCAGCCGCGTTTGAAGACCATCGATTATCCCAAGGCGGGTGACCCCATTCCACAGCCGATTCCGCATCTTTTTGATTTACCGAATGGCAGAGAGATTCCACTCGAAAACAGGCTATTTGATAACCCTTGGGAAATTTCAGAACCAGCATGGACAATTGATTCATCGGAGTTTTCGTTCGTCTATAACCAGCGGGGGCATCAGGTGATGCGCATCGTTGGGGTTCGTGCGGATTCAGGGTCTGTTCGATCAATCTTCGAAGATCGTACGACCACCTTCATCGACTACTCACAAAAATTTTTCATCCACCGTTTGCCGACCACCCATGAGATCTTATGGGCATCTGAGCGATCGGGATACAATCACCTTTATTTGATCGATGAGGTTACGGGCCAGATCAAGAATGCCGTGACTCAAGGCAACTGGAACGTGCGCAAGGTGGTAAGCGTAGATGATCAGAATCGGACGTTGCTGATCAAGATGGTGGGGGTTTCAGGGCAAGACCCGTACCACACGCATGTTGCGAGGGTCAATTTTGATGGCAGTGGATTCACTCAGTTGACGAGTGGCGATGGTGATCATCAAGTGGATTTCTCAACTGACGGGAGGTTCATGATTGATACATGGTCACGTGTGGATCAGCCACCGGTCATCGAACTTCGACAGGCAGTTGATGGAAAATTGATCTGCGAGTTGGCGCGTGCTGATGACTCTGCCCTTCGCCGGGCCGGGTGGAGTCGGCCTGAGCGGTTTGTTTCAATGGGTCGTGATGGCAAGACCGAGATTCATGGAATCATCATGCGGCCGACCATGTTCAATCCTAAGAAAAAGTATCCGATTCTCGAATACATTTATGCGGGCCCTCATGATTTTTTTGTACCGAAGTCTTACTTTGCTTGGTCTCGCCGCAATCCGATGGCCGAACTTGGATTTGTGATTGTTTGCATCGATGGCATGGGCACGAATTGGAGGAGTAAGGCATTCCATGATGTGTGTTGGAAGAATCTAGCAGATTCTGGTTTTCCGGATCGTATCCCATGGATTAAAGCCGCTGCAGTGACTCGGCCATGGATGGATCTGACTCGTGTCGGGATTTATGGTGGGAGTGCGGGCGGCCAGAGTACGTTGGCGGGGCTTCTCCATCATGGAGATTTCTATCAGGTTGGCGTGTCTGACTGTGGCTGTCACGACAACCGGATGGATAAGATTTGGTGGAACGAAGCCTGGATGGGATGGCCGGTCGATGAAAGTTACGAGCGGAATTCGAACGTCACCCACGTGTCGAAGTTGACAGGGAAGTTGATGTTGTTCGTGGGTGAGGTGGACACCAATGTGGATCCTGCATCGACGGCTCAAGTGGTGAATGCCTTGCAAAAGGCCGACAAGGATTTCGAGTTTGTACCCGTGATGAATGCAAATCACGGGGCCGCTGAGACTCCCTATGGCCAGCGAAGGAGGGCAGAGTTTCTCGTGCGTGAGTTGATTCAGCGTTAATGATTCAGGCATCATGCTCGACGCTTGTCTGTGCACGACAGTTCCTACGGGTCACCCTAGGCCAGTGGCTCGTAGCCACCACTCTGCAGGCTCGCCATCAGCTCTTTCAGACGGTAGGCCACTGTGCGACCAATAATTAGCGGTTTTTCCGTACCAGTGAAAAACAGAAGTTTTCGGTCGCGCGATTGCCACTCTGTAGCGCGAATTTTTTCAGTTTGGATGATCAACGAGCGCCCGAGGCGCTGAAAATGCTCAGCTGGTAGCTCATTCTCCCAATCGGTGAGCAAACGCTTGATCATGATTTGCTCGTGGTTGATTGTCTGGATGCGAGTGTAATTTTGGTCCGCTTCAATCCAAAGGATTTCTTCCAATTGAATCCACTCTTCTCGTCCATTAAATGGAATCGATAATTTATGTGTCAGTCCCGGTTCACTGGTGGCTAAACCACTAGAATCTGCTTTAGGTGCGTTCTGGTCTGGTAGAAAACGCTCGATGGTGAGTTGGAGGCGCTCCTCATTCACGGGCTTCAGTAGGTAATCGGTCGCGCCCATTTCGAAGGCTTTGATGGCATAGTGTTGATGGCCAGTCACAAAAACCACACGCGTTGTTGGGCTCAAATGGGGGCACTGGAGTGCCCCCGAAAGTTGATCCACTTCTTATGAGAGTTGGGGTTGGTTTTTCGGTTTGTTAGTTTTTAATGAAGGTGGCTTCCTCGCGTTACGATTG
>CAILVZ010000115.1 GCA_903837825.1 Akkermansiaceae bacterium | reverse complement strand
GATTGCACGGTCGGGTGGGGCGGCAGAAGGAAGCGCTCCCCAAATGTTCGCTGGTATGAGTCGAGAAGAAATCGCATTTCGAGTAGCGCAAGAAAAAGCGGCGATGACTGAAGCATACCTGAGGTGGCAAGATTCGAAAGTTAGTGGCCCTGCAGCTGCTGCCGATACTAACGGCGGCTTTGGGTTCTGACTCGCGTCGTCGCTCGAGTCGGCGGGCGGATTAAACCGAGTGAACAAAGACATCTGTGAATTTCCTGGCAGTTGCACGGCAACTGGATTTGCGGAGAAGAATTTTCCAGAGAAAAGGAATGAAGAATCGATGCGGCCAACGAGTTCTTCAATTAGCCGAGTTAATGAAAATGAAGAGGGTACGGTAATGACGCCGCTTAGTATAACGGCTGAGAACCCCAGTGTCAGTGTATGTCAGGAGACGGGAAGTCTGGATTCAACACACCGTACTTTAAATGCTGGCTCCAAGAGTGGAGGCGACAGCGATTTCTCTTCGGCGAGTACTGACGTCCGTGAGGAAGACCTAGGACGATACAGTGCGGCACTTTGCAAATCCCTGCGGACGACTTCGAGATCACTGATCACGAGCTCCAAGTCAAATTTTTGAGTAATCTTCATCGCGCAGTGGAAAACATCGAGTGCTCGGAGCAATTAAAAAACTCCGTGTTGGAAGGCCATGCAGGTGATCGAGCGACGGAAAAGGGCCCGTCCTCATCAGCCGCCATGTACCAAAGTGATCGAGCGGCACTTTCTTGGTACCAGAAGTTGGATAGCTCAAATCCAATTGCAGCGGCAGCGGCGCCTCAGAGCGTCACACCTTCGAGTTCAAATGTAGCAGCTCCTGCATATCACTCTGCTCAAGCTTCATTGGAAAGGTGGGAGAGTGGTGCGGCGATAGGGTTCGCCAACCCAGTGGGCATCGATATGTTTGTGCGTCATCGACGAGAACATAGTCATGGTTTCGCTGGTATGGGATACGGGCAGTCTGTTTCTCAGTTCCTTGCAAGTCGAGCGGTAGTCGACAACGCCAATGTTTGGAACAAGGCAGCTCGTAAGGTCCCCGGGTCACGTTTGCGTGTTATACGGCGTGAGCTTAGGTCAGTTCCCGCGGATTCGCGGTATCTGGGTTTTCAAGCGTTTAAATCGTTAGCTGAAGCAAATTCGTTTGTGTTGACCGAGGATGTCTACTCGGCCATCGACAGCGGCACCACTGTATCAATATCTTCGGATGGTGCGCTTCTTTTGGACGGTTTTGATCCCGTTAAGGCCGTTAAGATCATTGGATTTAATGGCAGTGTGTCAAGTTCGCTGGGAAGCGGCGACCTAGTTGGATTCGCATATTCTCGTGATGAGCGGCGAGTTCCTCTCCGCGTACGACAGGTTCATTCGGTAAAAGGGGCACCGAATGACCTGCTGTCCGTGAGTGCAATGTTGCAGCAAGGGTACAGTTTTCACTTCACTAAGGAAAAGTCGTGGATTCTTACCCCCGAGATGGAAACGCTCGATCTCATCGAGAAGGGAGGGTTGTTCTGGCTGAAGTGGCAGAAAGCTATGGACCCATCGACTCAGCACGCGGATTATGAGAAGTATTGTGCTGTAGCAGCGGAGTCTGCTGAAATTCCATCGGCCGAAGGCGGTGGTGCGGCAGTGGCGTCGGGGAAACCTGATGATGCCGAACGCGTTGATCCTGAATCATTTCTAAATTCATTTTCAGCGCAAGGTCTGCAAGTGGGCGATCAAGTGGATGATAAAGCTTGCTGCGCTCCCTTGCTTGCCATCGTTGTGGCGGAGCTAATTTGAACAAGGTTCTTCTAAGCCTTGTTCATCAGCGTCTGGGTCACTTCAATATGGAGAT
>CAILVZ010000114.1 GCA_903837825.1 Akkermansiaceae bacterium | reverse complement strand
GATCGTAAAAGCTCAGGTTGTAATACATTGAGCCTTCGACCAGCACAGGCATCAGGTGCGTCTTCGTGCGGTCCTTGAAGTCCACCGACTGTGAGTTGCCGCCGCCGGTGTCTTCGGGCATCATTTGTGCGGTCTCCTCGGGCAGGGTCTGCTCACCTCCCTGGATATTTGTCGCGCGTTGGGCCCAAGTGCGTAACAGTCCGAAGTTCGGTGAGACCTCGGCTAATCGCTGGGCTTGGCGCGGGTTGCCAGAGATGGCGTCCGCACGGGCGTTGGCCGGGCCGACAAGATTGTCCGAATCGACCAATCCAGGTAGGTCAGCCCCTCCTACGCGGGTTGCGGGCACCGTGCCGTTGCCTTCGAGAAAGGCGGTTAAATCACATTTCCATCCACCGTCCCTAACATTGATCGGCATGGAGGCTGACCAGACCGTCATGTCATGGTAGTGATTGCCGACAGACTGAACACCGGCCAATTCGACCTGAGAATCGGTTGCAAAACGGGAACGCTGTGCATTGCTCGCATCCGGACCATTAAATGCCGTAAGCGATTGATCCTGGGCCAGAAGCTCGCCATGGCGGCGGCCTTTGTCGATGGCGCTGCCGTCGGGGGTTGCGACGTTTGCCTGGGCACCAAGGTCGCCTACCCACCAGGCATAGGAGCCTTTGCGACCGCTTGCGGATTGGATCGTGACTTTTGGCACCCTGACAAGCGCGTCTATCTCTGCATCCGGCCCGAGTGTGCCGCGATCCACCATTGAAACGGTTCGCGCCGGATCACCAGCCTCATCATCTGAATACAGAATGCCGGTTTCGTTTCCGCTTACGAGACAAGCCGTGCGGTTGGTCGCTGCCTTCCATCCGGAAGCAAAGCGTTTGTCGAGGAGTCCTCCCTTTTCCGCCTCCCGCGTGATCCAGCGCGAGCCGTTGTCGCGGGTGGATTTCCAGACGCTCAACCAGTGTGGCTGGGCGGGTTTGGAACCTTCGCCATGCACCACTCTAGCATCAGCAGTCACCCGCTGATCGGGGCCGAGTTGTTGTTGCAATTCGCCAAGGGCGATCATCATCGCCAAGCGCGCGTTCGATTTTGCACGGGCGTCCGGCAGCGATGCCGCCGATTTTCTCAACTCGATCGAAGATAGCCCTAACAATCCGACGGCGATCAAGGTGATGAGCACCATCAGTAAAAGTGTTGAAACCAGTGCGAAACCATTCCTGGCATGTGTATAACTTAGTTTCATGATTTTGAATCCTCCGCCCTGCGTTTCCGCACGCGGCGAGCACGCCGATTGAGATAGCCCGAATTCCGGTGAAGGAAACATTGTGGCGGTGACGATAAAGCCGCATTCCAATCCTCCTCCGTCGTGGTCCTGTCCCAATCTTGTCACGAAGTCTGTCGTGATTCGCGACGCGGTGCCGCTAACAAGTCTTCATGAAGTTGTTCAGCCGTTTGTGTTTGGTACCGTTTGTCTTGTCATCGGTGATCGCCCAGGAGATTCCTCTCCATCGGTTCCGGATCCTCGCAGTGGGTGACCCGCCGCCCTTTGTCCAGGAGGTGCGGGACGGGGCGCGCTATGAAGTCGAACCGCCAAAGGGAAGCATTCCGCCCCGCGAGTTGAAAGTTCCATCCCCAGTGAAATCGAACCCGCCAAAGGACGAAATCGTTCGCATCCGGCTTGGCAGGTTGTCCGAAGAATTCGCATTGCCTGTCATGGAAGAGCGCAAGCCGGTTGATCTTCGAACTACAGAGAACGAGACCTGGATGCAGGTCTTGACCCGACCGGGCGGCAGGAGCCTTCTGCTGGCGTGGCGTGTGGGTGCCAATTGGGCGAAGTCGGCCCACATCGATATT
>CAILVZ010000113.1 GCA_903837825.1 Akkermansiaceae bacterium | reverse complement strand
CGGTTGTTGTTTCTTGGAATCCGAACGGAGCCGGTGGCCAGTTATCTCGTTGGGAATCGTTCTCGATGAATGCGGAGAGGATGCTGTCAATCCAAGTGCGGGTTGCTGTGAGTTTTGGAGAATTCTTGGATGCTGCTGCGAGTTGGTTTTCGAGATCCAGGAGGGTGACGAGTTGAATCGATGTGTAGCCTTGAATGGTGAGCCACTCCTCGGCAGTGCATCCGTTGAAATCCTCCTCGTCTATCCTTTGAGAATTTTTATCGAGCGTGACGATGCGTTTTTGAGTCTGCTTGGATTGTGTAACAGGATTGAAGAAAGTATATTCCTCAAGAATTTTCATAGGTAATAAAGGGCTAATGTTTGGCGAACGGAGGTAGGTGCAACGGAGAATGTTCCTGTTTCCATTTCGATCACATAATCGTTTGAAATATTTCCCTCGATCGAGAGATCAATGACGCGCCAACTGCAAGACCCTTCGGTGGCAAGTCCGTTGAGATTGTAACTCAAAATATTGACTGAAGTTCCGCCGCTATTGTTGCGGAGTCGTAGGGTTGCTCCCGAGTGCCCGGCGGCAGCATTTGCGCCCCCGTTGTAAACGGTGAAAATTGCGCGTTTGATGGTGCAATTGGCAGGAAAGCGAAAATTTCTTGCGGTGGGGCTGGCGGCAACTGAAAGGTCAAAAATTTGAGAAAAGAATCTTGTTTGACCACCTGCTGCATAGGAATAACTGCTGTGACCGAATAGTAGTGGAATTAGAGGCGTTGTAGCTGGCTGCAGAGCAGTATCGGCTTTTGCCCCTTGTGCTGCAGTTGCCGCACCGATAGCACTCGGTGATAACATTCGAAGTGCACGTTGAACATAGCTTGGGCCGATGTAAGCGTTTGGAAGATCAACGCAAAGTTCTTCGAGCGTAGCAATGTAAACATCGTTATCCCAAGAAGCAAGGTGCGGCAGAGGGGTTGCGTCGCCGAAATCGCTATTGGCAATGAAATTTTCTTCGAGGTGGAAAAGGCCGCTCGAAATGCGCCAACAGACATTGGTGTCGTCGAACCACATGGTATAGTCTGGTCCGCAAGTGTATTTTTGGTGGTCGTTGTAAAATCCATTTGGGTAAAAAACACCGTTATCTCCGTTGATCAGACCGATTACTTTGACGGCGGCTGTCGTAACCTCGGTGGCATTGTGTTGATGCCCTGGCTGGCTGGCGGTGTTGGCCTTTGCTCCTTGCGCGGCAGTGGCCGCGCTGATCTGCTCGGGCGTCGGCCAGGGATGCACATGGTCTGCGCGGGCGGCTTTTGTGGCAACGCCGCTGTAAGCGTCCGCTGCGAGTGGGCTCGGAGCCAAGTTTGCGTTGTATGTGCCAACACGCGTTACGCTTCCGCTATTCGTCCAACCGGTGGCTTGCCAAGGATACTGCGTATTGCCAGTTGCAGTCGTTTCTTCGTAAAGATCCCCATCGCCGCTATATTGAAAAGTTCCCTTCCAAGCTGTTCCAGTCCAAAAAACTTGGTAGCTATAGGCATCTCCATCGCCTCCAGAATACGAGTTTTTTCCGTTCTGAGTTCCGTTTAGGCTAAGAATGTCGCCGTTTCCATTTACATCAAAACTGATGCCTGCTCGGCTGTCAGGGATTTGAAACTCACCAAGCTCAAGCGAATTGGAAATTTCGATGTGAGTGGAGCCGCTCCATCGGTAGATTTTGTTTGTGTTGCGAGCCACATAAATCTTGCCGCTGTCGCGGCCGTTTGTGGTGTCTGCTTGGAGTGCTTGGATTGTTGCGTATTCCAGCACATCATCCACATAGGATGGGAGATACTGAGAGGGGATTTTTCCGCTTTGCAGCGGCGCTGCGCCCACCTGTAAGGCACTTGGGAGCGGATGCACATGGTCTGCGCGGGCTTGGTAGGATGATGTGCCTTCTGAGGCCATCGAAGCCAACGAAGTTCCTAAAATTCGGGCAACTGGTGTTTTTACGACAATAGTGCCATTCGGCCAAGTTGCTTGCCATGGGAACTGCGTGGCATTCGTTGATGCAACGCTCGCAGGGCTGCCGTCACCAATAAATTCCAGCAACCAAGTTCCGGTTGGTCCATTTTTTGTCACGGCCCAATCACCTGAAGCCCAGTAATCTGCTATTTTTTGAAGGCTGTCGTTAGCTCCGATTGAGCTGGTTACAGTGATTCCTGAAACCTCGTCTGAAAGATACTCTGGACTGGGTTGGAAATTTGTGACCCCGACAAAGTCGATGATGTTACTGATCGTATGTGTATGCCCGGGCTGGCTGGCGGTGTCGGCCTTTGCGCCTTGCGCGGCAGTGGCCGCGCCGATCTGCGTGGGCGTGAGCGGGTCGGAGCCGCTTGTTGAGTGCGTTGATTTGTGGGGCAGTGTGGATTGGAGGCCCATTTGATTACGCGTTGTCGTGGAGGATGATGTATTTTTGTTCCGCTGTTGTGCCGATCATGTGTATTGCATTTTGCGGTATGTAATTGGACTCAAATACCAAACTTCCCCCAGCCTCGAGGCGTAGTGTGCTGGTCGATGCGGCAGCGCCAAAGTTGATGTGGAGCGGAGCCGTGGACAGGTTCTGAATAAGCAAGTATCGACGGGCTGTGGACTGAGCCAGCAGGACGGCACTCGCCAATGGAGCCATGCCTGTTGAGACGGAAAGATTGCCCATGGAGGGGGAAATCTTTGACCAAATCCCCTTCAAAACAGCATTCAAGTTGCCGTTTCCGGTTCCGCTCCATGCCGTAACATCGGTGTCTCCGATACGGTCTCGGACAGATTTAACTGTGGCTGTGTCTGGCGTTGAAGTTCCGTCTGAAAGACGAATATAGATCGGATTTTGAGATGAATTTGCCGTGCTGGTGGCACTTACCGATTGAATAGTTGGGAAGGAATTCGGAACGAGCGAGACTTGGGTTGGTAGTCCGAAATTCGGGTTGGAGAGGGCGTGAACTTTTGCGCGGGCGGTGCCACCGCCACCTGTGGAGACGCAGGCAAATTTTAGGTAGTTTTGAGCGAACGCTTCACGTTTTCTCCAAATGTAAAGACCCTGAGATGTGAGCGTGGTCAGGGTTGTCGAAGAAAATGCCGCCGTTACTTCCTCGTTTTGCCAACCAAGAGGGCCGCTCCCGCCATTGGACATGAGCTTGTGCGTGGCGTTGCTACTTGCTTGAGGAGTGATGTAGATCGCGAAAAGTGTTCCTGCGGGATAGGCACTGACATCGATTTGATT
This sequence comes from Akkermansiaceae bacterium, assembly GCA_903837825.1. GTDB lineage: Bacteria > Verrucomicrobiota > Verrucomicrobiia > Verrucomicrobiales > Akkermansiaceae > Luteolibacter. The sequence continues at coordinate 32 of CAILVZ010000113.1, read as the reverse complement.
TGAGTCGGCTGGAACTGCCCACTCCAGATCGG
>CAILVZ010000112.1 GCA_903837825.1 Akkermansiaceae bacterium | reverse complement strand
TCAGTCGCGCATTGAGGATTTCTATGTCATGGCGATTGATGATAACGTCGTGGGGTGCGTGGCGTTGCATGAATACCCGGATGAGGATTGTGCGGAGGTAGCGTGTTTGTATGTGAAGCAGGCGCATGAGGGGCGGGGCTATGGCATCGAAATGGTGCGCCATGCAGAGAATGTTGCGCGAGGGCGTGGGATTTCGAGGGTTTTTGCTTTGAGCAACCGGGCTGCAGATTTTTTCACGGGGAAACTCGGGTATCGTCCAGCAAGCTTGGGAGATTTGCCAAAGGTGAGGCGGGTCCAATTCGAGTCGAGTGGGCGTGATTCGTTAGTTTTTTCCCGTGATCTCGCTTGAGCGGGTCGATTCGATCATGCGGAAGGTTGCCTTCGTTTGATGGAACAGGGTGGAAGGATTTAGCTAGAGCGTAAATTTTTTATCTTTCCGCTTGATGAGGCCGCGGTGGCATCTCAATTTTTCCGCGCATGGTTTCGAAGAAGAATTCAATTACCCCGACTGAACTGATCGACTGGTTAAACGACGAGGGCATCCTCGAGTTGGACTGGGACTTTCCTGAGGATGGCGACTTGGCCGCTGCGGGCTTGGATTCACAGGTGCTCGCTCAGTTGGTGATGGCGGTAGAGGATCGCTTTGAGATCGAGCTTGCGACCGAGGACCTTTCCGCTGCAGACTTAGCCACACCGACATCGTTGGCTGCATTTTTAGCGTCAAGGGCGTCGTAACGTGGCAGAAGGAGGGGCCGATCAATTGGCTCTTTTGCGCAAGCCAAGGATTTGAGCTATGAAAAAATGTCCCTACTGCGCTGAAGAAATCCAAGATGGTGCCATTAAGTGCCGATTTTGTGGCGAGTTTTTGGATAATATCGATGGCGATAAGGGCATTCAGAAGTCACTGCTCCCATGGTATTTCCGCACTTGGGTCATCGTTTTAGTGATTGGGAGTGTTGGGCCATTCGGTCTGCCGATGATTTGGTGGCATCCGCGCCTCAAGTTGGTTTGGAAAATCGGTCTGTCGGCAATCGTCCTAGTCCTCACGTGGCTCATGTACAAGATGACGCTCGAGTCCCTCAAAATGCTCGATGAAGTTCAGAGGACTCTCCAAGGAATTTAGTACCATCGAACGCTTCAATCATCAGCGCTTCGCGGGAGCAGGAATGATGCCCTCTGAGGTTTCCTGTTTGAGGCGGAGTTGACCGCAGGCGGCGTCGATGTCATGGCCTTTTTCGAGGCGGAGGTTGGCGGTGACGCCGGCTTGTTTGAGGACCTCTTGGAATGTACGGCAGTGAGCGTTGGGCGGGCGTTTCCACTCCAGGCCCTCAACGGTGTTGTAGGGGATCAGGTTCACCTTGGCTCCGAGACGACGTGCGTGGCGTGAGAGAATCGCTGCTTGTTCTAATGAGTCGTTGATTCCGTTGATCAGGATATACTCAAGGGTCAGCTTTTGTGTCTTTTTTGAATTCCAGTAGTTGAGCGATTCAAACAACTCCGCGACTGGCCACTTTTTATTGACTGGCATGATTTGTTGGCGGACCTCATCGGTCGCGCCATGCAGCGAGATCGCGAGGCGGATCTGCTGCGGGTGCTCGGCAAGTTGTTTGATCTGCGGGACTAGCCCCGAGGTCGAAATGGTGAGGTGTCGTGCACCGAGATGCAGGGTCTTGGGTCCAGTGATGAGAGCGATGGCAGCTAACAGATGATCGAGATTTGCTAGGGGTTCACCCATTCCCATGAAGACCAGAGAGTCCACGCGTTCGCCAGAGAGTTGTTCGGCGGCGAGGACTTGGCCGGCGATTTCCGAGGCATCGAGGTTGCGGGTGAATCCAGCGAGCCCGGACGCGCAGAATTTGCAACCGTAGGCGCATCCCACTTGCGATGAGACACACAAGGTGCGGCGATCCGATTTTTCCCCGTAAAGGGCTGGGTTTGCTGGAATGAGGACGCTTTCCACGTAGCGCCCGTCGTGGAGGCGGAAGAGGAATTTGCGAGTGGTGTCGGCGGATCCTTGGGTTGTGCTGTGCTCGAGTGCGGTGATGCGGAAGGATTCCTTGAGCTTTTCCCGTAGCGTTGCGGGGAGGTTGGTCATCGCATCGATGGAAGTCACCTTCTTCTTCCAGATCCACTCGAGGATTTGGTCCGCACGAAATGCGGGCTCTCCCGACTCTTTGAGCCAATCGGCGATTTTTTCTGGAGAAATTCCTGTTAGAGCTGGGAGCATGAAATCGGGGATCGGGTGATGGAGTGGGTGAAATTCCGACTCGCAGAATCATTCACGATGGTGCGGGCGGTTGCCGAGAGGAGTCTCATTCCAGAGCGGATCGCAGGTCAGCAGCGGCGCTACGAGCACTCGCGGGTGGGTCGGGGACGAAGGAAAAGTCGTCGTCAAATGCAGGTGCTAGAAGCGACTCCGCCTCTGCCGAATTCAGCGTTAGCGCTACGGGGAGCGCAGGGGATGGGCTGAGTTGAACTTTTCGCGGGTTTTGATCGATGGGATCTAGGTGAGTGATGCTGGCGGCATCAGGAGCGGCCTTGAGCTCCTCAAACTTGCGGGCGGTGATGAGCACTCGGGTTTCGAGCGATCCGATGGCGCTGTTGTATTGCTCCACGGCATTGCCGAGTGAGCGGCCGAGTTTCGCGAAGTGGTCGGCCAGCTTGCCGAGACGTTCGTGGAGGGTGCGGCCTAACAGCGAAATTTCGCGGGCATTTTCGGCGATCGATTCCTGCCTCCAGCCATAGGAAACGGCACGCAGCAGCGCGATGAGTGTGGTTGGTGTGGCAAGGATCACGCTTTGTTCTACGCCGCGTTCGATGAGGGTTGGGTCGCACTGGAGAGCCGCTGAGAAGAAAGATTCGCTCGGTAAAAATAGCACGGTGAACTCCGGCGTTTGGCTGAATTGTGCCGTGTAGTTTTTCGATGACAATTGCTGGATGTGCGTGCGGACCTGGCGGGCGTGACGGGCAAGGGCTTCCTCGCGAACCACGTCATCGCTGGTTTCTAACGCGTCTAGGTAGCCGTCCATTGGGGTTTTTGAATCCACCACGATGCTCTTTCCTCCAGGCAGGCGGACCACTAGATCGGGGCGAAGTTTTTTTCCTTCGTCGGTGGTCGTGCTGTGTTGGGTTTCGAAATCGCAGTGTTCCTGCATTCCTGCGAGCTCAACCACGCGGCGGAGTTGCATTTCGCCCCATTGGCCCCGGCCAGTCGGTTGGCGCAGGGCTTTGACGAGCGAAGCGGTTTCGCGTTGGAGTCCGAGTTGGCCTTCACCGAGGGCGCGCACCTGCTCGCGCAACTCCGAATAGGCACCCTCGCGGGATTTCTCGATTTCGCCAATGCGCACCTCGAATTTTCCGAGGGATTCTGCCATCGGCCTGATGAGAGTTTCGATGGCGACTTTGCGCTTTTCGATGTCGCCCTTGGCCTCCTCGCTTTGGGCTGACAGCGAGGACTTGGCCAGTTGGAGGAATTGCTCAGACGACGATCGGAGGGCGTCCGCGGAGAGTGCCTTGAAAGTGTCAGCGAGCTTGGACTCGGCACGTTCCAGCAGCGCTTGTTTTTCTTGGGCCGCCTTCAGCTCGGTGTCGAGGCGCGATCGAATCTCGCTGAGTTCGTTGCGGAAATTTTGGGCGTCCTGTTGGTATTGGTTCGCCTCGTTGGTTGACGCGGTGAGGTGCGCTTCAATTTCGGCGGATCGGCGCTCCTCGGCCTTCAATCGCTCGGCGATGGTGGCATGTTTGCTGGATGATGAGAGATGCGTGAATAGCCAGCCGAAGAACAGTCCAGTGAGCGCGGTGACGATTTGTGGGAGGTAGGGCGCGATTTCGGGAGGTAGATTCATGGATTGTCCTTGCGGTGATTGGCTGTTTTGGTCTTTTATTGGTGCTGCAGCGGTCTTTTCTTTAACGAGTGCCGATGCAATTAGCAAATCAAACTCCTCACTCCCATGGCACACACACTCCCAGACCTCGGCTACGCCTACAATGCACTCGAACCGCATATCGACGCTCGGACGATGGAAATTCATCATTCCAAGCATCATCAGGCCTACATCACGAATTTGAACAACGCCATCGCTGGCGAGCCCGAGCTTGAAGGCATGAGTGCAGACGCATTGATCCGGGGCCTTGCTACGGTTCCAGAAGACATCCGCACGGCAGTCCGCAACAATGCGGGTGGGCATGTGAATCATTCGTTTTTTTGGAAGGCGATCGCTCCGGGTGGTGCCAAGGCCCCATCGGGTGAGCTTGCTGCTGCGATCGACCAAGCCTTTGGCTCATTCGATGCCTTCAAGGACGCCTTTGGTAAGGCGGGCATTACCCGTTTTGGCTCAGGTTGGGCATGGTTGTGCAAGAAATCGGACGGCACGCTCGCGGTGAGTTCCTCGGCGAATCAGGACAACCCTGTGATGGGCGCTGCATTCGGCGGAAGTGAAGGGACGCCTATCCTTGGCCTCGACGTCTGGGAACATGCATACTACTTGCACTATCAAAATCGTCGCCCCGATTACATCGCTGCCTTTTGGAGCGTCGTGAACTGGGATGTGGTCGCTGCAAATTTTGCTGCGTGATTGACGCTCTAAGAAATTCAAACGCACTTGTTCCCAGTGGGGCAGGTGCGTTTTTCTTTATGGGTGGAGATGATCCCCGCGCCGCATGTTGTCATGAGCCATTTTGCTATCCAGTGGCTCACACGACGCGGGGAACTTCCGCCGGGGCGAAATTCAGTTAGGTCGTCGTTAGTGGGCGGGCAATGAAGACGCAGTTAGGTCGCAGCCGGAGCTGTGACTGCGATTGAGAGACGGAGGATAATTGCACTTGCATCTGATGGGACTCAGCGCGGGTTGGTTTGCGCTGACCCCATGATTCAATCAGATGGTGTGGGACAAATAGGGGGGCACCCTCAAAATAATTGATTTTTTTTCACGCTTGACTGGATCCGTGGTCGCTCTGGCTCGGGGATTTCTCTTAAGATGGTCGTGATGGAGCCATCCTCAATCGACCATGATTGGAAGAGCGTGGGAAGCGGGGTGTTTAGGGTGATTTTTGAATCCCGCTCCAAGCGCCGGAGGATCACCCGAAGGATTGCGAACGCCATGCCGCCGAGTTCGGCGTCGCCACGGTTCCGGTGGATGCGTTTTACGAGATCGGTTTGCGCAATCCGGTGGAGTTGCTGGTTTTGCGCGAGGTCGATGAGATGCGCGATCTCCACGCCGTAGCCAACGGGGAATTCCAGCGACTCCAGGGTGGAGCGGCGTGCTGCATATTCGCCTGCGAGGGGTTGGAGGATGCCGCTGAGTTCTGGATAGAAAAGTGAGATCAGTGGACGGATGAGGATCTCGGATACGCGGCCACCACCGGTGGAGTGTGATTCGTCGCCATAGGCCAATGGGCGCTCATAGAATCCTTTGACGTAGTCGATGTCATCGTCTGTTAGAAGTGGGCCAACAAGGCCGGTAACGAAGCCAGGATGGAAGTTCTCGATGTCTCCATCGATGTAGCAGATGATGTCTCCGGTCGCGACATGAAGGGCCTTCCAGAGGTTTTCTCCCTTGCCGACCTGGGGTGTGAGGTTTGGAAGGATGTCCGTTGCGAGGCAGGTCTTGGCGCCTGCCGCTGCGGCAATTTCACGGGTGTTATCGGTGGATCCCGAATCGATCACGATGATCTCATCGACCAATCCGATTGCCATGAGATCCGATTGGATGGTTGAAACAATGTTCCCAATGGTCTTGGCCTCGTTGAGGGTGGGGATGCAAACCGAGATGCCTTGATGGTTTTTGAATTGCGCCAATTCCCTCGCGTCAGCGAATTGCAGATGATGGAAGCGTTGCATGGCCAAGCCGCTGAGCGTGCTGCGTAATGATCGACTAATCGATCATCTCACGGGTGATCTGATAGGTCGCGGCACAGCGGGGGCATTGGATGTTGATGGACTGCTCGTCGCCGAAGAGATCGTCGAGTCGATTTTTCCAACCGCTGAGAATGGGGAGGATTTTCTCGACGGTGCAGCCACAGTGGAATCGGAAACGGCGGGTCTCCAAGCGGGTGGTTTCCTCGGTCTGGGAGATTGCTTGGACGGTGGCATTGTCGAGAGATGCAAGCCATTCCAAATCGCAGTCTGGTTGCGCGGCGATGAGGACGAAGTTTTCATCATCGAGTCGGAATGCCCGTGCCGGGCGTTGCTCGGACTGGTCGTAATACTGAGAGACCCACGCGATCGGGTCCTTGCCCTCGATTTCTAGAGTCGAGAGGCTGGGTTCATCTCCTGCTAGAGTGGTTTGGGCATAGAAGAAATTTCGGTCTGGCTCGCGGACATCCTCGGTGAACACGCGTCCGGTGATCGATTCGGTTAGAGAGCTTCCGGTTACGAACACATTGATGCGGGGAGCCCGGAGGTTCGCCGTCCACGCAATGGTCTCAGCCCATGGGCGCGCGACGAGATGCAAGGTGAGCATGGCGAGCGTGTCCTTGAGAAGTTGATCCAAGTCCGCGGGGGGGCGGATTCCATACTGCATCAAATGCAGGTAGTAATCGGTATAGATCGGGGTGAACTGCCCGCGCAGCATCAGTGCGTTGCGATGACGGATGAAGATCGACTCGACGGTTGTGAACTCTTCGGGAGCTTCCATGGCGCAGGGCGCGAGAGTTAGGCACCAGGGAGTTCGATGAAGCCTTCGAGTTTGCGGATCCGGGTGGGGTGGCGCATTTTGCGGAGTGCTTTCGCTTCGATTTGGCGGATCCGTTCGCGGGTGACTTGGAACTGGCGACCGACTTCCTCGAGCGTGCGACTGTAGCCGTCCTTGAGGCCGAAGCGCTGTTCGAGCACCTCACGCTCGCGTTCGGTTAGAGTGTCGAGGACATCCTTGATCTTGTCCTTGAGCATTGAGAACCCAGCTTCTTCCATCGGGTTATCCGCGGCTTTATCTTCGATGAAGTCGCCGAAGGAAGTGTCATCCGAGTCGCCGACGGGTGCTTGGAGCGAGATCGGTTGCTGCGCCATTTTAAGAACGGCACGAACCCGCTCGACGGGAAGGTGAATCTCCTCCGCGATTTCTTCGGGTGATGGTTCGCGGCCGTATTCCTGCACGAGTTGTTTTTGAACTCGCATCAGTTTGTTGATCGTCTCGATCATGTGTACTGGGATGCGGATGGTGCGAGCCTGGTCTGCGATCGAACGGGTGATGGCCTGCCGGATCCACCAAGTGGCGTAGGTTGAAAACTTGTAACCGCGGCGGTATTCGAATTTTTCCACCGCTTTCATGAGACCCATGTTGCCCTCTTGGATGAGGTCGAGGAATGAGAGGCCGCGGTTCGTGTACTTCTTGGCGATGGAAATCACAAGTCGGAGGTTCGCCTCGACCATTTCGGTCTTGGCCCTGAGTGCTTCCTTGAGCCAGTGGCGAAGTTGTTTATTCGCCTCCTCGAAGGATTGCTGGGTGTGCCAGCTGCGCTGCTGAATTTCCCGCAGTTTCGTGAGGAACTCCTTGTCATCTGGATCCGCCTGAAGCTTGCGTCCGTATTTCCAGAACTTCTGCAAGATCGGAAGAGACACGTCTGAACTC
>CAILVZ010000111.1 GCA_903837825.1 Akkermansiaceae bacterium | reverse complement strand
AAAAAGGCGCGTGACGTCGCCCGTGAAATTCAAGGCCTCGCTGTCTCCAGCGCCCTCGACATTTTGACCTTCACGCCGAAGAAAGCCGCACAGCTCATCGGCAAGACGCTCAAGACCGCCATCGCGGACGCGGAAAACAATTTCTCGCTCGATGCCGGCACGCTCGTCATCAAGGAAGCCGTTATCGGCGCAGGCCCGACGCTCCGCCGCTTCAAGCCACGGGCCAAAGGGTCCGCCGGCCCGATCCTCAAGCGCACCAGCCACATCTCGATCACTCTCGTCGGTTCCGCCCCAGAGAAGAAAAAGAAGGTTGCTCGCAAGGCCGTTGCCAAGCCCGCTCCTAAGCAAATCAAAGACACTCCGGCCGAAGCTGTTGCAGCTACCGAAGAAGCCTGAATCCCTCTCATTTAATCTCATTCCTCACCGACCATGGGCCAAAAAGTAAATCCGATCGCATTCCGTCTCGCCGTCAACAAAGACTGGCGCTCGAAGTGGTATGCCAGCGGCAAAGATTACACCGCCAAGCTTCACGAAGATCTCGCGATCCGTGGCTACCTCAAGAACAAGCTGGTCAACGCCGGTCTGGCCCGTGTGGTCATCGAGCGTGCCTGGAACAGCGTTCGTGTCACCCTTCACACTTCCCGCCCCGGTCTGATCATTGGTCGCCAAGGCAAGGAAATCGAAGTGATGACCAAGGACATCACCGGTCTTTGCAAAGGTGCCCAGGTCAAGATCGACATCATCGAAATCCGCAAGCCGGAGCTCGATGCCCAATTGGTCGCCGAGCAAATCGCCGTGCAACTTGAGCGCCGGATTTCCTTCCGCCGCGCCATGAAGCGTGCGCTGCAAACCGCCATGGAATTCGGTGCCGAAGGCATTCGTCTCCGTTGCGCCGGCCGCCTCGGTGGTGCGGACATCGCCCGCGCCGAAGGATATCGCGAAGGCAAAGTGCCTCTTCAAACTCTCCGTGTTCCACTTGATTACGGCTTTGCCGAGGCCCGCACCCTTTACGGCATCATTGGCGTGAAGTGCTGGGTCAACAAGAAGGAAGACGATGGCACCGGTGGACGCCCGCAAGGACGTGACAACCGGGGTGGTGACCGCGGCGATCGCGGTGGCCGTGGTGGTGATCGCGGAGGCGATCGTCGCCCTCCTCAAAATCGCAACTAATCACTCAAATTTTCAAGAATCTAATTTTAACTTTTAGGAGGACCGAGTCATGCCTTTGATGCCCAAACGAACCAAGTTCCGCAAAAGCCACCGCGGAAGCCGCTCCGGGAACGCCCAGCGCGGAACCACTGTCGCCTTCGGTGACTTCGGTCTGCAAACCCTCGACCGCGGATGGATGACCAACCGCCAGATCGAAGCTTGCCGGATCGCGATCAACCGCTCCCTGAAGCGGAAAGGAAAAGTCTGGATCCGGATTTTCCCACACAAGTCCATCACCTCACGTCCTCCTGAAACACGGATGGGTAAAGGTAAAGGCGCTGTCGAAGGCTGGGTCGCTGTGATCCGCCCGGGCAACATCCTTTTCGAAATCGGTGGTGTCACCGAATCCGCAGCGAAGGAAGCGATGCGCCTCGCATCCTACAAGCTCGGCATCCGCACCCGCCTCGTTACCCGCAATCCGCACGCCTGATCCGTCCGATCAATCCATCCTATATCCGTCTGAATTATGGCCAAAACCAAAGCCAAATCTGTCAATGAGCTTTCCGCCGACGAACTCGCCGTTCGTCTGCGTGACCTCAAGCAGGAAGCTCTCAACCTCCGTCTCCAAAGGGCCACCGGCTCGCTGGAAAATCCAGCCCGCATCAAACAGGTGCGCCGCGAAACCGCTCAGATCCTTACGGCTGTCACGGCCAAGAAGAGCGCCTAACCATTGCTCCCAACGCTTCAACTTATTCCTATCATGAGCGAGACTCCTTCGGACACACAAGTCCACCTCCGTAAAACCCGCGTCGGCGTGGTCATTTCCAACAAGATGGACAAGACCCTGGTCGTCGAGCACGTTGCCCGTGTTCCTCACCCGAAGTTCAACAAGATCGTCAAGCGTTCGAAGAAATACTACGTTCACGACGAGGAGAACCAGGGCCAGATCGGCGACCGCGTGCGCATCGTCGAGACCAAGCCGCTTTCCAAGCTCAAGCGCTGGACGCTCGCCGAAGTCATTTCCCACTGAGTCAGGCTCCGCCGAATCTCAAATTTCAAATTTCAAATCTCTAATTTTTT
>CAILVZ010000110.1 GCA_903837825.1 Akkermansiaceae bacterium | reverse complement strand
GGGTGGTGTCGCCGCGATCATAGGCCTTGAGGATACGCTGCCGGAGATCCATTGAGATCGTTGCCATGGGCGCACCCTAGCATGGAATCCGGAAACGGCTACAGTTTTATTTAAAATGCTCTAATGGCTCATTTCATAGGTTTTTGGGGTAGCAGGTGAGGTTCCGGGGGGGTGCGATTCGTTTGGATCAGCTAAATTTTCAGCAGGCTGATTCCTCCGGTTTCTGGGATCACTTCAAGCTTGTAGAATCACCCCGATTTGGGCTTAACTGGTCCAGTTCTAGTGAGTATTCTAGCGAATTTTCTTGTTGTGAGGCTGCTGTTCGCCCAAGCTGGAACCGCTTAAACTGGAAGGTTTGATGCCGGACCGCTTGGGTCTCTTTGAAGCGCTTCTGGAATCCGATCGCAGGTCATGAAAACCCACCGCAAGGCCATTCAGGCAATCGTCACGCTTTGCTTGACGGTGTTGCTCACCTTGTTCTCATGGGTGCAAGCCGCGCCGCCGGATCTCACGGCTTCGGGCGTCATCTCCACGATCGACCGGACTTCCACATACAATCTCGGGCCGACAGGTTTGCGTGGCTGGATTTACATTTCGAGCGGAAGTGTGGGTGCCGATGGCATCATCACTGGGGAAAGTCGTCAGATTTTGGTCACCGTGGTCGGAAGCAGTACCCCAGCGACTGGGGTTCTCGCGGTGGATGACGTGATCCTCGGAGTGGGGTGGGGGGCTGATACCAGTGCGCTGCCAGTTTTCACCAGTGACGCTCGTAAGAGTTTCGGCTGGGCCATCGGTGAGGCTGAAAAGACCGCCAACAACGGCATTTTGAGACTGAAACGTTGGCGCGCGGGAGTCACCACAGATGTGTCGATCACCCTGCCGGTGATGGGTTCCTATGCTGATACGGCGCCTTACTCGTGCCCGAAGTCCACCTTGGTTCTGGCCAATGCCCGCAACAAATTGGTCAGCCAACTCCTCGCCAATTCGAGTTTCCTAACGAACGATTGGGCAGGTGCCATCAATGGATTGGCGTTGTTAGGTGGTGTGCCGTCGAGTGATTCCAATTACGCCACCGTACAGACGCGCTTGCAGACCTATGCTCGGGCACTTGCGGCCACGACTCCAAATCCATCGGGTCTCTACACGTGGGACTGGGGCTACATTGGCATTTTTCTTAGCGAGTATTATCTGAGTACTGGCGATGCCAATGTTCTGGCTGGCCTGAATAATTACACGGTGGCCCTCGCTAAGGCTCAGAGCCGGTATGGTACCTATGGTCATGGGGGTTCACTTCTGAAAGCAGATGGCAGTCTGCACGGAACCATCGCGCCCTACGGTCCAGTCAACCAGGCGGGTATCCCGGCCAATATTGCCATCGTCCTCGGTAAGAAAGCGTTGCTTGCGGCTGGCCTGACGATTGATTCGGAGATCGATCCCGCGATCCAGCGTGGCTCGGATTTCTTCGCCTGGTATGTTAATAAAGGGCCGATCCCATACGGTGAGCATGAGCCGTACATGGCTGGCCATGCATCGAACGGAAAAGATCCATTGTGCGCAGTGCTTTTCGGTTTGCAGACCAACCGCACCGTGGAAGCCGAATATTTTTCCCGGATGTCGACCGCTGGTTTCAATGGTCGCGAATATGGTCATACTGGGCAGGGCTTCAGCTACCTGTGGGGCGCATTGGGTGCCAACATGGGGGGATCGTTGGCGGTTGCGGAGTACTTGAAGAAAGTGCGATGGCATCTCGATTTGGAACGCCGTTCTGATGGCTCGTTTGTTTATGATGGTGGGGAGCAATTTGGCGCGGGTAGTACGTCCGATGGTAGCTATCTTGGCACGAGTGGCTACTACAGTTTGAACCCTACGGCTTCTTACATCCTGACCTATGGTTTGCCATTGCAACGACTCTACGTTACTGGAAAAAATGCCATCGCTAACAACACGCTTGACTCCACCAAGGTTACCAACGCCATTGCTGCAGCGACTTTTAATCTTGATTGTGTTAGTTATACCACGACCCAGTTGATTGCTGCCTTGAGTGAGTTTGATCCAGTGGTGCGCAACTATGCCGCTATTGAATTGGCAAAACGCACGCTAACCACTTCTGAGCTTACCACTCTGCGAGGCATGGTCACAGGCACCAGCGTCAACGGGCGCATGGGCGCCTGCCAAACGCTAGGGATTCTCAAAGACTCCGCTGCATTGCCTTTGATCACCCAGCGACTTGATAAGACCATCGAGACCGACTCTTGGGTTCGTGCCAAAGCTGCCAGCGCCATCCGCAGCTATGACACGGCAACGGCGAGTGCGCAGCGGGATCCGATGCTCACCGCATTCGCCGCAAATGCCACCGACCCAGATGTGATTGTGTGGGATGACCCCATCCAGATTTCTAATGGTTATCTCGGCTTTGCCCTTTTTGGTGATGCGGTCTATGGAGGCAATCACATCGGTGCCTACACCATTAATGCCTCCAAGAGTCTACTCTATCCAGCGGTTAAGGTTGGGTTGAAGCAGCCAGATTCCAAGGCGCGGCTTGGACCGGCCAAATTTTGCTACGACCGCCTGACGCTCGCGGATGTTCAAGCGCTCATTCCTGATCTGATCCAAGTGATCGAGACCGAGAGTCAGGCGGATACCATGTGGAGCATGGAGCCCCGTGCTCAAGGCATCAACACGCTTGCCAAGTGGAAAATCAGCCAAGGAATTCCTCTGGCGCTGGCCATGCAAGAAGTGCCAAAAGGCTTCGGTTGGAATAGTGATGGGTTTCAAGTTCCCGGTCTGAATGCGCTGGCGGGCTATGGGGATGCCTCCCGCTGGACCCTGCCCACCTTGCGGAGTTATCTCGGCAAGTGGGACGCGTCGTCAACCCAGTACGCTACTCTTGTCAGCACCATTAGTTCTATCGAAAGCGCGATCACCGCATCGACGCAAAATCTTGGCTTGGCCGTGGCGAATTCTCAGGTCGTGACCACCACGGGTGCCAAAGCCATCACGCTCAGCGGTACTTCACCTCGGACCTCGGTCACCTTCACAAATGTGACGGCGCCTGCACACGGCACTCTCACGGGTACTGCACCTAACCTGACTTACACCCCGAACACCGGTTATTCGGGGCCGGATTGTTTTACCTTTCAAGTGACGGATGTTCTAACCACGTCTGATCCAGGAACCGTGAGCATCATTGTGGGCACCGCTGGCACTGGCCTCAAGGGCGAGTATTTCGACAACATGGACTTCACCAATCTGAAACTCACTCGCACGGATGCGCAGGTGAATTTCGATTGGGCTACCGGTTCGCCGAGCACTTTGCTCGGCGCGGACACTTTCAGCGTGCGCTGGAGTGGTCAAGTGTTAGTGCCTGAGACTGGGGTCTACACCTTCTCGATGCTCCATAGCGACGGAGCCCGCTTGTATGTGAATGGAATCCCGGTAATCGACGATTTTGTGGATCAATCGACCAGTTGGAAGGATGGTTCCTCGGTCAGTCTAACAGCGGGCCAGATGGTGGACCTGCAAATCGAGTATTATGAAAATACTGGTTCCGCCGTGGCGAAGCTCAAGTGGACTGGTCCATCCTTCGCGGGGGGCAACGGGGCGATCATCGACAAGGAATGGTTATTTGATGGCACGGGTGTCATCAATAGCACGCCCTATGCGCATGCGCAGAGTGTGACTTTAGTGCAAAATACCTCGCAGGCGATTACTCTAACAGGAAGCGGTGGCGCTCTGACCTATGCGGTCACTATTCAGCCGGCCCACGGAACTCTGACTGGAACGGCACCGTATCTAACCTACACCCCGGCGGCCAACTATAGCGGCTTGGATAGTTTTGCTTTCGTCGTCAACAATGGAGCTGGTAACTCGACTCCTGCCACGGTTTCCATTGATATTTGGGCCGGTCAACCTGTGGACTTTTTCTGGGCTTCTGCGGTGTCTGGCAATTGGAGCGGTCCTGCCTCATGGGTCAATGCCGCGGGTTCAGCCGTGGTGCCCGATGTCACAGGGCAAGCATTCTACCGGATGTCATTCAACAAGGCCGGCACCTATGTCGCCAGCCAAGACTTGAGCACCGAATTTCTACTCAACCAACTCAATGTCGCAAGTACCCTCACGCTGAATGGAACCAAAAGTCTGAATTTTGTGGCAAATGGCAGCTTGCTACCACAGTTCAATCAGAACAGCGCCAGCGCGGTGACGATCAGTAATCCAGTGAGCTTGAATGCTGCCACAAGTTTCGGTGGCACCAGCGGTGGTCAGGTGACTCTGGAGGGGTTGGTGTCGGGTTCGGGAGGGCTGATCAAAGACAATGCGGGCATGTTAAAGGTTTTCGGGTTAACGCCTAACACTTACAGCGGTGGGACCACGATCAACAGTGGAACAGTGCACTTGGGTACGATCGTGAGTGGCAGCAGTCCAAGTTGTAGAAATCCGCTGGGAACAGGACTCGTCACGCTCAACGCCGGTACCATCGAGTTTGATCGGGTGAATGCGGGAAATGCGCTCACTGTGAACGGCGGTACGCTCAACAGTGCGAATGGATGGGGCGCGACTTGGAGTGGACCGATCACCTTAAACTCGACGCTCACGGTAAATGCTCAATACAGCATGACGTTCAATGCGACCGTCAGTGGTAGCGGCGGTATCACCAAAACGGGTACGAGTACATTGACTCTAACGGGTTCTAATAGTTTTAGCGGGGTAACTCGAATTACGGCTGGCACCATATCCTGTGGGAGTGCCGCTGCCCTCGGTACGGGTTCTTTTGATATTAGTACCGGTGCCAAGTTAGCACTGAGTTACACCGGCAGTCAGAACATTGCCGCGTTGACGTTTAACGGTGGAGCGGCAGTGGCACCTGGTAGCTATGGTTCAACCGCCTCTACCGCCACCAACAAGAACGATTCTTATTTCTCCGGCACCGGCACGGTCACCATCCTGCCCACCACCACCACCACGCTTGCTCTCACCAGCGGGAGTAACCCGTCCAATCCTGCTTTACCCCTGACCTTGACGGCTACAGTCGTGGGCACTTCGCCAACTGGCAACGTGGCGTTCTACGATGGCGCATCGTTGTTGGGCACCAGCGCTTTGAATGGAGCGTTTCAAGCCAGTTTCACCACCAGCAACCTGACGCTTGGCTCACACAGCATCACGGCTCAATATGCTGGCAATGCAGGCAATGCCCCGAGCAACTCGGCCCCTTTGGCTGTTCAGATCACGAGCTTACTCCTTCCACCGCCGAGTAACCTTCTCGCCGTGCCTGGCAACAACCATGCCGCTCTGAGTTGGACGGTATCAGCCGGTGCTACCAGCTATTACGTGAAACGATCGCTGATCAATGGGGGGCCTTACACGGTGATCAGCAATCCCAGCACTGCCGGTTTTGATGATCTCACTGCTGCCAATGGCACCACTTACTATTATGTGGTGTCCGCACTGAATGCTGCAGGCGAAAGTGGCAACTCCAACCCTGTGACAGCCATTCCTTCCGTCTTGCCGTCTGCCATTACTCTAGTTTCCTCTCCGGTCGCCACTGGGTCCTATGGTTCCACGGTGACCTTTACGGCAATGGTCACGGAGGGGGCCACCGGCACGGTGACTTTCCAGGATGGTGCCATGGTGTTAGGCACCGGCACCTTGAGCTCGGGCACGGCGACGTTTACCACTAGCACGCTTGCGATCGGCAGTCATTCGATCGCCGCCAACTATGACGGTGATCCCACCTTCGCTGGCAGTGTTTCCGCACCGTCTGCTTATTCGGTCACGGCCAAGGCACTGACCATTACCGGCGTTACTGCCACCAGCAAGGTCTATGACGGCAACGCCACCGCTATTCTCACTGGAGGCAATCTTTCCGGCGGCTTGGTCGGCAGCGATGTGGTGAGCGTTGTCTCTGGTAACGGCACCTTCGCCAGTTCCAATGCGGGCACTTGGGCGGTCACGGCCACTGGTTATTCTCTAGGTGGGCGTGATGCAGACCACTACTTGCTTTCCAATCAACCGACGATACCGAACGCTACGATCACACCGCGACCCATCCAGTTGACGGGTACGCGGGTCTATGATGGCACTGTGGCCTCAGGCAATTTGTCGATTTTTAACAATCTCGACGGCGCCAATCTGACATTGTCCGGCAGCACCAATCTGGCAGGTAAGGATGTTGGGTCTCAGTCGATCATCTTGGATGTGGCGTCCGCGACTCGAGTGCGGAGCGCTACGGGCACCGGCAACAGCACCTCATTCACGGTGAACATGGGCACCGCACCGATTGCGGGCAACACGATGGTCGCGGTGATTTCCACTCGTGGCACGAGTGCTTCGAGGGTTTCCGCGATCACGCAAAACGGTGCCACATGGTCACGAGTTGCCCAGGCCACCAATGCCAGTGGAACGACTACGGAGATCTGGCATGCGCCCAACGTGGCGGTCGGGGTTGGCGCGACTGTTACTGTGGCCCAAGCCTCGCTCATGTCCGCCGCAGTCGTGATCGAATACAGCGGTGTCTTGCCCTCGACGCCGTTTGACGTGGCGGCGACCAGCAACGCCACCAGCACCGCTGCGGTTACCGGGACCACTGTCACCACCGCTCAGTCCAATGAGTTGTGGATCGGTGGGATCGGCATCGCAGATGGACGGAGAACGTTGAATGCTCCTTATGGCAATTCTTTCGCGGTCATTGCGTCATCGAAGTCGGGATCGGCAAGCACGGACTCGATGATCTATGCGCTGGAGAAAGTCGTGAGCGCCACGGGTACTGCAAGCACCAGTGGGACCGTCAGTTCCTCCCGCGCATGGTCGGGCGCCATCGCCACGTTTAAGACGGCCACGTCATCCACGTTGGCCTTGGCGGGTTCAGCGGCTACAAACTACACGCTCACTGGTGCGAGCGGTACGGTGCTGATCACCCCCAAAGCGCTCTCCGTAACCAACCTCACCGTCAACTCGAAGGCATACGACGGCACTTCATTCGCGACGCTCAACGGCACGGCCTCGCTTCTGCCAGCCGAGACCGTGGGCACGGGCACCACCAGCGATGGTAAGCCTTACAACGGAGATACAGTTGTTTTGGGTGGCAACGCGACAGGATCATTCATCGACTTCAACGTGGGCACCGCCAAAGCGGTGACTCTAACTGGGCTGACTCTAAGCGGTGCGGGAAGTGGCAATTATGGCATCATGCAACCAGTAAGTCTAACCGGGGTTATCACCTCTTTGCCGCTGTCGATCACTGCAAGTAACCAGAGAAAGTATAACGGCCAGGTGGTCGCATTTGGGAGTGGTAGCACTCAATTTACGAACACCGAACTGCCGAGTGGCGAGACCATCGGGTCAGTGACACTAACATGCAATGGAGGCAGTGCGTCGGCGGCGGTTGCGACCTATCCGATCATTCCAAGCGCAGCCACGGGCGGCACATTCTCTGCGAGCAATTACGCGATCCAATACGTGGCCGGCACCCTCACGGTGGATACCGCTCCATTCGACATATGGGCAGAGGATCCCGCACAAGGGCTAACGGCAGGGGTGAACAATGGAGCGCTGGATGACCCGAATCGCGATGGTGTTTGTAACTTGCTGGCGTTTGTGCTTGGCGGTGCTCCGATGAATTCCGCGGTGAGTGTTTTACCTACGCTGACTCAGAGTGGTGGTAACTGGATTTTTGAATATGACCGGAGTGATGTTTCGCTCCTAGGAACCACGCAGGTGGTCGAATACGGAAGTGAGTTTGGCACCTGGACTCCGATCAGTATTCCTGCCACGAGTTCGGGTTCGGTGACCATCATCCCAGGGAGTCCGTCCGACCATGTTCGCGTCGTCGTCCCGGCTTCGGGCGCGAAAATGTTCATGCGTCTGAAGGTGACCCAGTAGTTATCGGCGCTGCTTTTCATCGATGATGTCAAGCGGATTGATGTCGCCCGTATTGCGCGCTCTTTTACGAAATCGATTGATTCTTTTTTCGAGTGGTGCTATAAACACGATCCCCTTTTGCCAGTTTCACCCCCTGATGCTTGTTGATCCAATTGCGGACGCGAGCTGAATCCCCCCAAGATCTAATCGATTTCCCCTAAAGACAGGTCGTATCGGACGACTTTGACCAATCGCGATGGCGATTGGCTGATTATCCGTTTTCCTTTCTTAAATTT
>CAILVZ010000109.1 GCA_903837825.1 Akkermansiaceae bacterium | reverse complement strand
GGCATGAGCGATTGGAATTTTTTGTCGGGCATCATCCTACTTGGACTCTTTGTCGTCTGGAAACTGGAGTTCGCGGCAACATTGTTGGACCTCAAGGCGTTTCCGGCATCGGTGCCAAAGGTCCTTGAGGGCCTGATGGATGCGGCCAAGCTCGACCGCGCCCGCGAATACCTCCAGGTCAATGCCAAGGCCGGAATGATCCAATCGACCACTCAACTGGTCGCGCTCTTGGTCTTCTGGTCGCTCGGCGGCTTTGGTTGGGTCGACCAATTCGCGCGGTCGCTGACCGCCTCGCCGATGGTTGCTGGGCTCATTTTTCTCAGCTTGCTCTTCTTGGGTCAGAGTTTGGTTTCTCTGCCGTTTGCGATCCATGACACCTTCGGGATCGAGCAACGATTCGGCTTTAACCGCTCAACTCCCGCGACGTTTATCAGCGACCGCCTCAAAGGCTTGCTGCTTGCCGCTCTCATCGGCCTACCACTGGCGGCGGTGGTCCTGCGAATTTTCAGCCATGGTGGCCTCGCATGGCTGTGGGCGTGGATGGTGGTGACCGGTTTCCAACTGGCACTCACTTACATCGCCCCCACATGGATCATGCCATGGTTCAACAAATTCACCCCGATGCCCGAGGGCCCGCTGAAGCAGGAAATCGAAGCACTTGGCGAGCGCTGCGGATTCCCGCTCTCCGGAGTGTTCGTGATGGACGGCTCCAAGCGATCGACCAAGGCCAATGCCTTTTTCACCGGTCTCGGGAAGCAGAAAAAAATCGCCCTGTTTGACACCCTAGTCGAAAAAAGTAGCACGCCCGAGCTCCTTGGCATCCTTGCCCACGAGATCGGTCACTTCCGCTGCGGCCACATCAAACAACGGCTCGCGGTCGGGATCCTGCAAATGGCCGCCATTTTCTATCTGCTAGGTCTCGCGACCGATCCTCATGGTGCGTTTGCGCGGCAGTTGTTTGACGCCTTCGGCGTGAAGGAAATTTCGCCTCATGTCGGGCTCGTGCTTTTCAGCATCCTGTTAGAACCTGTTAGTAAAGGCCTGAGTGTGCTTGCCAATGCATGGTCGAGAAAGCACGAGTTCGAGGCCGATGCGTATGCGGCAAAAGCCACTGGGGAAGCAGTCCCCCTCGGCGAGGCCTTGAAAAAAATGACGGCCGACCACTTGTCGCATCCATCGCCGTCAAGCTTGCGGATCTGGCTCGACTATTCGCACCCACCGCTGCTGCAACGCCTCGAAGCGCTTGCAAAAATCTAATGGAAATCGCGCGCTGAGGTACCACCCACGGAATCCAGTGCACCATGGATCGATCCATCCTTGATGATGAGAGTCCGGTCGCCCACCTTTGCGAGATTCTGATCATGGGTTACCACGACCAAGGTCACTCCGTGTTCTGATGCGAGATCTAACAAAATCCCCATAATTTCCGCGCTGTTTCGTGAGTCCAGATTTCCAGTCGGCTCATCAGCGAAGAGTACCTGCGGTTGATTGACAATGGCCCGTGCGATCGCGACGCGTTGCTGCTCGCCGCCAGAGAGTTCGGCCGGCAGGTGGTCTGCGCGGTTCCCGAGGCCCACACGATGGAGCGCCTTCATCGCGAGCTCCGTGCTGTCTTTGCCAGAAATCGCGCCGGGGACCGCTACATTTTCCAACGCGGTGAGTTCCGGCAAGAGATGATAGTTTTGGAAAACATAGCCGATCCGCTGGTTACGAAAGCGCGCCTGATCTCGGCGATTGAGCGCGTAAAGGTCGGTGCCATCGATGTGAACGCTGCCTTTCTCTGGAGCCTCAAGACCTGCAAGGGTGTAGAGCAAGGTCGTCTTCCCTGCCCCGCTGGGCCCGCAAAGGAACACCCGCTCGCCTTGAGCGATCCTCAGGTCGATCCCGTGCAGCACCTCGATCGACTTGCGCCCGATCCGATAGCTGCGGTGGAGATTCCTCGTTTCAATCATCGCATCGGCCATATCCCAGCTTGTCGCAATCGTGTGATGCTTGCAAGTGCGGGCTTCTGGATGCGAATCCCAGCCAAAACGTGCATTTCGTGAAAGTTAAAGATTGCGGATTCCGTTGAATCATCGATAAATAGCAGGTGAACTTCTGGTAGGAGTTTTCCAATTTAAATCATCATTCCCATGGCCTACGAATCTGACAGCAATCTGAAGCTCTACTTGCGGGAAATCTCGAAGACCCCGCTTCTCACGGTGGAGGAGGAAAAGGCGCTTGCCGAGCGCATCATGGCAGGTGACCAGAAGGCGCGGACCCAGATGATCCAGGCAAACCTTCGCCTCGTGGTGAAGATCGCCCATGACTACTCTGGCTACGGTCTCTCGCTGAATGACCTGATTTCCGAAGGCAACATCGGCTTGATGAATGCCGTCGAACGTTTCGATCCCGAAAAAGGCGGCAAGCTCTCGACTTATGGTGCCTGGTGGATCAAGCAGTCCATCAAGCGCGCACTCGCTAACCAATCCAAGACCATCCGCCTGCCGATCCACATGGTCGACAAGATCGCGCGCATGCGCCGGATTGCGGCAATTCTCACCGAAGACCTCGGGCGCGAGCCGACAGATGAAGAACTGGCCGCCGAACTCGGATTGCCAAGGCAAAAGATCGCCATGCTCAAGCAAGCGGCCCAGCGCCCGACCTCGCTTGACGCGCCGATCCACGAAGGTGAAACTACGGAGCTCGGAGAGATGATCAGCGATGAGTCAGCATCCGACCCCCTCGAGCTTCTCACCGACAAGAATCTGCAGGAACAAATCGGCGGTCTGCTTTCGGTACTCAACGACCGTGAGCGCCACATCATCAACAACCGGTTCGGCCTCAGCGGCCTCAAGCCGATGCTTCTGGAAGATGTCGGTCGCGAGTTCGGAGTTTCCCGCGAGCGCATCCGCCAGCTGCAAAACTCGGCCCTGGAAAAAATGCGGAAGGCGCTGATGAAAAAAGACAAACCTGCCCCGCAGACCTATCAAGGCGGCATGGCAGAGGCGTGATCAACGGATGACTCCCCATGGAGGCAAATGTGCCCCAACCAGTGCTGAAAAATCACTCGGTTGCGACTCATTCGTGATCATCCATCTTTGCGATTGCAAAGCAACTCGGGCTTTGCTCATTTAAGTGCCCCATGGCAACCCAGACAAATGTGCTCTCCAGCGGAATCGAAATCACCGGTTCCATTCGCTTTTCCAATGACATGATCATCGATGGGAAAATCGATGGTGAAATCAATTCGGAAAAGGGCCGGGTGACGATCGGGGAAAATGCGATCATCAAGGGAGACGTCACCGCCGGTGAAGTCAAAGTCTATGGCAAGGTGGAAGGCAAGATCACCTCACAGCGCTGCGAGTTGAAGGACAAATCGCGGATCAATGGCGACATCAAGTCCAAGGTTTTCTCAATGGAAGAAGGCGCCCAGCTTTCTGGACGCACCGAGATCGGAGGCTAAGTTCACCGACCTTCCCAACTCTCCTCGTGATGCTCCGCTGATTTTGGCTCGAGGTGGGAGATCACCCGGCCATCGGGACGGAGCAAATCCGCGACGCTCGCTTCGATTTGCGTTGCAGCCTCGTGTGCTTGGCCGACGCTGAGGTCATCATCAAACACGAGGTGAAACTCGACCCAGTGAGTCCTCCCCGAGTGGCGGCAGCGAAGGTTGTGGTAGGACAACCCGCGCTCACTCACTTGCCGATCAAGCAATTCGCAAATTTGCCGTTCCACCAAAGGGTTACTCTCGTCGAGAAGACCCCCGAGGCTCTCGCGGATCAATTTAAAACCCACGCGGAGGATGTTCAACGACGCCAAGACCGCCGCGATCGGATCCCACCACACCCAATGCGTCCACTGGATGAGTGCGAGGGCGATCAGCACCGCCACACTTGACCACACATCGGTCAGCACATGCATTCCATTCGCCCGCAACAGGGGCGAGCCACTTTTTTTCCCGATCCGGACTAGGACGATTCCAAGCAGCAGATTCATCAGGGCCGCAACCGCCGTGATTTTCACCCCAAAGCCAATCTTGTCGATGTGGACCCCGTAGGTGAACTGGCGAACCGCCTCGTAAAGGATCAGGACCGCCGCTGCGGCGATCATCGCCCCCTCGAAGCCCGCGGACAAAAAGGCCACCTTGTCGTGGCCGAAATGGTGTGTCTCATCCGCCGGTTTGTGAGCCAAACGCAAGGCCCAAGCCGCAAATCCGACCGCGAGCAAATGCACCACCGACTCTGCGGCGTCAGAATACACCGCGGACGAACCCGTCACCACGGCCGCCGTAACCTTGGCCCCAAGCAGTAAAACCGCCACCCCAAGCGAGAGGTTCATCACCCTTTTTTGATCCTCAAAACTGGCCACGGAGCCAGTCTGCACACCCGCCGCGACATGGCAATCCTGAGAAATTCGTCGATTCTTTCGCATCCGTGCTTGTTTTCCACCGAAAATCAGCGCAAGGGTGCTCTCCCAGCGCGCCAATCGCATGAGGCACGCGGGATTTTGACACCTTAATTTTTCATGGATACGCCTCCTTTCTCAGAACTCGGCCTGCCGGACACGCTGCTTGCCGCTATCGAAACGCTCGGCTACGAGCGCCCATCTCCCATCCAGGCGATGAGCATTCCTCCAGCGCTGTTAGGTAAGGATCTGGTCGGTCTGTCCGCAACTGGCTCCGGCAAAACTGCAGCGTTCACCCTCCCTGCATTGGCGAAGCTCGATGTCCGCCAAGGCCACCCACAAGTGCTCATCCTCTGCCCAACCCGCGAGTTGGCAGTCCAAGTGTGCGAGGAAGTCCACCGCCTCGGCGCAAAAATGCCAGGCCTCCATGCGACCCCTGTCTACGGTGGCGCACCGATCGACCGCCAACTGCGAGCCCTCCGCTCCGGTGCCCAGCTGGTCGTCGGCACCCCAGGCCGCCTGCTTGACCACCTTCGCCGTGGCAGCTTCGACCCCTCGCGGATCCAAATGGCCATCCTCGACGAGGCAGACCGCATGCTCGACATGGGCTTCAAGGACGAGATGGACGAACTCCTCGCCGCTCTGCCGGCCGGCCGCCAGACCCTGTTCTTCTCCGCCACGATGAATCCTGGCGTTTCACGACTGATCCAGAAATTCGGCAACAGCCCCGAGATCGTCGAGATTCAACAAAAGGCCCGCACGGTTTCCACCGTCGACCAATCCTACTTTGAAGTCCGCCAACGCTCGAAGGTTGAGGTGCTCTCACGCATCCTCGACATGAACCCACCGCGCCTCGGCATCATTTTCTGCAACACCAAACGGTCGGTCGATGAATGCACCGAAGACCTCGTCAATCGGGGCTACGCGGCAGACCGCCTCCACGGCGACATCACCCAGCAAATGCGTGAACGCGTCCTCAAGCGGTTCCGCGATGGAGCAGTGGAAATCCTCGTCGCCACCGACGTGGCCGCCCGTGGCTTGGACATCGATGAAATTGACATCGTGTTCAACTATGACCTGCCGACCGACCCCGAGGATTACGTCCACCGGATCGGTCGTACCGGTCGTGCAGGGCGCTCAGGACGCGCAGTGAGCTTCGTGTATGGCCGCGAAATCTACCGGATGCAATCGATCGAGCGATACACCCGCAGCGTGGTTCGCCGCGAGCGCATCCCATCGGTCGAGCAAGTGGAAGGACGCCGCGCCGACCTCATTTTCGACGACCTCAAGGAGCGATTGGAGTCTGGCAAGTTTGACGCCTACCAAGACAACATCGACCGCCTCCTCGAACAAGGCCACACGCCAACCGACATCGCAGGCGCATTGGTCACCATGATCCGCGAAGCAAGCGGCCGCGAAGGCTCGGCGATCGAGGAAGATCGCGAACCCGAACGTCCCGCTCGCCGAGAAAACCGCGACGCTCGCCCGCCCCGAGACGATCGTGGGCCACGCCCAGACTACCAGGACCGCCCAGACCGCTCAGAGCGCCCTGGACCACCCCGTGGAGGCTTCCAAGCTGCCGATGGTGGCATGACACGCCTTTTCCTCTCGCTCGGGAAGACGCACGGCGTCATGGCCAAGGAAATTGTTGGCATGCTTTACCGTGAAGCTGGCCTGCCGGACGGCTGCCTCGGCCGGATCACCTTGTTCCCGAAACACTCACTGGTGGACGTGCCAGAGCAATTCGTCGGACAGGTCATCGATCGGACCCGCACGGCTCGCCTCCGAGGACGTCCATTCCGGATGGACGTCGACCGCGGCCCACAAGAGCGCCCCTGATTCGCCAAGCGACGGGGATTTCGCGAAAAGCGATCGACATTCCCGCTGCGCTGCTTCGTATTTCCGCTGTGCCGACTGTTCAACTCAAGTATCAGACATTCCATCCGTCGATCTGGCCAAAGATGATCGGCGAGGTTTCCCGTGACGCCACGCCGGGCTCGTTCGTTCTCGTGCTGGGAAAAGAAGGCACACCTTTTGGTTGGGGGCTCTGGAACCCGAAGTCTCGGATGCCTCTCCGGATCGTGAGTCACTCGCTTGAGACGCTTGAGGACGAATCGTTTTTTGAAAATGCCATCCGCCGCGCTGCGAAACTCCGCCGTGAAGCACTCCGGTTAGATGCTGACACCGACAGCTACCGCGCGATTCATGGCGATGCCGATTTCATGCCGGGCATCGTAGCGGATAAGTTCGCCGACGTGCTCTCGGTGGAGATCACCAACCTGGCCGCTTGGCAGCGGTTAGATCAATGGCTTCCGATCCTTCATGAATGCTTCGACACCAAACGGGTGGTCGTCAGTGTGGATCCCGACCTCGCTCGCATCGAGGGAATCCCCCGCCACGGCGGAGTCGAATCTGACAACGTGCGATCCGTGAAAATCCGCGAACATGGCGTGCGATACGAGGTCGACTTCAGCGCTGGGCACAAAACCGGATTTTTCTGTGACCAGCGAGACAGCCGGAAAAAATTTGGGGCCTTGGCCCATGGTCGGACCGTGCTTGACCTTTGTTGCTACACCGGAGGATTCGGCATTTCCGCCGCACTCGCAGGGGCAGAGGAAGTCACCGGCGTCGACCTCGACGAAACCGCGATCGCGATGGCCAAGCGCAATGCCAATCTCAATAACGCTCGTGTCAAATTCACCCATGCTGACGCTTTCACCTGGGCGCGCACAATGATTGAAAATGGTCGGACTTGGGACCTAGTCATCGCCGACCCACCAAAGTTCATTCACGGTCGTGAAGATGAAATCGGCACGGCAAAATATGCGGATTTGAACAAGCTTGCGCTGCAGTTGGTCGCACCCGAAGGGTTATTCGTCACCTGCTCGTGCTCTGGACAACTGAGCGCTGGGGAATTCGAACAAATCGTGATCACTTCGGCGCACCGCCGGAACAAGCGGTTGCAGACCTTCGATCGCACGGGCGCAGGCCCAGACCATCCGACGCTCTCGAACTACCCAGAATCACGCTATCTCAAGGTGCTCTGGTCACGCATAATCTAACCGATCCACCCGCATACCTGCTTGGCATAGTAGGTCAGGATGATGTCGGCACCCGCGCGTTTGATCGCAAGAAGTGACTCAAGAACGATTGCTCGCTCGTCCAACCAACCGCCCGCCGCAGCACTCTTGAGCATCAAATACTCACCACTGACCTGATAGGCAGCAACGGGCAACACGCTGGATTCTCGAACCCGCGCGATGATGTCGAGGTATAGCCCCGCTGGCTTAACCATCAGCATGTCTGCACCCTCCGCCTCATCTAACAAGGTCTCACGGACTGCCTCACGCGCATTGGCTGGATCCATCTGATAGGTTTTTTTATCTCCTTCTTTGGGTGCGGAATCTAACGCCCCACGAAATGGGCCATAAAGTGCGGATGCATATTTCGCCGTGTACGACAGGATCGAGACATTGGTAAATCCTGCATCATCGAGCGCCTCACGGATCGCCGCAACACGCCCGTCCATCATGTCCGACGGAGCAACCACATCCGCGCCAGCACGGGCATGGCTCAGCGCTTGCCGGCAAAGCACCTCGACCGTTTCGTCATTCAAGACCTCGATTTCAGCTGCCCCATCGCGCTGGACGATCCCATCATGGCCGTCGGAATTGTATGGATCGAGCGCCACATCGGTGATGACACACAAGCTTGGATGGGCCGCTTTAAGCGCGCGGATCGCCCGAGGAACCAAACCGTCATCATTGGATGATTCTTCCGCGCTCGGCGTCTTGAGCGATTCATCGATCTTCGGGAAAAGCACGACTGCCGGAATCCCCAACGCATGAGCCTCACCGGCTTCACGGACCAAACTCTCAAGCGACCACCGAGTGACCCCGGGCATCGAAGCAATCGGGGTGTCGACTGGTTCCTCGTGAAAGAACATCGGCAACACAAAATCCGTGGGCGACAGCGAGGTCTCGCGAACCATCGAGCGAATCGCAGGAGTGCGTCGATTGCGGCGTGGGCGAATGAGAGGGTGTGACATCATTGGATTTTAGAATTTAGCACTTGATGCGTCTTTTTGGATGGGTACTCGGTCATCATGTCCATCCCAGATGGCCACCGCATTGGCGGCCGCATAATCACGGGCGTGGCTGAGACTGATCTGAACCTCAAGGATGCCATTTTGGCGAGCAAACTCTGCGGCATTCCCATGAAGTAGCAGCTTGGGTGCCCCCGTGTCAGTGCGAACAATCTCAAGATCTAACCAGCCGGCTTGCCCACCGATGCCAGTGCCCAGCGCTTTTGAAATCGCCTCCTTGGCCGCAAATCGTGCGGCGTAATGGACCGCAGGCTTCGGGTGACTCTCGCAATACGCACGCTCCCCGTCTGTGAATAGCTTCATGAGAAATGAATTTCCGTGCCGCTCGATCGCAGAAGCGATCCGATCCACTTCCACCACGTCGATTCCAATTCCAAAAATCTGCATGACTAAAACCGGTAGTACTCCATGAGCTGCTTCATTTCTCTAACGGCGGCGGTCAATCCCACTCGAGTCGCACGGGCAACAATGCTGTGTCCGATGTTGAGCTCAGTGAGATGAGGCACCGTGAGGATGGAATCGATGTTCGAGTAGTTGATGCCATGGCCCGCATTTACCTGCAGCCCAGCACCGTGCCCTGCCTTGGCACTGGCAACCAATCGCGCGATTTCCTCGACCAACCGGCCGCCAGTGGCATTTGCAAACTCACCGGTGTGCAACTCGATCATTTCGGCGCCCACCTTGCTGGCCGCCTCGATCTGCGCAAGGTCAGGATCAATGAACAAGCTGACCCGGATGCCAGCCTCTTGCAGTCGAGCAACGGCATCTCGCGTCTTTTCAAAATTCGCCACCACATCCAAGCCACCCTCGGTGGTGATTTCCATGCGAGCCTCGGGAACAAGGCAGGCGAAATCCGGCTTCAGCCGGATCGCAATGCCAACCATTTCGTCGGTCACCCCCATTTCGAAATTCAAGGGAACGCCGACCTCTGCCCGAATGCGGTAGGCGTCCGCATCCTGCATGTGTCGCCGATCGCCACGAACATGGATGGTCAGCGAATCCGCGCCGCCAGCCACAGCATCATGCCCCGCTTGCACCGGACAAGGTTCAGCATTTGGCGAGTCCGGAGTCTTCGCGTAACGCGCCTGCCGAAGGGTCGCAATGTGGTCGATGTTGACGCCGAGGATCAATGGCATGTCTGGAGATACCTTCCGAATGAGCTCCCTGCAAGTCCTCTTCACCGTCTGGATGGTAGCGCCTAACGACGACTTGCCGTGAAACCAGCAGACTGAACCGATTCCCGCCTCAGTTCCCTCCCCCATCGGCCTGCGCGACGTAAGCGCTCTCGCGCAGCGCGATCGGCTTGCGCTTGGTGAGAAGAAGCCAACATTCATACGCAGTCCCCACCACGATCAACCCGACAAAAAACAAAAAGATCGTCGTCACCGCCACGTCGATGCGCGCGTTGAAAAGTTGGTTTTTTTCGATAGCGCTCAAGCCCGTGCCCGCCTTGGCCTCAAGTCGATGAATCACTGGCATAAACCCCGCCGCCTTCGCTGAAAAGATCTTCATCCAACCTGCGGTGAACGTAACGCCTGTTAGAAAGACCATCGGGACCACGGTGACCCAGCAATAGCGAGCCTTTCCCATCTTGATGAGAATGACCGTGCCCAAACAAAACGCGATGACCGAGAGAAGTTGGTTAGAAATCCCGAAGATGGGCCATAGGCTCTGCGCGATTCCTGCTGGGTCCAATGCCCCCTGATAGAGAAAAAATCCCCAAGCCGACACCAGCAACCCAGTCGCAACAACATTGCCCAGCCAAGAGCGGGTGTTACCGAGGTGCGGCGATAGATTTCCTAACAGATCCTGTAAGATGAAACGCCCCACACGGGTTCCGGCATCCAACGTGGTGAGGATGAAAAGCGCCTCAAACATGATGGCGAAGTGATACCACAGCGAGAGCGCCGTTTTACCGGGGATGACCTTGGCAAACATGTGAGCCATGCCCACCGCAAACGTCGGTGCACCGCCGACCTTGCCGATCATGTGTGGCTCACCAAGGTCTTTGGCAAGTTGGGTCATGTGTGCCTCCGTGACGGCATAAACAGGACCGTAGGAATTGATCTTCGCGATCTGCGCGGACACCGCAGCCGCATTGTTCGGATCGACTGGCGAATTGATTGCAAAATATTCCCCAGGCTGGAGGGCACACGCCGCGATGATCGCCATCAGCGCGACCAACATTTCGACCACCATCGAGCCATAGCCGATCAGGCGGATGTCCTTCTCCCGAGTGAGTAATTTCGGCGTGGTGCCGGAGGCAATGAGCGAGTGAAAACCGCTGACGGCGCCGCACGCGATGGTGATGCACACGAAAGGAAACACCGGACCCGGCACGACAAATCCCCCACCTTTCACGAAGGGCGTGACGGCTGGCATGTGAAGCGGCGGCGCGAGAATGACAATGAACACTCCGAGCACTGCGACCGTACCGAGCTTCATGAACGTGCTAAGGTAGTCACGCGGGGCCAACAACATCCAGACGGGCAACACACTGGCGGCGAATCCATAAATCATGATCGCCCACGCAAGTTGTGTGCCACTCAACGTAAAAACTGAAATCCAAAAAGGAGTTAGATACTTCCCTCCAACGACCGCTGCTGTTAGACCGATCAATCCAAAGAGCGACGCCGCAGAAACGCTGACTTTTCCCGACTTGATCATCAGCCCCATGATGAAGGCGAGAGGGATGGTCGCCGTGATCGTAAACAGCCCCCAAGGACTCTCTGCTAGCGCTTTCACCACCACCAACCCCAAAACTGCTAGAAGAATGGTCATGATTGCCAGCAAGCTGACCATCGCGATGATTCCAATGACCGGATTCATCTCCTCCTTCAGCATCTGGCCTAGCGATTTTCCATTTCTTCGCATTGAGGCGAAGAGGATGACGGCATCATGCACGCCACCGCCGAGGGTCGCACCAATTAAAATCCAAAGCATCCCTGGAAGATAGCCAAACTGCGCGGCAAGCACCGGCCCGACCAGCGGTCCTGGCCCAGCGATGGCCGCAAAATGGTGACCAAATACCACCCACTTCGGTGTCGGAACAAAATCTTTCCCATCACTGCAAGTGACCGCCGCGGGTGCACGCAGATCGTCTACCGTGAGAACCTTCGCCATCAACCATGCCGAATAAAACCGATAGGCCACAGCGAACGTGCAAACCCCAGCAATCACTAACCAAAGCGCGTTGACCGGTTCATCCCGCTGGATGGCGGCGATTGCAACCGCAAGCACCCCAAGAAGCGAGACGCCAAACCAAAGAATCATGCGAAAGCTGCGAGGCATGGCTAAAACCTAGTGTGCCACTCGGAGCGCTGGCGAGCGCGGAATTCACCCAACTCGCAAACTCTCAAGAAAAACTGCCGCTGCAACCAACGGAAATTAAGTGAGTTGCCCCAACCCTCAAACCGGCTCTTCGGGAGCTTTCGGCAGCTTGTCGACTTCCTCAAGAAGGTTAACAATGTCCACCCCACGGATCGCCGAGGCGTCGTGATTGAAGCGCAAAACCGGCGTCGATTTCAACACCACCCGCTTCATCACCTTGGACTGAATTTGACCGTGATCCTTATTGAGCTTCGCGAGTACGGAGGCGGCTTCACCACCGAGCACACCGACCCAGACTTTGGCTTCCTTGAGATCCTGAGTGACCTCGACCTCACTCACCGTCACCAGTCGGTTGTTCCATTCATAGTCTTTCTGTATGACATTGCCGATCTCGCGGCGGAGGAGCTCGTTGACTCGATCAAGACGGCGGGACATGGTGCGGTAAGTTTTGGAAGCTAAAAATGAGATGGATGGCGGTCGCCTAACAGCCCCTGAAGATCAAGGGCACGTCGACCAACTTACAGGGTCTGCGCGTATTTCTCGAGCTTGTAGCACTCGATGATGTCACCTTCCTGATACTCATTGAACTCACCGAGGCGAATACCGCATTCGAAGTTGGTGCGAACCTCCTCGACCTCCTCGTGGAAGCGACGAAGCGTCGACATGCGACCATCGAACACAGGAATCCCACCGCGAACCACACGGGCGTGGGCCTTGCGATGAATGCGCCCATCGGTAACGAACGAGCCGGCCGCGCGCCCACGGGACAATTTGAATACTTGGCGAACTTCCGCATGGCCGATGACCGACTCGCGGGTGAGTGGTTCCAACAGGCCGAGCATTGCTTCGCGCACCTGGTCAATGAGCTCGTAAACCACCGAGTAGAGCTTCACCTCAACACCCGCCGCCTTCGCAGACTTCACAGCCTTGGCCTCTACCTTGACGTTAAATCCGAGGATGATCGCATCGGTGGATGCAGCATAGGAAATGTCTGACTCCGTGATCGGCCCGGCAGCTGCCGTAATGAACGAACAATCGACCTTCTCGGATTCGATGGCGAGAACCGCCTTCTTGATCGCTTCGACCGACCCTTGGACATCGCATTTTAAGATCAACTTGAGTTGAGCCTTACCGCCGCCATCACGAACCATCGAGTAGAGGTCCTCCATGCGGTTGCGATGCTGTGGCTTGAGACGGAGCAAGCGCTGAGCCTCTTGGCGCTCGGCTGCGAGTGATTTCGCTTCGCGCTCTGACTTCATCTCCGTGAGATGGTCACCCACGTTCGGCAATTCTTCAAAACCGATCACCTCGACCGGCATGCCTGGGTGCGCGGATTTGATGGCCACGCCGCGATCATTAATGAGCGAGCGAACCTTGCCTGCGTAGGGGCCGCAGATGAATGGAGTTCCAACCTTGAGCGTGCCGGACTCAACGATGACCGTAGCAGTGGTTCCACGACCGGGAACCACGCGCGCCTCGATGACCGCCGCACGAGCGGTTGCTTTCGGATTCGCCTTGAGCTCGAGCACTTCGGCTTGGAGGGCCATGAGATCGAGAAGATCGTCCATCCCCGCGCCCGTCAGGGCGGAAACCTCGGCAAATTCCGTGTCGCCACCGAAGTCGGTCGTTTGCAATCCTTGCTCCGCGAGTTGCGATTTCACGCGGTCCACATTCGCAGACGGGAGGTCGCACTTGTTGATCGCGACGATGATCGTTTTCCGAGCCTTTTTCGCATGCTTGATCGCCTCGATCGTCTGCGGCATGATGCCATCATTGGCAGCG
The DNA here is from genome assembly GCA_903837825.1 of Akkermansiaceae bacterium. GTDB lineage: Bacteria > Verrucomicrobiota > Verrucomicrobiia > Verrucomicrobiales > Akkermansiaceae > Luteolibacter. The sequence goes on along the minus strand of CAILVZ010000109.1, from coordinate 8,692 downwards.
ACCACAAGCACCACGATGTCGGTGATGTCGGCACCGCGGGCGCGCATATCCGAGAAAATCGCGTGGCCGGGTGTGTCGAGGAAAGTGATTTCCTGATCGTTGTGAATGACCTGATAAGCACCAATGTGCTGAGTGATGCCCCCTGCCTCACCCGCGGTGATCTTCGTCTTGCGAAGGAAATCGAGGATCGAGGTTTTGCCGTGGTCGACGTGTCCCATGATCGTGATGATCGGAGGACGGTACTTCAGAAGATCCTCTGGTTCTTCCACCACCAATTCTGGTTCCTTGATGACTTCCTCGACCTTGTGGAAACCTTTTTCCTTATCGCGCTTCTCGCGCTCGAACACAAACCCGTGAATTTCACAGACCTTTGCGGCGATTTCAGGCTCGAGCGGCTGATTGGGAGCCGGAAAAACGCCAATCTTGATCAGATCGGCCATGATATTGAATGGCTTGAGCCCGAGGCGGGCGGCCAGATCGGGAATCAGGATCGGCGGCTTGATGACGATCACCTTTGGATCATCCGAAGCGAAATCGGAGTCAGCACTTGTTGCTTCATTCGCGATTACTGGAACGACTACGGGTTCCTCAGGTACCTTCGTCTGCTTGGCAGGAGCTGGTTCTTCGGGGTCGAGAATTTTGGAAATCGTTCCGAGGACCGCTTTGCCCGTGCGCACGGTTTTGCGTACTTTTGGCTTTTTCTCCTCGGCGAAAAGGTCGAGGGCGTTGGCCTTCTGGGCATCCAAGACACTCGGGGCCGGCGGGACGACTTCTGCCTCCTTGCGCTGACGCTCACGGCGCGAAGGTTTTTTGGTTCCGTCGAGAAGATCGAGAACCTTGTTTTTATCGGGAGAGCTGTCGCTATTTTCGGGCATCCGGCTTGTTGCAGAGTTCGTTAGGAATTTAAAAGAGAAGTGAACGTTGAAAAACGGTTAAAAAATCAATCGGCTTAGCTGCCGACTTAGCTGCCGACTTGGGTGCCGACTTGGGTGCCATTGACGATTCCATGAGCGCGCACGAGAATCGCTTCTGCAGCCTCTTCGGTAATCTCTAGGGCTGCCGCGATGTAATCCGCAGGCATATCGATGACCAGTTCTGGATTGAAACCACCAGCAAGAGTCAGCTTGTTTGCCAATTCGTCGGTGATTCCGAGCTGCTCGCCAAGGGTGTGGGCAGCACCACCGATTTTTTCTTTGAATTGCTCTTCCTTTGACTCATCGCGACGGACTTGAACATCCCAGCCCATCAACCGGGAAGAAAGGCGGGCATTTTGCCCCTTTCGGCCGATCGCCTTGCTCAAGTCGATCTCATCGACCGTGACGTGGACGGCGCGTGCGACTTCATCAACCGTGATGGAGCGGAGTTCCGCAGGCTTCAGGGCCTCACGGACAAATTCTTTAGGATCCTCACTCCAGCGGATGATGTCGACCTTCTCGTTGTTCAGTTCGCGGACGATGTTTTTGACGCGAGCTCCCCGCATGCCAACGCAAGCCCCGACGGGATCAACCTTTGGATCGCTGCTCCAAACCGCCACCTTCGTGCGAAATCCGGCTTCACGAGCGATGCCACGGATCTCAACGGTGCGGTCTGAGATCTCGTTCACTTCGGCTTCAAACAAGCGGCGAACAAAATTCGGGTGGCTACGCGAAAGGATGATTTCAGGGCCACGGCCTTCATTTTCAACGGCGAGCACATACGCACGAATGCGGTCGCCAATGTTGTAGTCCTCACCTTGCACTCGCTCGCGGTTCGGCATGATGCCCTCAAATTTCCCAAGGTCGATCATCACGTCATTCCGCTCGAAGCGGCGGACGGTACCCGAGACGACATCTCCGGCACGATCCTTAAATTCCTCATAAATCATTTCCTTCTCCGCTTGGCGGAGGCGCTGCATCATCGTTTGTTTTGCAGTCTGAACGGCAATGCGCCCAAAATCCTTTGGAGTCACATTGAATTCCTGGATGTCGCCAACTTGCGCCGCAGGATTTTTCTTCGACGCCGTGGCAAGCGGCACTTCGTTGAATCGGTCCGAGTAATCTTCGTCAGCCACCACCGTAAGCGAAGCGAAAACCCGGGTTTCGCCCTTCTTCGTATTCACTTCAGCGCGAAGCGTCTCGATGGCATCAGCGCCGGGAACCATTTTACGATAGGCCGAAATAAAGGCAAATTCCAACGCAGCGACGACCTTATCACGGTCGATGCCTTTTTCTTTTTCGTAATAATCAATGAGGGCGACGATGTCGTTAGTCATGGTAGTGTCTGCAAAGAATACGGGTGACATCTGGAGACAAAAAAGAGTGGGTACTAGACCCACTCCTTTCTTTCGTCAGAAGCTGTTCGGTCGGACGTTATTCCATGAAAATTAAGGTTGCAAGCCGAAACTGGCAAGCCGCCCCGACCCTTTTCCAACCCATTCTGCCCCACTCAAGGCTCAGCGAAAGTGCCTAATTACCTCAAACGTATCATGGATTTCGATCCGCTCAGACTGCGGAAACTCCGATAGGAACTCAGGAAAACGGGTATCGCCCTCGTAAGTTTCAAAAATGTGGCTCACCAACAAATCATCCAGCACTGGCATGAATGCGGCGTAGACCTCCGCACCGCCAATGATGAAAACCCGCCCTTCCAGTCCGGGCAGCCTCGTGAGTTCTTCGGGCCTAGAAATCACCTCGACCCCAACCGCCGACCAGGTGGTGTCGCGTGTCAGCACGATATTTCGCCGCCTTGGAAGCGGGCGGCCGATCGATTCGTAGGTTTTCCGACCCATCACGATGGGGTGGCCTGAGGTGGTTCGCTTGAAAAATGCCAGATCCTCCGGCAAGTGCCATGGCAGCCCCCCCGCGCGCCCGATGACCCGCTCGGGGGTCATGGCAACCACCGCCGTGAGATTCAATCTCATGAATCCTCCTCCTCTTCCCCATCAGGACCGTAATGAAAGCTGTGCAACACCCGATGCGCCACGGGAGCGAACAACAATCCGGCGAGAACCAAGAACGCAAGACCCGAATAAAGCGCATAAACCCCAGCAAAAATTTTACCCGCCTCCGACTTCATCGGGTCAACTGGCCCCATTCCGCCCAAAATCATCGAGGCGTTGAGAAAGGAATCCGTCCACGAGAGCTGCTCAAAACAACGGTATCCTAGTATCCCCCCGCCCAGCGATGCGCCAATCAGCCATCCACCGACAAAAAGCGAATGCCCCAAGCGACGCAGGAAGGCCGCCCTAGAGATGAGTCTCTCCTCTCGGTGCTCGTAATCAAACATGAGATCAAATGGCTACTGGAGCCTTGATGTGCGGATGGGGATCATAGTCTTCAAGGCGGATGTCCTCAAAGCTGAACGCGTCGATGTCCCGGACATCCGGGTTCAGCCATAGCTTCGGCAATCGCCGCGGCTCGCGCGTGAGCTGAAGCTCCGCCTGCTCCAAATGGTTCGAGTAAAGATGCAAATCCCCAAACGTATGGACGAAGTCTCTCGCCTCGTACCCACAAACGTGGGCGACCATCTGGGTCAACAAGGCATAGGACGCAATGTTGAAGGGTACCCCCAAGAACAAATCCGCACTGCGCTGATACAGCTGACAGGAAAGCCCGCGTCGCCCGCCATCGGTCGGTTCATGAACATAAAATTGAAAAAGCAAATGGCAGGGAGGCAAGGCCATCTGGTGAATTTGACCGACGTTCCATGCAGAAACCAGATGACGCCGCGATCCTTGGTTTCCGAGCAACCCATCAATCAACAACCGAATCTGGTCGACCGTCCGCCCCTCAGGCGTCTCCCATGCACGCCATTGCTTGCCGTAAACCGGCCCAAGCTCACCATCGGCATCCGCCCATTCATCCCAAATGCTCACGCCATGCTCTTTCAAGTAGCGCGTGTTGGTCTCCCCTTTGAGGAACCACAGCAATTCATGAATGATCGACCGAAGGTGTAACTTTTTCGTTGTTAGGCAAGGGAATCCTTGCCGCAAATCATAGCGAGCCTGTCTCCCGAAAACCGAAACCGTTCCCGTTCCCGTCCGGTCTGGGCGTTCCTCGCCATGCTCCAACACATCGCGCATCAAATCGAGATAGACCTTCACATCGCCGATTTAGCCACAGCGGCCACCGAACACGCAAGAACTATGGCCTCCGATTTCATCGCAAGCCACCCCGCCTCAGTCGTGGAGATAGGTGCGTGGACGATACAACATCGCAAACGGAATGAAAAGCAGCGTCGTCACGAGGATCAGCGCGGTGAAAAACCGGAAGTAGGCGGCCCCTTCGAGCTTGCTTTGCCCGCCAGAGAATTCGGTGAGAGCAAAACCGGCCTCGGTAGGCTTCTCACGAATTCCCAGCGCTGCCTTCCGACGGCCTAACCATGTGTTGATGTCCGGCGCAGCTCCGCTGTCAATTTTCTCAAGGATGACACCGATGTCCCATTCGGTCTTGTTTTCCCGATCCGGCCCCGCACTGGAAATCCTCGCATGCGACGAATCGATGAGATGATAGACCAAAGGATTGCCCCACGGGTCTTTGGCGTTGCCGATCGTTTTGGCTCCGGCTTCATCTGCGGGGAAGGCCTCTTTGGAAACCGCTTCGATCCGATTCGCCGCGGCGAGAAACTGAGCACGTCCTGGAATTTCTAACGATTCAAGCCGCCCTTGGTGACAACGAGCGATGAGATCATCGGCCGTGCCAGTCACTCCATCATACCCCGGCAAGGTGATGGTGCGAGGCGATGCCTGCCAATCCGCAGGAAGCTGCGCCGTCGCCCGCTCGAACTGCCTCGTCCCTGCCGAGGGAATGTCGATCACATGATTGACCTGCGCGGTGAATTGATTCCCCCCCCAAACGGCGAGAGAAAACAAAGCCATGATCCATGACTTCATCGCCTTAGGTGACTGGGTGTAGGCAAATTCAAGCCCAACAATCGACACCATGATTTCTGACGCGGTGATGATGACATAGGCGATGATTTGCCAACCAATGGATGGCCGCTGTCCGGAGTCGATCCAAGATTGGATCAGCGTGGTGAGAGCGAACGACGCTGCGATCAAAGCCAATCCGATGCCGATCTTCCGCAGCGGCGTCAGTTGGAACACTCGATTCATCCATGGATAAATGATGAAGGTGAACAACGGGATGAACAGGAGGATCAGAATCGGATTGACCGCTTGGATCTGCGACTCAAGCCAATGAATCCCCATGAAATTCAGGTTCATTTGCTCTGCCTGAAACACCCAAGAAGAACCCGTTTGATCGTAAAGCGACCAAAACACAGCGATGAATGCAAACAAGGGAACCAACTTGCAAAACGCCACGATCCCCTCACGGGAAAAGGCTTCCTTGAAGAACGCTTTGCCGGAAGCAGGAATGTGAACAAACCGGTTCCGCCCTAACCAGAACATGAAGGTCGCAATCGCCATGAGAACCCCCGGAACTCCGAACGCCCAATGCGGTCCATAATTTTCTAACAACCATGGTGTCAGCAACGTGGAAAAGAACGAACCAAAGTTGATGGCGAAGTAGAACCAGTTGTAAACTTTGGAGATCAAGTGGTGGTTGTTCTTACCGAATTGATCACCCACGTGAGCTGAGACGCAGGGCTTGATTCCTCCAGAGCCTAGACAAATCAAGCCCAGTCCCATGCCCAACCATATCGACGAATGTCCATAGGATCCCATGCAAGCAAGCGCTGCATGACCGAGGCAATAGACCATCGAAAGCCAAAGGATTGTCCGATATTTCCCAAAGAAAATGTCTGCGATCAACGCACCGAGAAGCGGTGTGAAATACACCCAGCTTGCGAACTGATGGTAGCCCTCCACTGCTTGATTGGCCGACAGCGCCTGACCGCCACTGCCATCCATGAAATGCAGGTATTGCGCCATGAACACGACAAGGATCGTGCGCATGCCATAGAACGAGAAACGTTCCGCCGCTTCATTCCCGATGATGAACGGAATGCCTGGCGGCATCTGATCAGTTTCCAATGGCGCAGAACGGTGGGACATCAGTTGCGAATTGCGCGCTAAAAGTTACCACCGAATGGCAGCAGCGGCCCAAGTAAGACCCGCACCAAAAACCACCAACACGATGTGCTCACCCCGTTGAAACGCTCCAGTGCGATTCGCCTCATCAAGAGCGATTGCAACCGCAGCGGCCGATGTATTCCCATATTTGTCGAGATTGACAAAAACTCTATCATTAGGAACTGCTAGACGATCTGCGATGGCATCGATGATTCTTAAATTCGCCTGATGGGGAATGACGCAAGCGATGTCCTCCGGCTTCAACCCGGCACCCTCGATGACTTTTTCTGCGGCCTCTTTCATCCGCGTTACCGCATGCTTGAACACTTCCTTGCCCATCATCGTAAGCGAGAAGAGATGATCGTTGACGTTGTTCTCGGTGATGGGACAAGCGCTACCACCACCAGGGATGTTGAGAAGATGAGTTAGATTTCCATCGGTCCCCATTTCCGTGGCGAGAATGGCGCCCTCACCCGGTTCGGCGCGGCGTAAAACAGCAGCTCCCGCCCCGTCCCCGAAAAGCACGCAAGTTGTCCGGTCTTCCCAGTTCGTCACCGCCGAGAGCTTCTCTGCTCCGATGATCAAAGCATTCTTAAACGCACCACCAGAGATGAGGCGCTTGGAGATTTCCATCGCGTAAAGGAAACCCGAGCATGCCGCAGAAATGTCAAAGGCAACCGCGCGGTTCGCACCGAGCATCTGTTGGACATAGCAGGCCGTCGCCGGAGTCGGCGTATCTGGAGTGATCGTCGCCACAATGATCAGTTCAACATCCTCCGCAGCAAGCCCCGCTTGTTCAAGGGCTCGCCTTGCCGCATGCGAAGCCATGTGCGAGGTGAATTCCCCCTCTGCGGCGATTCGGCGCTCTTTAATGCCCGTTCGAGTGACAATCCACTCGTCGCTCGTGTCAACTCGTGCCGCAAGTTCTTCATTCGTTAGAACCTTTTCTGGCAAATAACTCCCAGTACCTGCGATGCAGACTTGGATGGCTGACGTCAATTCACTCATGCGCGGGGACGATGGAACCCAACTCGGGCCGCCACAAGCGCGAAGTGTGGCCACTGACCGCTTAAATCAACCTTCCGCACCATCCACGAGTGAAATCGCAGTCAATGCCTTTTGGATTTCGACATTCACGCCATTTTCAACCGTTTCGATCCCCACGCGGATGGCGTTGCGAACGGCCAGCGCGCTTGAGGATCCGTGGGCGATGATCACCACCCCATTGACTCCGAGAAGCGGACTGCCACCGTAAGTTTCGTAACTGCTTTTCTCCTTGAGGGCCTTGAATGCCCCTTGAGCCAGCACCGCCCCAGCGATCCGCAGCGGGTTCCCCTTGATCTCGGTTTTGAGCCATTTTGAGACGGCTTTGGCCGTGGCCTCAATGGTCTTGAGCATGATGTTGCCCACAAATCCATCGCAGAGCACCACGTCCAGCTCCGTTTCAAAAAGGTCACGCCCCTCGACATTGCCAACAAAGTTGATGCCCGGGGTTTCTTTGAGCAGCTTGAAGGTTTCCTTGGTGAAGGTGGTGCCCTTCTCATCCTCCTCGCCATTGGACATCAAACCCACTTTCGGGTCCTTCACCCCCAGAACCCCGCGCGAAAACGCAGTGCCCATCACCGCATAGGCAACCAGATGCTCAGGCTTCGCTTCAGGATTTGCCCCGGCATCGAGGATGTGGCAAATGCCAAACTCATTCGGCAAGGCCGAGGCGATCCCCGCGCGATCCACTCCGGGCAACGTCCGCAATTTCAAGGTCGCCGCAGCCACCGCCGCGCCCGTATTTCCAGCAGAAACGAACGCATCGGCTCGCCCCTCCTTCACCATGTCCATCGCGATGCTAATCGAAGAAAGCTTTTTCCGCCGCACGGTTTTGGCACCTGGCTCGGCCATACCAATGACCTCTGGGGCGCCTACAATGCTCACCCGAGGATCATTGAGATCCAGCCCTTGTTTCTTACACTCTTCCACCAGCACCTCCTCAACTCCCACCAAGTAAAGGTGTTGCAGCTTTGGGTAGTAGCGCAGCGCGTCGATGGCACCTCCGATGTTTACGGCGGGGGCGTGATCCCCACCCATGGCGTCTAGGGCAACTTTCATCTCGGATAGGATGGGCGATTCGGCAACTCAATCAGGGAAAAAACTACGAAAAATCACCGCCGCGGACAGTTCCGGGCGGCAATTTCTGGAGAATCCGGTCCAACGCTTCAGAGAGCCTCGACATCGAGCACCTGACGATTGCGGTAATAGCCACACGATGGGCACGCAATGTGCGATGGCACTTTACTGCTGCATTCAGGGCAGCTCTTGAAGATCGGTGCACGCCAGCGAGTGGCGCCACGGCGCATTTTTTGACGGCTTTTGGATTGGCGGCGCTTTGGTATGGCCATAGTCTTGAGTTCGTTTAGTTTGGGTCCTTGAGGTCCTTGAGAGTGTCGAGAGCTGACCATCGGTCATCACTCTCGGCGCGGGGCGGAGTGGGTAGCCCATCTTGCATCGACTTGTCCACTGATAAATATCGGGAATCGATTTCACACTTCTGCGGGACATCCCCTTCCTCGCATCTTGGATCGGCCGGAAAGTTGATCAAAACCTCCTCGCGCAGGGCCTCGGTGACGTCGATTTCACCCTCTTTTTCGATCTCCACCGAGATGGCCGCATTTTCGAGAGAAATCG
>CAILVZ010000108.1 GCA_903837825.1 Akkermansiaceae bacterium | reverse complement strand
GTGCGCAGCGGCCATTGGAAGCTATCCATCACCCATCGCGCCGGCCCGAGAAAAAAAGGGCCACCCCAAGAAACCAGCACCCAACCGGTTCTTTACAACCTCGAAAACGACATTGCGGAAAAGACAGACGTTGCGGCACAGCACCCCGAAGTGGTGGAGCGCTTGCAACGATTCATCGATCAAATGGATACCGACCTCGGGAAAAAGCAACTCGGCCCTGGCGTCCGACCCTCAGGACGGGTGAAAAAGCCGTCCGGCCTATTTCTACCCGGCCACGAACCGACGCAAATTTCGGAACCAGCGCATTGAGCCGCTCTCGTCACGCAGCACGGATGAAGGCACACTGGACACGACCTGCTCTAGTCGCTCTGTGGAGCGCCTCCTTGGCGTTCACCGTGGCCGCGGCATCGGATGCCAGACCTAACATGGTGATCTTCATCGCCGATGATCTCACTTGGCACGATGTGGCTTGCTTTGGCGGCCCCACCGACGCGAAGACCCCGCAACTTGCCAAACTCGCTCGTGAAGGCGTCAAGCTCACCCAGTTTTTCTCACCCGCTTCCGTTTGCTCACCCACGCGCCAATCACTACTCACTGGCATCTATCCAATCCGCAATGGTGCCTACCCGAATCATTCGGTGGTTCGGCCAGGCACAAAGACCTTACCCACCCATCTCGCAACGCTTGGATACCGCACCGCCTGCATAGGAAAAACCCACTTTGGACCGCCCGAATGTTATCCATTTGACTCAATGATCACGATGCTCGGTGAGGCATCTGGCGACACCAGCGAAGACAGCGGCGATGGTTCAATGGATCTTGGGGGTATCAAAAAATTCATCCGCGAGGATCCATCCCGACCATTCTGCCTCTACGTCGCAACGCACGAACCCCACGGCCCATGGACCAAGGGCGACCACACGGCGTATGACCCCGCGAAACTGAAATTGCCACCCTATCTTATCGACACTGCTATCACTCGACGGGAACTCGCGAACTACTTGGCTGAGGTCAGTTGCCTCGATCAAGAGGTAGGCGAAATCTCAAATTTGTTAGAACAATCCGGCCATACGACAGACACCTTGTTCCTCTTCTTCAGCGAGCAGGGAAGCTCAATGCCACATGGAAAATGGACCTGCTATGATCCCGGGATTCATGCAGCGGCGATCGCGCGTTGGCCTGGCAAGATTAAGCCCGGATCGGAAAATCCTGCAATGATCCAATACGTTGATGTCCTTCCCACCCTAATCGAAATCGCGGGCGGAAAACCCACCGAAATCGATACCGGCTGCGCCGATGCTACTGGAAACCGCCAGTTCGATGGAAGCAGCTTTTTGCCAGTACTGTTAGGCACCACCGCGCGTCATCGTGATCTCGTCTTTGCAGAGCACACCGCCCGAGGGATCTCGAACGGCCCCGAGGCGTATGGAACCCGTGCTGTCCGCGACGAAAGATGGAAGTTAATCGTCAATCTCGAACCCGAAGCAACCTTTCAAAATAACATGAGCCGCAGCAGCATCGTTCAGTCATGGCGAAAAAAAGGCAACGCAGGCGACTCGTTCGCCACCGAGCAAGTAGAACGTTACACCAAGCGACCCGCCCTCGAACTTTACGACCTGAGTTCAGATCCGTGGGAACTCTATAATATCGCTTCAGATCCCCAAAACCAAGACACCATCAACCGCCTTCGGGGTTCATTGGATGCATGGATGCACCAACAAGGTGACCTTGGCGACCCCACCGAACGCGAGGCAAAAAAACATCAGGTAAAACGCTAGATGACACAAGCCACCTGCTAGAATCAAACCCAACAACCATTCCCATGCACTATCGATATTTTGCCATCATTGCCGCACTTGTCAGTGCCAGCCAAGCGGTCCACGCGGCCACCCCATCCGAACGTCCCAATATCTTATTCATCGTCGCCGACGACATGGGGTATGCTGACGCTGGCTTCCAGGGGTGTAAGGACATCGTCACTCCAAACATCGACGCACTCGCAACAGCCAGCGTGCGGTTCACCAGTGGCTATGTCAGTGGACCCTATTGCTCACCAACGCGAGCTGGCCTTCTAACAGGCCGCTACCAGCAACGCTTCGGTCATGAATTCAATGTCGTCGGAGGTACAAGTGGACTACCGCTCACCGAGACAACCTTGGCGGACCGTCTCAAGACCGTCGGTTACCACACTGGGCTCGTCGGGAAATGGCACTTGGGTGGACTTCCAGCCATGGTGCCACAGAAGCGAGGGTTCGACGACTTCTACGGCTTCATCGGTGGAGAACACAGCTACACCGATTACAAAGGAATGCTTCGCGGTACAACGCCTGAGGAAACCCTCGATTACACCACTGATGCATTTGCGAGAGAAGCGACGGCATTTATCACCAAGCAAAAAGGCAACCCATGGTTTCTCTATCTCGCATTCAACGCGGTCCACACCCCCCTCCAAGCCACTGCCGAACGCCTTGCAACAGTCACCGGGATTGTCAATCCAGAACGGCGCAAGTATGCCGCGATGATGATTGCACTCGATGAAGCCGTCGGGAAGGTACGCCAATCGTTGGTGGATTCTGGCCAAGAGGAAAACACGCTTGTCTGTTTCATCAGCGACAATGGTGGCCCCACCATGCCAGGCACCACCATCAATGCCTCCTCAAACGCACCGCTTCGTGGTTCCAAGAGAACCACCCTGGAGGGAGGAATTCGAGTCCCCTTCTTGATTTCATGGAAAGGCAAATTAACTCCAAAGACCTATGACCAGCCGACAATCCAACTCGACCTCAATACCACCGCACTCTGTGCCGCAGGGGTGGCTCCGAAACCGGACTGGAAGCTCGACGGCATCAATTTGATCCCATTCCTAACAGGAGAAAAATCGGGAGCCCCTCATGATGCACTCTTCTGGCGCCTCGGCGGGCAAATGGCGATTCGTGTTGGTGACTACAAGCTGGTCCGATACGATCAAAATGCAGACACCCGCACCGGCCGCGACCAACCGCCCACCCCGCCAAGACTCTATCACCTCAGCGACGATATTTCTGAAAGCCACGACCTCGCCAGCGAGCAACCCGAAAAACTGAGGGAGCTCCAGTCCAAATGGGATGCATGGAGCGCTACCCTCGCCAAGCCGCTTTGGGGAGCATCCACGACCGACTCCGACGGACCCGAGCCATCCGCCCCGCACAAGAAATCCGCCAAAGCAAAACCATGATTTTCAACAACACACGCCTCGCAGCGAAACCCGCGCTGTTCGTTGCCGCCATCGGCTTAGCCCTTGGCCTGCACGCCAGTGCAGAGAGTCCTGCAAAAAAACCGAATGTCGTCGTGATCGTTGCAGACGACATGGGCTACTCGGACCTTGGCTGCTACGGCAGTGAGATTCAAACGCCCAATCTCGATCAGCTTGCAGCCGGTGGCCTCCGCTTCAGCCAGTTCTACAACACTGCACGGTGCTGGCCGTCACGAGCCGCGATTCTAACAGGTTACTACGCCCAACAAGTTCGCCGCGACAGTCTGCCCGGGGTAAAGAGCGGCAACTTCGCCAACCGCCCCGCATGGGCAAGGCTGGTTCCAGAATACCTCCGTCCACTCGGGTACCGGTCGTATCATTCGGGCAAATGGCACGTCGATGGAGAACCACTCAAAAATGGGTTCGACCACTCGTATTCGCTCGACGACCACGACCGCTACTTCGACCCCGAGCATCACACGCTTGATGACAAACCTCTACCCCCAGTCAAACTCGGCACAGGTTACTACTCGACCACCGCGATCGCCCAGCACGCGATTGACATGCTTGCAGACCACCAGTCGGAACGCGCGAATCAACCATTTTTTCTCTATCTTGCATTCACCGCACCGCACTTCCCACTTCAAGCACTGCCAGAAGACATCGCGATTTATCGCGACCGCTACCTCGCAGGCTGGGATGCCCTGCGCCAAGAACGCTACACGAAAATGAAACAGCTAGGCTTGGTCGATGGCCCCCTGCCGCCATTGGATTCAGCCGTTTGGCCGAGTTACAACCCAACACCTCAACAACTTCTCAAAAAAATCGGCCCCGGCGAGGTGGGCCGCGCCGTGCCATGGGACACCCTCTCTCCCGAACAAAAGAAATTCCAACCCATCAAGATGGCCATCCATGCTGCGATGATCCATCGGATGGACATCGAGATCGGGCGAGTGATCGAACAAGTCAAAAAATCCGGCAAGCTGGACGACACGCTGATCCTATTTGTCTCTGACAATGGTGCGAGTTCCGAAGAAGTCATCCGCGGCGACCTCCACGATCCAAGCCTCCCACCTGGCTCCGCAAAAACCTTTCTCGGTCTTGGTCCTGGCTGGGCAAGCGCGGCAAATACCCCCCACCGCTTGCACAAGTCCTGGACTCATGAAGGAGGGATTTCCACACCCCTCATCGTTCACTGGCCTAACGGATTCTCCGCTCATGGTGAACTAAGACAAAACCCAGGGCACTTGATCGATATCGCCCCCACCATCCTCGAACTTGCCGGCGGTCAAATGCCAGCGACCTTCGGCGGGCACCCGATGCCTCCATCACCAGGGAAGAGCCTTGTGAATGCATTCACTCACGATGACTCAGTGAGACATGAGGATTTCTGGTGGTATCACGACGACAACAAAGCGATCCGCCAAGGAAATTGGAAATTGGTCCGCAACCACAGCGCACCATGGGAACTCTATGACCTAACCTCGGACCGTTCGGAGACTAAGGACGTCGCGGACGCACATCCCGACAAGGTCAAGGAACTCGAAAAACTTTGGAACCAACATCTCGAAGAGTATCGCACTGAGGCCACTCAAGAACTCACCGAACCAAAACCTAACCACTAGGGAGCACCCGCAGGAACATAAGTTTCAGCCCGCCGGTCATTGGATGGCTTCACATCCCTCAGCCCCGCCGACAAGCTAACCTGTGATTCAAAGTTCATACCTGAACCGGTCACCTGCGTGATCGGAACCGTCACCACTCGAACCGCGTTGACAGGGAGTGAGGTGATATTCGATTCCATCACGCCGGAGGGAGTCGAAATTCTAACCGAAGTATTCACTAAATTCTCAGTTCCACGATTTTGGATGAGTACTTCCAACTGTCCGTATGGGTTTGCTGAATCTGGCGGAATGATCCTCTGCGACGCCACCGCAGCGTCATAAATTCCGGGAGTCTTTGCGTTCAACACCCGACCGAGGTCCGGCATTCCATTCCCAGTCAGCGGATCAGTTCCTGCGGCCCCACTGTCGTTCAAATAGGAAAAAAGCACATCTGCGGCCTGGCGCATGGTCAAATTCTCATTGCCCGGCCAACTCTTCACTGCAGCGATTGCCCCCAACACGATTGGGCTGCTGAACGATGTCCCACTCACACTCGCAATTTGATCGCCAGTCCATGCTGCATTCAATCCATACCCAGGCGCTGAAACGTCGACCTGATTCCCGCTGTTAGAGAAATCCAGATGATTTCCCAATGCATCGACCGCCCCAACGGCAATGACCCCATCGTTTGCCGCCGGATAGGAAACGCGATCTAGACCGTTATTGCCAGCCGCAGCGACAATTAATGCACCAGCGGCTCGCGCGTACTCGATCGCATTTCTAACCAGTGCACTGTCGCCCACACTCGCCATCGAAATATTGATGAGCTGCGCGCCCGCATCAACTGCCGCGATGATGCCCTTTGCCAACATGAAGCTATCCGACTGTCCAAGGTCATTGGCAATCCGAACGGAAACCACCATCTCCGTCCCTGGCGCAACGCCCGGCGTCATGGGATCTTGTCCGATGATCATCGAAGCAACAGCCGTCCCGTGACCATTCTGCAGCGACAAGTCGGCTGGGAGATCCACCAGATTGATCGAATAGATCTTACTAGAAAACGCACTGCTAGACGCCACCCCCGTATCTAAAATTGCAATGCGGACCCCATTACCCCAGTTCGAATGATCGCCTTTGACCCCTAACCAGGCCAGAAGGCGATCATCCAACGGCACCGCACCCGGTTGAACCGTACCATCTTTAGGAACTGGGACGTCCACAGGAAAAACAAAGGAAGCCTGCTCACTCCCATCAAGCAATCCCGCCAGATCATCGTAATTTGAAAATCCAACCCTTAGCGCATTCAGCGCATCGATCCGCCCCATCACCCGAACCGCGTCTCCCGCACGCTTCAAGAAATCCTCAAGCGCCTTTCGATCCTTAAAGACCAAAATCCTCTCCCCCGGCAACGCGCCCTCCATCATGGCCTCACCGTCGCCCCGAAACTTGACCTCTCGCTCACCTCGGCGAAACGTCGGCATCGGCTCGTCTGCAATGATGGCCCTGCGGGGCTTCTCACTCGAATCGTTGACCTGATTCCCCCCAAGCCGATGGGGCGCAGCCGTGCCGGCGAGCCAATACCCAAGCCACGCCACCAAGGCGAAAGCTGGGATCAAAAGCAATAATCGGCGCTGCATCACACACTGGTAACCCCAAAAACCCGCAAACGTCACAAAAAAATCAATTTCCACCGACCGCGAAACCGTGAAATCCCACGCACCATGTGGATCGCGGCCGCAAGACCGCCGACCTCAAGGGATCGCCCGAGCCCCCAGCTTGTGAAAATTTTCACAAACCCCTTGCGAAAACGCCCAGTTTGGGCGCTTATTTCCTCGGCAAAACGGCATGAGTACCACAACCAAAGAATTCGACGCCCCAGACAACATCGCCCGCACTGCCCGCGCGGCGGATCACTACCACGCGGAGACGGACGATCTCGTCGGTGAGCGGATGGTATTGAACATGGGCCCTTCCCATCCAGCGACTCACGGCGTGCTGCGCCTGATCTTGGAATTGAATGGTGAAATCATCGACTCCGCCATACCCGATGTAGGATTCCTCCACAGAGGCGATGAGAAGATTGCCGAAAACATGCACTACAATCAGTTCGTGCCTTACACGGACCGCTTGGATTACCTCGCCCCGCTCGCGAACAATGTGGCCTATGCCTGCGCGGTGGAAAAGTTGATGGGCTGGACACTACCACCCCGTGGCCAAGCACTCCGCGTGCTTTGCTGTGAACTCGCCCGGATCTCATCTCACATGCTCGGCGTCGGCGTCTGCGCCATGGACGTGGGAGCTATGACCGTTTTCCTCTACACGTTTACCGAACGGGAAAAGGTCTACAACCTCTGCGAACAACTCACCGGCGCTCGCTTCACCACCTCATACACCCGCGTAGGGGGACAACTCCGCGACATGCCAGCCGGATTCGAAGCATCCGTCCGCCAGTTCCTCGACGAATGCTCGGTCACGATCGAAGAAATCGCCAAGCTACTCGATAAAAACAAAATCTTCCTCGACCGTATGGTTGATGTCGGCGTGATTAGCCGCGAGTCAGCCATCGCTTGGGGGATGACTGGCCCGAACCTACGCGCCTCTGGCGTCGCTCGCGACCTCCGCAAGGATAGCCCATACCTCGGCTATGAAAAATACGATTTCGATGTACCCATCGCCGACGAAGGCGACTGCTACGCACGCTACCAATGCCGGATGGAGGAAATGCGGCAATCGATCCGGATCTGCCGTCAGGTCCTCGATACGATGCCCGAGGGCCCTGTGAATCTAGCAGATTCCAAAAGCATCTTGCCCGACAAAGAGCGCGTGCTTATGTCGATGGAAGAACTCATCCATCACTTCATTGTTTCCACCCAAGGGATCAACGCTCCAGCTGGTGAAGTCTATTTCGCTGCCGAAAACCCGAAGGGAGAACTCGGATTCTTCATCCACTCAAAAGGCGGCGGCGTTCCCTACCGTCTCAAAATCCGCAGCCCCTCGTTCTGCAATCTCTCGATCACCTCAAGCCTACTTCCCGGCCACATGGTATCAGACATCCCTGCGATCCTCGGCTCGCTCGACTTCGTCATGGGCGAGTGCGATCGCTAAGGAACTTCTCGATACCTAACGGATCAATCCTCTTCACCTCATTCACCGATGTCCCACCACACACTCGAAGAATCCGTCGCCTCTCACGAGACACCAGGAAGCCAATTCTATCCGCCATTCGCGATCAGCCAAGCGCTTGAGGCCGAGGCCGACGAACGGATCTCGCACTACCCAGAAAGCAAGCGCGCCGCGACGCTGCCACTCCTCCACATCGTCCAACATCACTTCGGCTACATCTCCGCCCCTTCGATCGAATGGGTCGCTGCGAAGCTCTCGATTGAACCCATCAAGGTGCTTGAAGTGGTGAGCTTCTATCCAGGGTTTCGTCAATCGGCCCCGGGCAAGTTCCACATTCGCGTCTGCCGCACGCTCTCCTGCGCCATGGGCGGCAGCTATGAGCTCATGGATCGCCTCTGCGAACTCACGGGGATCGACCGCAGTGCCAGCGATTCTCACCACCATCCGATCTCAGTCTCACCTTGTGGCAAATTCTCGGTCGAGTTCGCCGAATGCCTCGCCTCGTGCGGTAGCGCGCCTGTCTGCATGGTGAATGACGATTTCCATGAGGCCGTGGCCCCCGCAAAGGCGGAAGCCCTCCTCGCCTCGTACACCGCCAAAGCTTGAGTAATCCGACTCTAGGTCGAGCCCGCGGCTGGCCGTTCGCCCTTTTGTGCTGCGGCCCTTGATGCATTTTTAGTTTGAAAATCGTGGCGACGGGTGCACCTTGTGAGTGCCGCTCCCTGGACGGTCGCAGTGTTGCGCAAGCAAGGCTGAGGAAAGTCCGGACACCACAGGG
>CAILVZ010000107.1 GCA_903837825.1 Akkermansiaceae bacterium | reverse complement strand
TTCCGAAATGACTGGGTAAATCGTATAAACATCGATCTCGAACTCCTGACTTATCTTCTCAACCTGTTCATGGAGACCGGCTCCACAACCCCAATTCTGCGCCGCGAGAATCAATTGGGGTCTCGGTCGAGAAGAATCACTCTCTGGCGCACTCCACTTGAGGTAAAATTCCCGAAGACCCGCAATAATCTGTGCGTCTGTAAATGTGCCATCAATGCCAAGAATCTGATTGGGTGGCTTGACGTCCCATCGAGAATACACCAACAGCGGTTCTTGCATGATGGCGTTCCGATTCTTGCAATTGGGAAACAGAATGACTGGTGTCAACCCTGTGCGTGGATCTCTAGATCCTTTTGCCGTAGACACTCCCTGAGGCTCCTCAGCAAAAACAACCGCCTGCGTGCAAATGTATGAGATGATGAAAATGAGACGAACCTGTTTCATGGATCGGATCATTTCTTGCAGAACGATAGAGTGGTGGCACCGGCGGTGGGAAGCTCGAATTCAAATTGGAACGTTATCGCCGGTTGCCACGCACGGCTTGTTCTGCTTGGGGATTCTCGATCCATGAGTGTTCCGGATCAAGGTTGCGCCGCAAATGAAAGCTCACGATAGCGAGCGCCATTCCGACTGCCAAGAAGCCACCGAAGAACCGTCCAGCCGCCCTCCACTGCTTCTGGGCATCTGTTGACCACAAGCCTGAACGCTGACCTGCGAGAAACTGCCAAAGAATGATCACGAAGAGCGAGAGGCCCATAAGCAGGATCACGAATATCTGGAGAGGATCGCCATCGGTAGCACCAAGAACCGTCACAAGTCCAATGTGCGCGGTCAATGCGGCAAGTACGCCGACGATACACTCAACAGT
This sequence comes from Akkermansiaceae bacterium, assembly GCA_903837825.1. Lineage (GTDB taxonomy): Bacteria > Verrucomicrobiota > Verrucomicrobiia > Verrucomicrobiales > Akkermansiaceae > Luteolibacter. Next base: position 4,249 of record CAILVZ010000107.1, on the reverse strand, counting down.
TCCGATGGCTCTTGCGTATCGGAGACAGAAAAACGGTAGTGCCGGAGACAGCAAGTAGGCGATGATCCAAACGGTCTTGGAGGGCGAACGAACGATGGAGTGATCTTCCGGCATCTTTAATTTCTTGCAGAACAGTGGTGTTCGTAGTGCCTGGGGAAGTGATATCCGGCAAGGCACTACGATAGGGAAACTGTCAGGAATCCTTGATTTGACAAGGTTTTTCCCGGTTTCACGTGCGTATATCAGGAGGTTTGGGGGCGGGGGGCTTAGGGCGACCTGCCCTAGCAGATATCACGCGGGCGGATGCCTTTCGGACTGCTGGGGACAGGTCCCCGCTTTGGCACTGGCCGACAGGTCGGCCAGTGGAAAGCTCCGGCATGCCCTGCCCGTTACCCACAAGTCGTACCACTTCAGGCTTGTACGAAACAATCGTTTGAATTATCGCGGGGGATGGATCTTGAAATTCCCACCGCCTCCGCCAGTTGTTACTGGTCTTCAACTGAATTCGCTTCTTTGGTTTGCAAGGATATTCGTCGGAAGCGACGCTTCGAGCGTGTGGCTGCGGATTTCCTCAATCAACCGGGCGTTTCGATCCCTAACGCTTGTGGCGACTGGGCCGGAACCAAAGCGTGCTACCGGCTCTTCGATCACCAAGAGGTGACGGCGGAGCGGATCTTGGAGGCGCATCGTGACGCCACCCTCGCCCGTCTGGCCGCCGATGATGAGGACGGATGTTTGTTAGTGATTCAGGACACGTCCGCCCTGAATTTCAGCACCCGCTCCGGGATGGAAGGGCTGGGTCCCACGGGCAGTCATGGCAGCCAGAAAACTCCGGGGCTCTTCCTGCACGGCCATTTGGTGGTGGGCGAGAGCGGAACGGTGCATGGCATGCCGGGCGGCGATCTTTACGCCCGTAAAGGCCGCGACGATGATCCGGCGGGCAAGCGCAACAGCCAGCCGCTGCACGAGAAGGAGAGCCAGCGGTGGCTGGAGGGTTGGAATAAAGCGCAACGACTCTGGCAGGATCTTGGCGGAAACCGCAAGGTGCTCTGCGTCGCGGACCGCGAGGCGGACATCTATGAACTGCTCGCCGCGAGTCAACAGCAGCGGGCGAAGACCGGAGATGGGGCCGGACTTTTGATCCGCAGCCGGCATGACCGCCAGTTGGATCGGGAGGAAGGAGGCAGCCTCTGGCAGATACCGGAAGACCTGACGATCGTGGCTGAACTGGAAGTCGAGATCCCGCGTGGCAAGCAAGGATTGAGAAGCCGTCGCGCCAAACTAACAGTGCGGGCCGGACAGGTACTGCTGGCGGTTCCGGCCCACAAACGCAAGTATCTCGGATTGAAGGAAAGCGTCGGGCTGTGGTTTCTTGAGGTCATCGAGACTGATCCACCTGCGGGAGCCGCGCCGGTTTGCTGGCGTCTTTTGACCACCGAACCGGTCATGAGCGCCACGGACGCGAAGCGGCTGGTGGCGTGTTACGCGCTGCGCTGGCGGATCGAGATGCTGTTCCGCATTCTCAAAAGCGGCTGCCGGGCGGAACAACGGCAGGTGCAAACCGTGGAGAAACTCAAGGCGTTGATCGCCCTGGACCTCGTCATCGCGTGCCATTTGTTAGCCATGACGATGCAGGCCCGGAGCAAGCCGGACGATCCGGCTGACCGCTGGCTGGCGCGCGAGGAGTGGGAAGCGCTCTGCGTCCAGGCGGCGGGAGGAGGACCCGCGCCCGCCCTCTGTCCGAGCATCAAGAACGCAGTGCTGATGATCGCCAAGCTGGGCGGCTTCCTGGCCCGGAAGAGCGATGGGGACCCAGGGTCGGATGTGCTATGGCGAGGGCTGGCAAAACTAAAGATCTACGCCGAAGCGTGGAAAATCTTCAGCCAAGGTATTTGTGGGTAACGGGCAGGACCTGTCGGAGCACTCCGAACATCAACGCCTCAACCGCATCGCGTGAACCTTTCCAGTGGTCACTTCTGCCATCCAGCCACCTTACTGTTGCGCCCGCATCGTTCCAGCGCATCCCCAGGGAGCGGCGAGTGAAATCCATCGGGATCGAAGTCATCCCCATGAGCGGCCAGTGGAATCCAACGCGTCCAATGTCATCTCCAAAGCGCGTATAGTGAAATCCAAAGGGTGCAACGTTGTCCCCATCGGGCGGCCAGCGGCATCCAACACGTCCATTGTCATGCCCAAAGCGCGGACAGTGAGATCAAAAGCGCGCAACGTCACCCCCAACGGGGTTCAACTCGTCCCCATCACGCGTCCGGTGTCTCGGTGCGCGTTGGGGATGGCATGGCGTCTGATGGGGACGCCTTTGTGACGGATGGATTCCGCTCGATGCGCGATGGAGACGACTTCGCAGGCCATGGAACTAACCCGACACGCCTTGGGGATGAGTGGATGGCTGTTGGAGATGCGGCAGCATCCGCCGGATCTTCGGGGAAGCGGGCTCAAGCGACCTGCTGCCCGAAGCCAATCAAGTTGCCATCGGGTTCGGTCGTGACGAAGTCCCGCATGCCGTATTCGTAGTCTTTTGGAGGCTGCTGCGAGGCGGCACCCTTCGTGGTGATCTCCGCGTGATAGAGTTTTCAAGGGGAGGTAGGATCGGTGAATTGGCAGGGTGAGAAGAGCAGGTGACTCTTCAATAGGCGGCCTTTCTGGGCGTGGGCGGGTGGACGATGAAGACGTGTTTTTCTTTGTCCCACGTGAATTCCTGATAGAACGGCTTGGACGGAAGTTCCTTGTCGCTCATGTCCGTGATTGAAACCGAGCCCGTGAGAACCACGGTTTCGAATTTCTCCCCCGGAGCTTTTCGGTAATTTACAGTCAAATGGTCTCCATTGAAAGACGCCTTACCTTCCGGCGGGACTTGGAATTCAGGTTTAGGGGCCCAGTAGCCACCTTTCACGGCGGTGTTCAGTAGAACCCGGAATTCTTTGCCATCCAACTCAAGAAGCCACAGGGCGCCGTTGCCCATGTGAGTGCTGTCCACCAGTTCAAGCACTGGGTTCTTGAGCATGCTGAAGCTCTTCCACCGGCAGGAAACCACATAGTGTCCGATCTGTTCGATGTATTCCTCGGGGAAAACGGCAGCCCACTCGATTTTGTCGCCTTCGTGTTTGAAAACCCGCATGTGACCCCGCCATTTGCCTTCGTTGACGCAGTAAGCGGCTAGAATGCTCTGGTCAGTCGGATGAGGATACAGGGCGATGCTCTGGAAATTGGCAAACTGGGAAGAGACGGGCTGGTTCACCCATTCCCGATTGGTGGTTGCGATGTCCTGCGCGGAGGCACTAACCAAAAGACCACCGGTGAGCCATAGGGTTGCCAAGAGCTGCCGAACGGGGGACGCGGTCGTTGTGCCTTTGATACGAAGAAGACGCATGAAATGAAATTGTCTGTCGGATTCCAGCGGGACAAGGAGATTCACAGGCTGACCTATCCATTTCCACGTTGAGATTCCGCCGTAAAAAGGCGCGAAACGGGCGTACAAAGGGCGAGGATGGAATTTTTTGAATCCAAGATCCGGGAATCTTTTTTTGCGCCCGTTTCGCGCCTTTTGCGGTTGAAATTCTGACGGCCTTTTCACCTGTGGCCGTCCGCGCCACTTCCGGGTTTACCTCGTGCCGGATCTCGTTAGCCTCACTCCCGACACGGGATGACGGCGGAAACGGAGAAACTCGACACCTTGCAAGCGGTGGAGCTGGCGGAGGGGATTGAGATCCGCTTGCGGATGGCCGGGCCGATGCTGCGGGCGGGCGCTTACCTGATCGACCTGCTCATCCGCGGGGCGGTGCTTGTGATCGGGGGGATGCTGCTGAGTTTGGCGGGGTTCGGCATCGGGATCCAGGTGGCGGGCGGGATGTTCCTGCTGGCGTGGTTTCTGTTGGACTGGATCTATCCGGTCGTTTTCGAGGCGGGGAAGCGCGGGGCCACGCCGGGCAAGCGGATGATGGGCCTACGGGTGGTGCAATCGACTGGCTCGCCGATCACGCTGGGGCAGGCGGTGGTGAGGAATTTCCTGCGATTCATCGATGGGATGCCGTTTTTCACCTACATGTTCGGGATGACGAGCTGCATGGCGACGCAGCGTTTCCAACGCCTGGGCGATCTGGCGGCGGGCACGGTGGTGATCTACGACCGCCTCCCTCCGATGCCGCAGATAGGCGTGCCGCCGCCGGTCAACGCGGTGCCGCTGCCGGTCGGCCTATCAGCCGATGAGATGCGGGCACTGGCGCTTTTCCGC
>CAILVZ010000106.1 GCA_903837825.1 Akkermansiaceae bacterium | reverse complement strand
CTGCATGGGAGAGGAGGATTTCAAGTTCGCGGTGCGAGACCTCGAGGTTCGCCGGCGTCCGGTGATGGCCGTAGATGACGGCTGGAACGGATCCGCGTGTGCGGACGGTTTTGACGGCATTGCGGCCGCTTTCGGAGCGGGGACGGGCTGTGAGTTTAACTTGCTTGGCCATATGTGTGGTTTACTTGGTTTGTTTTACTTCAAAGAGCGAACTTACGGACTCGTCGTCGTGAATGCGCCTGATCCCCTCACCGAGAAGCTCGGCAACGGAGAGTGATGTGACTCTGCTGCCGGTCGTGAGACGAGCCGGAACGCTGTTCGTGGAAATCAACTCCTTTAAATCGGAATCCCTCAAACGCTCAACTGCTAAATCTGTCAGGATGGTATGGGAAATGCCAGCATAAATATCACGGGCACCGTGTTCCCTCAGAATCTTTGCGGCTCCAGTGATGGTGCCGGCCGTCTCGGTGAGGTCATCAACAATGAGAATGTTTTTTCCCTCCACCTCTCCGATGATGTGTGAGGCCTCGGTCTCCGTGGCGCTTTTGCGCTGCTTGACCACGATGGCGATGCGGGTGCCGAGTGCGCTGGCGTAGGCGGATGCCATTTTTACGCCGCCGACATCCGGTGAAACAACGATGAGGTTCGCTATGCCTATGGCGCGGATGTGCTCAACCATCACGGGCATGGCATGCAAGTGATCTACCGGGATATCAAAAAAACCCTGCAACTGCTGCGCGTGGAGATCCATCGTCAGCACACGGTTCACGCCCGCTGCCACAAGGAGATTGGCCACAAGCTTGGCTGTGATCGGCACGCGAGGCTGGTCTTTGCGGTCTTGCCGGGCATAGCCAAAAAATGGCATCACGGCCGTGATACGGGCGGCGCTGGCTCGCCGGGCGGCATCCACCATGATGAGGAGTTCCATCAGGTTTTGGTTTGTCGGCGGGCAGGTGGGTTGAATAATGAAAACATCCCGGCCTCGGATGTTATCATTGATTTTCACAAAAGTCTCACCGTCGGGGAAGGATGTGACCGTGGCGTCCCCGAGCGGAACTTCGAGGTAGGTGCAAATATCTCTGGACAGCGCCGGATTGGCGTTGCCTGTGAATATTTTCATTTCCGGGTTCCTGGAAAGAGTCATGGGATGTCAGGCAACGGCTTGGGTATTGATAGTTTTGTTATCAGGGTTGGTTGGCGAGAGGTTCTGGCTTCGGGGGCGGTTCGAGAGGGATCGTAGGCTCAACGCGCGTCTGTGCTAGCCGGGAAAGATAGGTCTTTTCCATGAGATCGCATTTTTTGGAAAGAGAACTGTCCAGCTTCTTCATCTTCTTAAAAAGGAGTTCGTAGTATTTCCGGTATGCTGCCCGCTCGCCTTCAAATGTGCTCGATGTCTTGGCCTTTTTCAGCAGGCTCTCAATGTCGGGATCCTGCTCGGCTTTTGTTCGCACTTGCTGGTAGCGAATTTTCATCTTGAGTTCCTGCTCCTCTCCGGATGCTGCGAGCGTTCGCGGATCCACGGGAGCGGGTGCTCCATCAAGGGGCATGAGATTGTTCGGGTCCACATAATCCCTATCTGACTCAGTCGTGGGAAGCGCCTCTCCGGAGAGGGATATCTGCGTGTCGGAAATAATGTCGGTGGTCTGCAAAGTGGGATCGGCTGGCAGATTGATGAAATCTTGATCGCTTGGAGTGGCTGCCGGGCTTGCTGCTATTGGGGGTTCCACCACCTCGGCTTCTTGCGCCAGAGCAAGAAAAGGAAATATGAAGATGAAAAAAACGGACGTGGTGGATCGCTTGAGTGACATGACGTGGGCGGCAGACTTGAAATGACACCAATTTTG
>CAILVZ010000105.1 GCA_903837825.1 Akkermansiaceae bacterium | reverse complement strand
TCAAACAGCCGAACGGTCATGACCAAGAGGTCGTCGAAGTCCATCGAGTTGGTCGCCAGCTTTTTGGCGATGTAGCCTGTGCGGACCAACTCGATTTTTTCCGTCCAATCGTAGAAATGGTCGTATCGTGCTGCAATGACCTCCTCGAGCGAATCACCCGTATTTTCGATGAGGCTAAACATCGCTGCCAGCACATCAGGCTTGGGAAATCGCCGCACTTTCGTGTCGATGTCACAACTCGCAATGACCGATGAAAGCATCGACTTTTGATCATCGCGGTCGAGGATCGAGAACGACCGCGTGAATCCAAGATCCTCCGCATGACGACGGAGAATGCGGCTGCCGATTGAGTGGAAGGTTCCGGCCCAAAGGTCGGAGGTGTCGTGAGGCACGAGGTCCCTCACCCGTTCGGTCATTTCCCGTGCGGCTTTATTCGTGAACGTAAGGAGCAAGACCTGCTTGGACTCGATCCCGTGATCCAACAGCCACGCGACTCGATAAGTTAGAGTGCGTGTCTTCCCTGAGCCTGCGCCGGCGATCACGAGTGCCTTACCCGGTGGCGATGACACGGCCTCGTATTGCTCGGCATTGAGCGCAGCCACGTAATCGATTCCAGAGGCGGCGACCGCTGATGTGCGATGAAGAATGTATTGACGGGCCATGCGCGGCAGCATCGTGGCACCGAAATCGACTCAGAGCAACACACGGCTGCGGATGAGGCAAACTACGCGCCCAAATAAGCGGCCTGAACCTGCGGATCTGCCTTCACCACAGCGGATGGGCCTTCCAACAGGATTTTTCCCGTCTCAAGCACATACGCGTAGCTTGAGACATCGAGCGCTAAATTCGCGTTTTGCTCGACGAGCAAAATCGTCAATCCCTGCTCACGGTTGATCTCCACGATCCGCTCGAAAATCGTCTTCACCAACAGCGGCGCGATCCCGAGCGATGGCTCGTCGAGCATGAGAAATTTCGGTCTACTTAGGAGGGCCCGACCGATCGCCAGCATTTGCTGTTCCCCACCTGAAAGCGTGCCGGCCGATTGACCCTCCCGCTCCTTGAGGCGAGGAAACAACCCGAAGACATAGTCCGTTTGATCGGCGATCCACTTGCGATCTTTTTGAAGGTAGGCGCCCATCTTGAGATTCTCGCGGACAGTCAAGTTGGCAAAAACCATCCTGCCTTCAGGCACGTGACACAACCCGCGCGACACCACCTTCTCCGGTGGGAGCTTCGAAACTTCGTGGCCGTCGTAGCGGATGGAACCGGAAGTCGGTTTCACCAACCCCGAGAGGGCTCGGAGCGTGGTCGATTTCCCAGCCCCATTGGCCCCGATGAGTGTCACGATGCTCCCCTGTGGCACATGCAGACTCACGCCGTGCAGCGCTTTAATCGACCCATAGGAGACATGAAGATTTTCGACCGAAAGCAAGGTGATGGATTGGGTTAAGAGTGAAGGATTGGGTCGGATATTATGCATCGCCCGGTAGCGAGCGCCTCAAGCATCCGAGCAGTCGATTTTGATGCGCAGCTGCGATGCAAATCGATTTGAGGGCCTCAGAAGTTAGAAAACCGCGACTCATCGCAAGGTGTGAACGGACAATGACATCCTGCAGGGAATCTGATGCCATTTCGATCCGGCGTACCAAGCTGCTGCGGGACCCCGTAGAGCTTCCGTCTGCGATGAACGTGCTCACGGAGACCGCTGCGAGACGGATCGATTGCATCAGCCCGAAGCATTCATCCGCGGCAGAAACTCGGGTGCAGGAATAAACGACATCGGTGAAGTCGACCGACTTCTCCCAGATATCCAATTTTTCAAATCCAAACATGACCGTGTAACTTATCCTACCCCATCGCACTCGATGACTCAGTGGCTGCACCAAGGTACGCTTCAATCACCTTCGGGTGAACTTGAATGTCCTTGGGGGCACCTTCGGCGATCTTCACTCCGTATTCAAGCACCGCGATGCGCTCGCAGATCCCCATGACCACCTTCATGTCGTGTTCGACCAAAAGTACGGCGAGGTCGTAGCGCTCCTTCACGAAGCGGATCAAGCGCATGAGGTCGTCCTTTTCCGAAGGATTCATCCCCGCTGCAGGCTCATCCAGTAACAAAAGCTTCGGACGGGTGGCAAGCGCCCGCACAATCTCGAGGCGACGTTGATCTCCATAAGGAAGCGACACCGCGAGCTCATCCCGCTGTGACGCGAGATTGAAAATCTCTAACAACTCGATGGCATTTTTCTCCGTCTCCGCCTCGGCATTTCGCCATTTTTCACCACGCCAGAAAGCGCTAAAATAACCCTCACCATTGTGCAAACGAGCCGCAACTCTGATGTTGTCGATCACGCTCATGCTACGGAACAGACGGATATTTTGGAACGTTCGGGCGATGCCGGAGGATGCCAAACGATTTGGCTTCACCCCACGCGTGTCCTTACCGGAGAGTCGAATCGAGCCTGAGGTCGGCTGATACACCCCAGTGATCATATTGAAGGCGGTCGTCTTGCCAGCACCATTCGGACCGATGAGTCCGACCAGCTCGCCATCACCGACGCTGAGATCCAGTGCCGAGACAGCCGTTAGACCACCAAAGCGGATAGTTGCCTGTTCGAGTGAGAGAAGCGGCGCAGTCATGGTTGATGGCGTCGTTTGAAGTGAAATGAGAACAATCCCGCTGGACGCAGAAGCATGAGAAGGATGATGAGTAGCGAATAAACGATCATTCGATATTCCGAGAATTCCCGAAGAACCTCTGGCATAAGCGTGAGCAGAATCGCTGCGGCGACCACCCCGACTGTGCGACCCATTCCTCCGAGGATGACCATGACCACAATCTCGATCGATTTTAGCCAGTCGAATCCCGTAGGTGATAGGAACTGCTTGTGGTGAGCGTACAAACCACCGGCGATTCCTGCAAAAAATGCTCCAGTGACGAATGCAGTCACCTTGGTTCGGGTGGTGTCAACTCCGTTCGACTCGGCGGCAATTTCATCGTCATGCACCGCAATGAACCCGCGCCCATAGGTGGAATTCACAAGGGTCGAAATGGCATAAATCGTGATGACCGCAAAGATAAAGGTCCATCCGAGCGTGGTGAGTTTTGGAATCCCCTTGAGTCCGCTCGCTGCGCCAACCGCCTCGGTGTTTTGCGCCACCACGCGGATGATTTCACCAAAGCCAAGCGTCACAATCGCCAGGTAGTCACCGCGCAAGCGAAGCGACGGGACGCCGACAAACAAACCGACCAACGCCGCAAGCAACCCACCGGCAATGAGCGATAATGGAAAATACCAAAACGCGTGGGACAGATTGCCCACATGAAGTGAGACCCAAGCCGAGAAAAATCCGCCCACGGCCATGAATCCCGCGTGTCCCAAACTGAATTGACCGGTGTGGCCATTGATCAGATTCAGGCTGGTTGCTAGAATGATTGCGATTCCCACATCGATCGCGACCCCGAGGTAGTAGCGATTGAATTGTGGGCTGAAGTAAGATGCGACGATCGCGAGTGCGATGCCCACCACTAGCCAGCGTTTTGCTCCATTAAAAGGCATTAGACTTTCTCAACGGATGAGCGGCCCAGAAGGCCAGCAGGTTTGACAAGAAGGATCACGATCAGGATGCCAAAGGCGAAGGCGTCTCGGTAATTCGACCAACCCTCGATGCCACCCGCGAAGGTTTCAAGCAATCCGAGGAGCAAGCCCCCTAGCACCGCGCCGGGAAGATTTCCAATCCCACCAAGAACTGCAGCCACAAATGCCCGCAATCCCGGTTGCACGCCCATGAGAGGCTCGATGCTCGAGTTGAGCGAATAGAGAATGCCCGCGACAGCAGCCAGCGACGACCCCAGCCCGAAGGTGAACGATATGATGCGGTCCACAGGCACCCCCATCAACGCTGCGGCCTGTTGATTGAAGGAAACCGCACGCATGGCGGTGCCTATGCGGGTTTTTTGAACAATGAACCACATGCCCCCTAACAAAACTAATGTGACCAGCACCGTGAGAAGATCCTTGCTAGAAATTACCAGATTCCCAAGGTGGATCGCGCGTTCCGTGATGAGTTGTGGGAATGCTTGCGGGGCCGAGCCAAGCACCCTTTCGTTTTGGGCGGTGTTCTCGATCAATAGTGAAACACCGATCGCGGTAATCAGTACCGTGAGTTTCGGACGATTTCTAAGAGGTCGATACGCGAAGCGCTCAATGCTCATGCCGATCACGGCACAAATGGCGGCCGCCAAAATGAACACCATGATGCAGGCTAAAACGGACTGCGAACCAAAAACCTTCTCAATCTTTGGGGCACTGTAAAATGCGGAGAACGCCCCCAGCATGAGTACATCGCTGTGTGCGAAATTGATAAAACGCAACACCCCATAAACCATCGTGTAGCCCAAGGCAATCAGCGCATAAATCGCCCCAAGCCCGAGGCCATTGATCAACTGCTGGAAAAACCAATCCACGAATTGTTAGAAATTTAGTATCTTGAAAGGGCTATTAGGGCGAATGGTCGTTTGAGGTCCGCAAGGATCCTCAAGGATTGACGGTCGCGCTGTAGGTAAACTTCCCGCCTTTGATTTGAATGAAAACCAAGGCCTTCACCGCATCGCGATCGGCATTGAGTGAAATTTTGCCGCTGGCACCCGCGAAGTCCTTGGTCGTGGCGATTGCATCCCTAAGGGCGTTCGACTCCGTGGAATTTGCGCGTTTGATAGCATTCACTAACACCATTGCGGAGTCGTAGCCGAGAACCGCCATGGCATCGGGTGACTTGCCGTTGAATCGCTTTTTGTAGGAATCGACAAACGAGGTCATTTCCGGTGTCGGTTGCTCAATCGAGCAATGGGTGGAAAAATAATGACCTTCCATTGCATCCTTGCCGATATCGAGAAGACTTTCGCTTTCCCAGCCGTCGCCGCCAAAGATCGGAATATTCATGCCAAGTTGTTTTGCCTGAATGCAGATGAGTGCGACATCGTTGTAGTAGCCGGGAAGAAAAATCGCATCAGGTGAGTCGCTCTTGATCGCCGTGAGTTGGCCTTTGAAATCTTTGTCGCCACCATTGAAATCGAGCTCAGTGCTGACCACTCCTCCGCTCGTTGCGTACTTCTCCTTAAAGCTCTTTGCGAGCCCTTTGCTGTAATCGCTCTTCACATCGGTTAGGATCGCGATCTTTTTTGCTTTCAGCGTGCCGCTGGCGAAGTTCGCAAGTGCGCCGCCTTGGAAATTGTCGTTGAAGCAGACGCGGAAAACATAGTCACCCTCACGAGTCACGGTCGGGTTTGTGGAAGCCGGTGAAATCATGGGCACCTTGTTGAGCTGGCAAATGGGAGCTGCCTCAAGTGAGCGGCTGGAAGCAACCTCTCCGAGAATCGCAATCACGCCGTCTTTCGAAATGAGTTTATTGACAGCATTGGCGGGCTCACCCGCCTTGGTTTGGTCGTCCTCCGTGAGCAATTCAAGTTTCTTGCCGAGCACCCCGCCAGCGGCGTTCACCTGCTCGATGGCAAGCAAGGTTCCCTCATGCGAAGACGTGCCAAACGTCGCTTCCTTGCCAGTCAGCGAGGCAAACTCGCCGACCTTGATCGAGTTTCCTCCACCCGATTTGCAGCTCGAAAGCGAGAACAGCCCGCCCACGGAAGCGGCGGCGACGAAGATCAATTTGGACAGTTTCATGTGACGTAAGGTAAATGAGTGCTTAGAGAAATTAGGAAACCCCTCGCCTGAGTGCAACAGCATATTGCGCACTGCCCTGAGCTTGGACCTGACAAGCAGGCAAAGAATGGTGAATGGACAAGTGGCTCACGGCCTCAATTTGGGTTTAGGCAGCTGCGCCCACATCTGAGTGCTCAGATTCTTGAGAGAATCAGCGTTTTCTTCACGATTCGCAATATTCTCGTTTTCATCCGGATCCGATAGGTGGTCGTAAAGCTCTTGAGCCTCGATGGACCCATTGGCAAGATTGATCCACTCGATGTAGCGGTAGCGATCGGTCCTCATGGCATAGCCCATGAAGTCTCCCCTCGCCTCGTTCCGGATGAATTGACTAAAGGCCGCGTCTTTCACCTTCCCAGCGGTTCCCGCTAACAGAGGTACCAGACTTTTTCCCTCAAGCTCCTTGGGTGCCGAAAGACCTACCAACTCGCAGACGGTTGGATAGATATCCAAAAATTCTGCTAGAGCGGCTGTCTTGTTGCCCATATTCTTCGCGCCGGGTACTCGGATGATCAAGGGTGTGCGAGTGTCGATCTCGTAGTTGGTTTGCTTGCACCACCCCGCATGCTCACCGAGCTTCCACCCATGATCACTCCAGAATACGACTACGGTATTTTCTGCGATCCCCATTCGATCAAGCTCATCGAGTAAGCGACCGACATGCGAGTCTGCAAACGAGGTTGCAGCAAAGTAGGCATGTTTGAGGTTGCGCTGCTGAGCCTCATCCAAGGTTCGCTCGAATGGCGTGGGTGCGGAAGCGAAATCCATGTAGCCGCGAAGTTCATAGAATCCGCCTAGCGACTTTTCACCAAAAGCCAGCGAAGGGGCACCATGAGGGATGAAGCCATTGCTCGCGAGCGTGATCTTGGCTGGGTCATAGAGATCCCAATATTTTTTTGGCGGGGTGAATGGCAAGTGGGTTGCACAAAACCCTGCACCCATGAAAAACGGCTGCTTGGACTTGGCCAATTCACGCAAGGCGATGATTGCCTGATCTGCAATCGCCCCATCGGCATGGTCACCGTCGGCGATATCCAGAACCTCGGTCGCAGGCGCACGCATGTGCTTGATTTCCGCGTCGCTTTTCCCTGCGGCTTTCATTTCTAATCGATATTTCTCGAGGCGATTCAGCGATGCTTCTGACCACTCAATCCCCTTGTCAGGCCAACGGTGGGGTTTGTCCCAGGAAACATCGTCAGGGAATTCGTTGTGGAAAATTTTCCCATAGCCCTCGGCTCGATAGCCATTTTTCCGCAGGAATTGCGGCAGGGTCACCGCATTGGGGATCTTCGTGCGGAAGTCGGTCTTGAGATCCCAAACTTGCGTTGAATCGGGGCGCAAACCGGTCATCAGACTCGCGCGCGAGG
>CAILVZ010000104.1 GCA_903837825.1 Akkermansiaceae bacterium | reverse complement strand
TTGCCGTAACAACGCAAAGAAATTTTTTTGGTAATGTCTGAAGTCATGATTCATATCAGATCACTCGTGTGCGCAGGCATCAACAAAAGAACTGATATTGATGGGAACTGCAAATCTAATCAGTGTACTCTCGCGCGTTCCATTTTGACGCCGACCGAGGCGATCACGTTCCTCACCGACTACAATATTCCTGATGTACTCATCCCTGAGAGCCTGAATGACGCATTTACGCAGGAAGCGAAGATGCTACCAGAGGCGATCTCCGGATCATCACCTAAATCGGCCCCGGGATCGACTCCTGAGATCCAGCCAATTTGGAGAATAAAACCCTCCCCCGATAACCGGACATTCTCGCTTAAAGTCCGCGCTTCGGTGGAAGAAATTGGCCAGGCGGCTTTTGACGAACTCCAATATGCGGAAACGTTACAAATGCGGCAAAACGAACAGTCGTTGGTCGAACAAACGTTGCCGAAGCTGGAATCTACTGACAAGGATCATACTGTCAAGTTTATTGCCGAGGCACTCGAGTACTGGGCGCGTGGGGGATTAAAGGCCTTCACGTTCATGATCGTCAAGAAAGGGAATAAAGCCTGGGCGTCGAAGCTCGGCGGGAGACCTTTGAACGAGTACGACGAGCGCGAGCTTTGGCATCTCATTTCGACTTGGCACACCGGCGGAACGGATGCTAATCCGTTTCCATTTCGCCGCGAACTCCGCGCAGCTCGCATGACTAATCTGAATTGGTCACGTAAGCCGCTCGAGACCTACCTTGGCGACGAGCTGCAGCTCGAGCACGACTTTGCCGATGAATTCAAATCCATCAAATTGGAAACTCAGCTGGAGCTTGTCTGGGACGGACTTGCCTGTCCAACTTTCAAGAGACTGATGGAGGATTACAAAGCCATTTGTACTTCCACTCAAGATTTTCGAGCTGAATGCTACAAGCGTGCTGACGCCATGGACTCACACATTACGATCGAGAAAATTAAATCGAAAGGGACGACCAAGCCACCGGCGAACCTTGTGGCGCCATCCAAACAACCCCCTCAAGATCTCAAGTCGCTAGCTGTCGACGCTACCAAGGACAGGATCTCGTCGGAGGCTTTCAGCAAGCTCACCAAGGAGGAGCGCGCAGAGCACTTTCGCAAACGCACCGAGAAGCAGATATCTGAAGGAATAGCACTGGGCATCGCAGCAGCGCTGGCCAAGGAGACCTCGAAGAAGTCATTCGCTGCTGTCGCTGCGGCTTCTCCGGCTCCTGAACCCTGCATTAACTGCAACAAATCTGCTCACCATCCATGGTCGTGCAAGGAATACTGTGAACTTACAATTTGCAAGGCTATGAAGCTCGGAACTCATAGGGCGGATCGATGCGTCTACTATGCTCAGATGCGAGAGGACTTCGAAGACAACAAGTCCATTAGGAAGAAATCTGCTCATGCGGCGATTCATTCCCCTTCTGCAGTCATCGACGACGACGACGGTGATATGTATGATCCTTGGGGATACTTCCATGACTAACTCGTCTTCAGTTTATCAAAGTTTTCGGCCACCCACCATCACATCTTTGTTTTTCATTTTCTCTAAACGTTCGCTGGAGTCTAACGTTTTGAGAAAAACAGGGAGTGTAGATGGAGCTGGTGTGTTATAGGAGAGAGTCGCG
>CAILVZ010000103.1 GCA_903837825.1 Akkermansiaceae bacterium | reverse complement strand
GGATCGATTTCCCCAATATGGCTTCGCTCTGGCTTGACCGCATCTGGCACATTGCCCTTCCGGCCACGATCCTTTCGCTGGGCGGCATTGCCGTCCAATCCCGCTACATCCGCGCCAGCATGCTCGAAACCCTCCGTGAAGGCTATGTCCGCACAGCCCGTGCCAAGGGACTCGATGAGGATACCATTTTCTACAAACACGCCTTACGGAATTCGATTCGCCCACTCATTACCGGTATCGGAGGCCTTCTCCCGGCTCTCATCGGAGGCTCGGTGATCGTTGAAACCATTTTTGCCTACCCGGGCATGGGGCGCTTGGGATACGAGGCCGTTCTGGAGAGGGATTATCCCACGCTGGTGGCGCTCAACTTTATCGTGGCGGCCCTTGTGCTCCTTGGGAATCTTGTGTCCGATCTCCTCTATGCCGTGGTCGATCCCCGTGTGCGTTTGGATTAGGATTTCATTGGCCCAGTGCCGCCATCGCGATAGCATTCGTGCATGAAATACGCTCTGGATTGGAAAGCCGCGTTGCTATTTGAAGATATCCGCTACGAGAAAGCGGAAGGCATCGCGAAGATCACCATCAATCGTCCCGAGCGTCGGAATGCCTTCCGCCCGCTTACGGTGGATGAGATGCGGCGCGCGCTTCAGGATGCAAGGGATGATGCCTCGATCGGCGTTGTTATTCTAACCGGTGAGGGGGAGTTGGCCTTTTGCTCGGGCGGCGACCAGAAAATCCGTGGGGATGCCGGGTATTCGGATGCTGGTGGCGTCGAGCGACTGAATGTGTTGGATTTTCAGCGTGAGATTCGCACCTGCCCCAAGCCGGTTATCGCCATGGTGGCCGGGTGGGCGGTCGGTGGCGGGCATGTGCTGCATGTTCTGTGCGACCTGACCATCGCTGCGGACAACGCAAAGTTCGGCCAGACCGGGCCGCGTGTGGGATCCTTCGACGGTGGATTCGGTGCGAGCTATCTCGCTCGCATCGTAGGCCAGAAAAAGGCGCGGGAGATTTGGTTTTTGTGCCGCACCTACGATGCGCAACAGGCTCTTGAGATGGGGCTGGTGAACATCGTTGTGCCTTACGCTGAGCTGGAAATCGAGACGGTGAAATGGTGCCGCGAGATCCTTGAGAAGTCGCCGTTGGCCATTCGATGCCTCAAGGCGGCGCTGAATGCCGACTGTGATGGCCAGGCAGGCCTGCAGGAGCTCGCTGGCAATGCCACCCTTCTTTATTACATGACCGAGGAGGGGCAGGAGGGGCGGAATGCTTTTGTCGAAAAACGCAAACCCGATTTCGGGAAGTTTCCCAAGCGCCCGTGAGCGCCGCCGCGCCAGATCTCCTCAAGGCGTGGGTGCTTGCAAGCCGCCCGAAAACTCTCTTTGCATCGGTTTCTCCAATTATTCTCGGGACGGCACTCGCCTACTCCCGTGGACTGGGCGACGGCACCGCTGCCTTCGCAGCTTTGATAGGCGCGATTTTCATTCAGATCGGAACAAACCTCGCCAATGATTATTGGGATGCAAAAAAAGG
>CAILVZ010000102.1 GCA_903837825.1 Akkermansiaceae bacterium | reverse complement strand
CTCAGGATCGTCCGCCCCAGCGGTGGGTAGTCGGGTTTTACCCCGACTCGTGTTGGATGTAATCTACGCCGAAGCGCCTTGGCTTCGTTTACTGAGTGACCGTAGCACTCAAGCGACCGAAGATTTTTCCGTTCGCAGCCTTGGAGCTAGGAACTGTGACGACAACGGTTTCATTTGCATTGTCTTTTGCGGTCACGGTGACTGTTACTCCATTGGTGGTTGCGGTCGTAGAACCGACCGGCACGTTATTGACGCTTGTGGCAGTTGGGTCTGGGAACGTAAGATCCGTCGACCATTGGAATACCAGCGTAGTGTCGACCTTCGAGACGTTTGTGCGATTGAAGGTGAAGACCATGTCGCCGTTTGAATTCTTGGAACTGGTTGGAAGCAATCCAATAGAGTTCGTGTCTTCGGCGTAGGTGTCGCTTACGCCACCGAGCACGGACTCTAGGGCGTTGATTACACCGTCTCCATCGGGATCTGCGGTAGGAAGTGCGTCGGAGCCAGTGAGGGAATTGGCGTTAGCCCAGGTTGTGTATCCCGTTACTGGCACTGGAGCACTGGTGGTAGCGGTTACGGTGCCGCTTCCGGCAGCGAAGTGGACGTCGTCGATGTTCGTAGCCCCAGAGCCAGTAGGTCCATAGGTTCCAGCGGCTTTGCCATTGGTTCCCAAGTAGAGGTACTTGACAACTTCGGTTTGCCCAGCAGCAATACTCACTTTTCCATCGGTGATGGTGAGATTGCTGCCGTCATCGAGCGCATAGCCATTCGTTGCGAGCACGCCAGCCTCTACGACGGTATTGTCGTAGGCGTTCGAGCGATATGGAGCCGTAGCTGGACTGATGGTAACGGTAGGCGCAATGGTATAGCCAGAACCTCCGTTTGTAATGGTCGGGGTATTGACCGTTCCATCAAAGAAGTAAAGGCCTGAGGTTGCGGTTGCTCCTGAGCCATCGCCACCTGTGATCGTAACCGTAATTGCTGCGGGATAGTTATATCCAGTACCCGTGCCAGGCGTGATGCTGATTCCCGTTACGGCTCCTCCTGAGATGCTAGCTGTTGCAGTCGCGTTAACCGCTGCTTTAGGTGCTAAAGTCAGTGTTCCAGCTCCGGCTTTTCTCAGTGTTCCGGTGGTTCCGTTTGAGTAGATAAACCCTGAGAGCGTCTGGTCTGCGCTGCTGTTGAAGAATAACTCCGGAGACAAGCCACTACCACCACCAGGCTCGCCACTGTAATTGCTAGAGAGCGCGATGTCCTTGGTGTAGTTGCCGGCGCCGAGTGATCCAGCACCTGCAATGATCAATTTGCCATTCCAGACTTCTGTCGCTCCGCTGTAGTTGTTCACGCCAGACAAGGTCCAGGTGCCACTGCCCCGTTTGGATAGGCCGATGTTTGTTGAGCCACCCATTGTAGGATCAGCGATGGCCCCAGCGATTTCACCTGTTCCAGCGGTATCTCCTTGGAGGATCACGTTCTTGTCTTCATCGGATGATGCACCGTAGAAGGTGAATGGGCTGGTGAATTTCAGAAGGCCCGTTCCTGACTGCTCGATGGTTGCGGACGAACCGAACTGTCCTGCGAGGTTGATCACACGGTCGGTGGTTTCTCCAGTTCCAGTGTATTTCAGGATAGCTCTCTGGAGCTGGTTGCCAGAATTTCCTAGATCGATCGTGCCGTTCGCCACTGTCGTTGGTGCACCCAGATTGCTGGTTTCAGAGTGAACCGTTCCTAAGGTTGCATTCGTTGTAACACTGTTGAGTGACGAGAAGGTCAACTGGGCAAGCCCTATGTCATTTTTTACGCCATCCACTGCGATCTTTCCAGAAAAGGTACTGTTTCCTGAGAGCGTTACGTTGCCCTTGCCGAACATCTTGTAATTCACTTCGTTGGACAGAGCCGCCGGGATCACAATATCCTCAGTTGCAGCTGAGGTATTAAATGCAAAATACGAACCGCTTCGTAGCCCTCCGTTTGCTGAAGAGCTCAGATTGCTGAGGAGTGTGACCAGTTGGCTGGTAGTGAAACCATCCGTGCCACCGATGGAAATTTGGATGGTGGGCAGTGGCGCAGATGCTGTCAAAGGCGACTGAACTGGGCTCACGATGATATTCTCTGCAGTCCACTTGGTAACATCTGCATTGTAGAGTGCGCCTGGCTTTTTGAATGCCACAACGCCCCCGTTAATGATGGTTTTGCCGCTGTAGGTGTTGTTAGCGGTTAGGTTCAGTGTACCACTGGTGGCTCCTGTTTTAGTTAGTCCTCCGGAGCCAACAATTGGAACATTTACGGTGAGATTACCGCTATTGCCTGAGTAGAAGGTCGAATCCTGATTCAGCGTGATGTAGCTTTGGTTGGTGGCTGAGTTCCACGAGTCGCCAAAGCCATTGATCCAACTCAGGGTGCCGCCATTAAGCGTGAGATTTCCAGCGGGCGCATTGAGGTCCATGCGGAGCTCGGCGCCTTTCTCGATCGTCACTTGGGCGCCGTCGGCGGTCACCGTGCTACTGTTCGGGGCCGCGTATCCTCCGAGTGAGCCATCGCCCTTGACTGGCATTCTCACATATCCCGAGTTGATGAACATCCTTGAGAAGGTGCTTCTTGGGTTAG
The DNA here is from genome assembly GCA_903837825.1 of Akkermansiaceae bacterium. Lineage (GTDB taxonomy): Bacteria > Verrucomicrobiota > Verrucomicrobiia > Verrucomicrobiales > Akkermansiaceae > Luteolibacter. The sequence goes on along the minus strand of CAILVZ010000102.1, from coordinate 3,878 downwards.
TGGTTTTGGAGGTGCCTGAGCCAAGCAAGATAAGGTCCTTGGCACCTGCGTTGATGACTAAGCTGCTGCCGATGCCGGTGATCGGCATGTTGATGATCATGCTGCTTCCTGGGGCCGAACCAGAAGTATAGCTGTTGTCGACCGCAGTGGTGATGTTGAGGACACCAGAGGCTCCGATCTTAATCTGGTTGGTGGAGCTCGTTGCGGTAGCCGACGAGCCTACGGTTAGTACACCACCGCTACCTGAGCCAGTGTTGCCAGCGCTCATCAGGCCATTGAGCGTGATGGTCTTGTTTGCAGTATTCGCCAAGGTGCTGGTTACGCCTTGGAACCGCAGCGTGTTCGCGGTGATATTGGCGGTCAAGGTTGCGGCTGCACCGAAAGAGTAGTTGGTCGTCGCGCTGGTGACATTTGATAGATCGGCAGTGGTGGCAGCGGTGGCAACGGTGTAGGCTGACACGACTCCTGCGGTGTTTGTGGCATAATTGATCCGGTTAGCAGTCGCGCTGATGTTCACCCGAGGAATGGAGGTGTATCCTGACCCTGCGTTGGTGATGGTAAAGCCGGTGACGCTGCCCGAAGCCGCATCGAACGTGGCGGTGGCCGTGGCCGTGGTGCCAGAGGCAGGCGCTTGAATGGTGACCGTCGGGGCCGAAGCGTATCCCGTGTTGTCTCCCGCAAGGGTGAGTGCGGTGACCGTTCCAGAATTGATGGTAGCGACTGCGGTGGCAAGTGCGCCGCCGGTGGTTGCCCAGGCTCCGAGAATACCGGTGGAGTCGTTGCTGAGTGTGCCAAGGGTTCCCTTGAAATTCGACAAGTCCACATTCCCTGTGCCTTGGCTTACGGTACCGGACAAATTCAAGGTGCGACCCGAGGCCGATTTCCATGTTTGCTTGCCTTTGAGCGTCAAGCCACTGCCGATCGTAAGGTCCTGGCTTGCTGAGCTCAGGTCGATGCCTGAGGTTCCGACGGTGAGGATATCAGCCCCGCTGATGGTCACTGCGCCTCCTGGGCTCGTTACCTTGAGGCCTGAGATGCTCAGATTTCCATCGAGGCTGGTGGTGTTCGCGGAGGTCACTGTTGAATCCCACTGCGCGATGTCGGTGGTGCCTGGCACCACGGAACCTGTCCAACTGGTGGTGCTGATGAGGCTGTCGCTGTTGTCCGCCTTGGAGATGGTGGCGGCATGGGCGGTGGATTGAATGAGCGCCAGCGAGGCAAGAGCCAAGGCGGGCGTTTTCATGAGATGAGCGGCTGGTTTTTTTGGTTTCATGGTAATGATGGTTTGATGGCCTACTTGCTCATGTGGAGTAGCAAGGGGCAATTAAGTGATAAACATTGAGACTCCACGACAAATGCCTACTTGGGACAAGGCTTAAGTAAGTTGTATTTTAAAAATACAATATGAACGATGAGTCCTAATGGGTGCTGGGTCGGCGAGGGGCTAGGGTCTTGCCGGGGAGGAAAAGTGGGATGAATTTCCTTTGTGCGACCTTGGTTCCACCGCTCTCGATCATTTCGCTGAGGAGCTTCGAGATGGTGCGGCCGAATCGCAGCCAATCGAAGGTGTAGCGTGTCGGTTCCGGCAAGCAACGGTCGAGAAAGGGTTCGTGGTCTCTTACGATGAGGGAAATGTCCTCTGGGATGCGCAGGTTCATTTCGCGCAAAATCCCCATGACGGGAAGGGTTTGAGCGGCCTCGGAGACCATGATCAGAGTCGGTGGGTCCATTTGGCTCAGCATGTTCGTGAGGCTAGTGCGCAAGCCTTCAGTGGTTTGATGGTCATCGATGATGCTCACTTTTCCCATGCTGCCATTCTTTGGGGAAAATTTTCTGAAGCCCAAAAGCGTGTTGATCGAGCTGGCAGCGTTTGGGTCAAATACCAAGAATGCAATGTGATGGTGCCCGAGTCGAGCGGCTTCGGCAGCGGCGTGCCGGCCTAGCGCGGCATGGTCGATTTGGACCGATGGCAAGTTGACGCCATCGTGGCATGGGCCAAGGACGAGGCAGGGGAGGCGCGATTCTTGGAACCACCGCTGAATGGCGGGGGAGGCGCGGTGAAGAATCCACGCGCTCGTGTTTGGATCCTCGGTAATCTTGCGAAGTGGCTTTTCGGGATTCCCACGCCAAATCGAAGCACGTTGAATGAATTCGAGTCCGCGTCCTTGGGTTTGGAGGGTTCTGCGGATTTCATCGAGGATGATGCGCATGCTGAGCGCCAAATCGATTTCGCTAAACTGGCTCAGGCATTTGACCCCACCTTGGATCGTGGGGTTTGCCACCGCCAAGCGATGGGTATCTTGGGCGATCGTGTGTGGGCGTCCGCGCCCGCCAGGGATGATCCAGCCTTGGGCGGTCAACTCGGCGAGAGCCTTGCGAAGCGTAACCCTGCTGATCCCCAATTTCGTTCTGAGTGATTCTTCCCCGGGCAGGGTATCTGCCCAGGTTTGTTTGACGATCAGTTCGCGAATCAGCTCTGCGGTTTGCGAGACCAGCGAATGGCGGGAGGGTAGGGCGATCCTCGGGTGAGGCGCCCTATTCCGAGCATTGGGATCAGGCTCTGCGAGAGGGTAGGACATCAGGATCGCGCACGCGATGAGTGACGATAAAGCAAGATCCAAGGTGCCAAGTCGCTGGGGAGCGATGAACTCCCTCTGGATCGGCTATGGAGTCACGGTTGCGCTGAGGCGACCAAAGATTTTCCCGCCAAGGGCCTTCGCTTTCGGCACGGTGACCACGATGGTGTCGAACGAGGAGCTTGGGCTGTTCGAGGTGATGGCCACGCTTACCCCACCCGCGCTGGAGTCGGCTGAGCCGATCGGCACATTGTTGGCGGTTGGGAATGTCAGGTCGGTGGACCATTGAAATGTCAGCGAAGCACTATCTTTTGCGGCGGTGGCTCGCGCAAAGGTGAATGTCATGTCGCCTCCAGAGTTTTGTGAAACTGTTGGCAACAAACCGATCGAGTTGGTAGCAGTCGGGCCGGTGACGCCACCGAGCACAAACTCAAGGGCGTTGCTCACGCCATCGCCATCAGGATCTGCGGTGGGAGAAGCGGTTGCACCCGAAAGCGAGTTGTTTGAGAGCCAAGTCGAAAAGGCAGACGTCGCTCCCATGGCGTAGGACAGCACGAGGTCGTTGCCAGAAACAGCGAGAGAAAAGCTGCCGGCTGGAGTGGAAGAAGCGGAGAATCCGTTCTTGTTCAGCGTCCACTTGCTTGCATCAAAGTTTGAGATGCCAGTGGTGGTGGAGAGGATGGTCCAAGAGCGATTTGCCTCGGTGAAGCTGTCGACACTGCCCGAAACGTTGCTGGCGGTGAGGGATAGAAGACTGAGCTGGTAGCTGCCAGCGCTATTGAGGGTGAGGTTTCCGGTGATTGCGATTTTGTCAAAATTGGTTCCGGCGGTGGCTCCCGAAGCAAAGCTATTGAGCTCCCAGTCATAGCTGAAGCCGGTCCATGTCTGATTGGCCGTGAAGGCCATTGTTCCAGGGCTGTTGCCTGGGGAGAGCGTGTCCCCAAGGTTGTCGAGCGCGACAGAAGTGCCAACCGTGGCGTTCCCAGAGAAAGTGGCGCGACTGGAAGTTCCGTTGCCGTTGAGAGTGAGTGTTTTCGCGTAGGTCGCGCTGCTGTTGTAGATGAACTTTGATCCGCCTGATACTGCTACGTTGGATGCTAGAGCTCCCGTTGATCCAACGACGACGGTGCCGCTGCTGATGGTGGTGTTTCCTGAATAGGTGTTGTTCCCATTGAGCGTGGTATTCCCACCACCTGTGAAGGTGATCGCTTTGCTTGAGCCCGTGATCCCAGCATCCGAGATGAGGCTTGAGCCAGAGGCGATGTTGAAATTGCCACTCTGCCGGATCGAGACGGTAAATGG
>CAILVZ010000101.1 GCA_903837825.1 Akkermansiaceae bacterium | reverse complement strand
GCCCGGTACCTCACCTACCAACCATGGACGCCAATTCTCAGCAACCTCCGAATGACGCTTCTGTCTCCGTGCAGCACTTGGACTTTAGCTACGGCTCTTCGCTCGCACTGAAAAACATCGAGCTGAAGATTCCAGCTCACCAGGTCACCGCTTTCATCGGCCCCTCTGGCTGCGGAAAGTCAACGTTGCTGCGCTGCATCAACCGAATGAATGACGAAATCCCAGGCGCAAGGATCACCCGCGGCGGCATCCAGATCAACGGAGTGGATATCTATCAGCCCTCGATCGATGTCGTAAAACTCCGCAGGGAAGTCGGCATGGTATTTCAAAAATCCAATCCATTTCCCCGCAGCATTTACGAAAATGTCGCCTATGGCCTCCGCCTTCGTGGCGTGCGCGATAAGGCATTGCTCGATGCTGCAGTGGAAGAAGCGCTATTGGCATCCGCCTTATGGGATGAGGTCAAGGACCGCCTGCATGAGTCCGCTCTCGGGCTTTCTGGCGGTCAGCAACAACGGCTCTGCATCGCACGCACCATCGCCGTAAAACCCAAGGTCATCCTCATGGATGAACCTTGCAGCGCTCTCGACCCGATCGCAACCGCCAAGGTGGAAAACCTCATCTGGGATCTGAAAACCGAATACACCATCATCATTGTGACTCATAGCATGCAGCAAGCATCTCGGGTTTCCGACAATACTGCTTTCTTTTACATGGGAGAGCTGATAGAGTATTCTGATACTGCTCAAATCTTCAGAAACCCAAAAATCAAAAAAACCGAAGAATACATCAGCGGCAGGTTCGGCTGATACCACCTCAATTTCACCCCCACCCATGACGAGTCATCACATTCTCCGCGAGTTCGATAAAGGAATGGTATCCCTCAAGGCCGACGTCCTGCTTATGGCGAGTCTTGCTAGGCAAAACCTCGAACGTGCGATGCGATCATTGCTCGAGCGTGACATTGATCTTGCCCGCTCGGTGATTGCAGACGATTCGGATGTTGATGACCTCGAGCGGAAAATCGATCAAGCAGGGATCGACATCATGGTTCGGTTCCACCCGGTAGCATCGGACCTCCGTCTGGTCATCACCTCGATGAAAATGGCACACAACCTTGAGCGGATCTCTGACCACGCGGTAAACATTGCCAAGCGATCGAAAAAAATCTGCAAATCACTTCCGTTAGAAGAAGTTGGCCTCGCAGAACCGCTTTATTCAGCGGCTGACAAACTCCTCAGGGACGCACTGATGGCCTACACCGATGCCAATGCGGAACTTGGCGAGGGACTCAAGGTCCGTGACAAGGAACTCGACCGCATGCACAAGCAAATGATCGCCACCCTGAGCGGTCGCCTCGAAACCTCACCCGGCCGCTCGGAAAACTTGCTCCACTTGATTTTCGTCGCGCGCTCAATCGAGCGAATTGGCGACCTCGCGGTGAACATGGGTGAAGACTCGGTCTATCTTGGTGAATCTCGCGACATCCGCCACGAACACTCGAAGCCAAGCCCTTCGGCACCACAAGGCGAGAACGAGTCAGACGCGCCAGATTGAGTCCTGCGCCCCGCGCATCTTTGAAATGAGCAAAAACTGGGAAAGCGAACCTGCAATTGGCATCATCGGTGGCAGTGGCCTCTATCAGATCGAAGGCTTCGAGGAAATCACCGAACAAGGGGTCACCACGCCCTTCGGTGACCCGTCGGACAAAATCATCATGGGCCGGATCGCTGGCCGCCGCGTTTGTTTTTTACCCCGCCACGGGGTGGGTCACCGCCTGCTGCCTCACGAAATCAACCATCAGGCAAACATCTGGGCACTCCGCTCACTTGGCGTCCGCTGGGTGATTTCCGTGACTGCCGTGGGTAGCCTACGGGAGGAATTTGCACCAAGGGACATTGTGATCCCACACCAACTCCTCGACCGTACCGCCACTGCGGCGAAGCACACATTCTTCGGCAATGGCATCGCCGCGCACGTGGGATTTGCCGATCCCTACTGCGAGAAGTTACGCACCAACCTGCTAGACACGGCCCGCTCTCTCGCACCGACCGTCCATGAGGCCGGCACCTACCTCTGCATGAACGGCCCCGCCTTTTCTACCCGGGCGGAGGCGGAATTCCACCGCCAAAATGGCGCGGACATCATCGGCATGACCAATGGCCCCGAGGCCAGGCTCTGCCGCGAAGCGGAAATCGCCGCCGCCACCCTTGCCCTCATCACCGATTACGATTGCTGGAAACAGGATGAGGCCGCCGTGGAGGTCGAAACCGTGCTCGAGAATCTCCACGCCAATAGCGCGATGGCCAAGCGAATCATCCAAGCGATCATCACCTGCATTCCTGAGCAGCCAGACTCGGTCTGCCACCGCGTCCTCGACAGCGCAATCTTCACCCCGCGTGAGCTTTGGCCGGCAAAGACCGTTCAAGACCTCGCGCCCATCCTCGGGCGTTTCGGATAATTTTACCGAGGATTCTCTCTGGCCCGTCGATAATTCGCCCCCCCGAGCGACCGCTTGGGATTGACCCGACCGGATCGCGGGCTTAGTCAGTGGCAACGGCACATTTCACACACCATGGAACCCACAACCACAGCTTATGGAACCTGGAGCGGCGGACGCTTCATGCATTTTGGCGAAACCTTGTCGGAGGAGCGCTTCATCGGCTGCATCGAAACGGCCTACGAGTCTGGCATCCGCACCTTCGTGACCTCCGATGTCTACGGGAATGGGAAAGCCGATGAGCTGTTAGGCGTGGCTCTCAAGGGCGTGGACCGTGCAACCTACAGTCTCGTCGGCATGATCGGACACGATTTCTACGAGGGCCAGCGCCAAGGAAGCAAGGGCTACCCACGCTTCACCGACCCCGAGCTTCGCGGACCCGCTGGCTATGCGGACTTCATTCAGATGGCTTGCACCAAGGAGCTTGAGCGCTGTGGTGCCGATCGCTTTGACCTGTTGATGCTCCATAACCCAGACCAGCTCGGATACACCAGCGAGCCACTCTGGCAGGCACTCCAAGGTGCTAAGGATCAAGGCCTAACCGACCGCCTCGGGATCGCCCCCGGCCCCGCAAACGGATTCTCGCTCGACTTGATCGGCTGCTTCGAAAAATTTGGCCAGCTCATCGATTGGTCGATGCTGATCCTCAATCCATTAGAACCTTGGCCCGTCGGACTGACGCTACCGCTTTGTGAGAAGTTCGGCGTCAAGGTGATGACCCGAGTCGTTGATTACGGCGGAGTGTTCCACGACGACATCGGCGGCCCCGAACACAGCTTCAAGCCCGGCGACCACCGGACGTATCGCCCAGAAGGCTGGGTTCAACACGGCATGGAGAAAGCCAACCGCATGAGACCGCTCGCGGAAAAATATGGCCTCACCCTCATTCAGCTTGCCTCTATCTGGAATCTCAGTCACCCCTCGGTCGAAAGCGTGGTGCCCACCTTCATCCAAGAAGCCGGTGAGAGCGCGCGCAAAATCGAAGACAAGATCCGCGAGTTCGGCCAACTGCCTGACATTCGATTCACCGCCGACGAAGTGGAGTCGATCCGCCAAATTGGCGACAACACCGGCTGCATGACCCTCAAGGGCGCTAGCAAACGACACGAATCAAGCGAACGCCCAGACGAATGGCCAATGCGTGACGACCTGTTAGAACTCGCAGGTCGCCACGGGCTTGGCTTGAATTGGTGATCGTCGGCCGACTGGATCAGCCAACGATGTCCGCGACCAGCTTCTCCAGCTTCACGATGTCCGCCGAAAACGCGCGGATGCCGTGCGCGGTCTTTTCCGTCGCCATGGCGTCTTCATTCATCATGAATCGGAAATCACTCTCGTTGAGCGTGATTTTCTCATGGCCACTCGCTGCAGCCTCCACCGCAGTGAGTCGGGGTTGGACGGGTTCGTTCGACGCTTGAAGCTCCGCAAGCAGGCCTGGGCTGATCGTGAGCAAGTCGCAACCCGCCAACGCGAGAATCTCGCCTTTGTTGCGGAACGATGCCCCCATGACCTCGGTCTGATAGCCATACTTCTTGTAGTAGTTGAAAATTCCACGGACTGAAATCACCCCTGGATCTTCATCACCCTGAAAGTCCTTGCCCGTCGCCGCCTTGTGCCAGTCAAGAATCCGACCGACGAAGGGCGAAATCAATTGCACACCTGCCTCGGCGCACGCGACCGCTTGAGCGAAGGAGAATAAAAGTGTTAGATTGCAGTGGATACCCTCTTTCTCAAGTGCCTCAGCCGCCTTGATCCCCTCCCAAGTGGAGGCGATCTTGATCAAAATGCGGTCACGCGAATGTCCCTCTGCCTCGTACGCTGCGATCAGTTGGTGCGCCTTGGCGATCGTCGCAGCTGTATCAAACGATAGCCGTGCATCCACTTCCGTCGAAACCCGACCGGGTACGATCTTGAGGATTTCCAAGCCAAACAAAATCAAGATACGATCGAGAATCGACTCCGTGAGCGCGGTGCCCGTTGCCCCCGCTGCCTTCATTTCGGCAACTGCCTGCTCCACCAAATGTCGGTATTCTGGTTTCGCAGCGGCCTGCAAGATCAGCGATGGATTGGTGGTCGCATCCTGCGGCCGGTAGGTTTTCATCGATTCGAAATCCCCAGTGTCAGCGACGACAGTCGTAAATTGCTTTAGTTGATCGAGTTGATTCATGCTCATGAGCTTTCTAATATAAACAAGAGCTCTGCCCTTGGAAAGGCGAAAGCGAACCACTCATGGCGTCGCGGCCGGGTTTACGATTCCAAGTAGCCGCTCAACGTTTCTCGCAAGGTCGTCCGCGCTCGGAATAACAAACTCTTCACCGCGGAAACGGAAAGGCTGAGCACCTCGGCGATCTCTTCGTAGGATAACTGCTCGTAGCGCCGCAGAACGACCGCCATTCGCTGTGCTTCCGGCAGCCCAGCGATCGCAGCATCCACCGCACGCTGCAACTCCACCTGCAACAGCTCCGAGTCCGGTTGACGGTCACTACTGGCGGCAATGAGGTGGTTGGAATTCTCTTCAAGCTCGTCGGCAGAAACCTCCTTTTTTCGGCTACGCCGACGAGTCTCATTGAACACCAGATTCCGCGTGATCGTATAAAGGTAAGTCGTGAATTTGGCTTCGGGCCGATAGCGTTTCGCATTCCGCCAGATGCGCAAAAATACCTGCTGAGCGATGTCTTCCGCTTCCGAAGGATTCCCTAACATCTTGGCCACGGTGCCCACAACAGCGATTTGGTGGCGCTCGACGAGTTCACGAAACGCCTCATGATCCCCCGCACCAACGCGCTCCATCAATTGAAAATCAATGGTGGCGATGTCAGCAGCTTGTCCGTTAGAATCGACCTCCATTTTTAAATCAAAGGGTGTTGCCGCGACATCGGCGCTGAGCATTGAAATTGAAACCTCTGCTCAGGATTGAAGTTGCGCGCTAAAATCACCGTACCGAAGGAGCCCCATGCTCCAGCATCGGTCATTTGGTATTCCTTGCCCATGCATCCACCTCCTCGTCCAAATCCACTTGATCCAGCACATCGCGCGCCCACTCTTCAGTTTGTGCCAGTTGCATGAGCATTCGCCATGCGACCACTTGGACGGCAGGAAAGTCGCTCCACACCATCTCCGACAAGCACTGCCACCCTCTGCCAGCCAAGCGCTTTGGGTGCTCAAGCACCTCATGACACGCCTCACTGAGCAATAAGGTACGCTCCAAATCCGGAGCCACCCCGACCGGAGGGACTTCGTACGCCCTCAGAGGAACTCCCGCCGCCCCAGTGAGCTCACACTTGGACTTCGCACGCCTCGCCAGATCCTTGCCGATCGCCTGCAAGGCCAATCTCCGTGCTTGATGCGTGTCGTACCCTTTGGCCATGTCGCAATCTATCATGCTCCATCCGCGGCTTGAAACCACGAATTTCGCCCGCTCACCCCCTCACCTTCCCACCAAAAAGCCGCTTCCAAACATCGGAAGCGGCTTTTCAGAGAAAACAAATATCAGAAAACGAAATCAGTTCGCAGCAGCCACTGATGGAACGACGTTCACGCGGCGTCCTTCTTTGTCGAAGAACACGCGGCCATCGACCAATGCGAAAAGCGTGTGATCGCGTCCACATCCCACCCCAAGACCGGGATGCACCTTCGTGCCGCGCTGACGGATGATGATGTTGCCAGCAATTACGGCTTGGCTGCCGAATTTTTTCACGCCGAGGCGCTTGCTGCGTGAATCGCGACCGTTCTTGACGGAGCCTTGTCCTTTTTTATGGGCCATGGAATTAGGTAAGTTAAAGGGTAATGGATTAGCCGGCGATCGATGTGATCTGAAGCGTGGTCATCGAGCGACGGAAGCCGATGGTCTTGTGGAAGCCCTTGCGGCGCTTGAACTTGAAGGCAACTCCCTTAGGACCGCGAAATTGATTGATGACCTTGGCAGTAACCGAGGCTCCTTCAACCAACGGAGAACCGATCTTCACGGTTTCACCTTCGCCGACGATCAATGCGTCAAACTTGATTTCTGAATCGATTTCAACGTCGAGCTTCTCGACATCGAATTTGTCGCCTTCTTGGATGCGGTATTGTTTGCCGCCGGTTTTGATCACTGCGTAGGCCATGGCCGTATGGGAAATAAAAGTTAATCCACCCCTGTGGGCGGGCGGGAAGAACAGCAGGTCACCCCTCCTTGCGCAAGGTTTTTTTATGAGGAATCTCAGATTTTCGGGGAAATCCCGACCCGCGTCGCCGCCACGCGGGATATGAGCGCCCTTGTCCGAGGCGAGGCAACCCCTAAAAACGCTCAGCGCAAGGGCTCAGAATCCCGCTGGCGCTGGTCAAAAAGCAATGTTTCGCGGTATCCTGCAGCCTTCGCAACCTGGATCGCTCGGGAAAAGTCCCGGCCCACCTCGGTCGGCGCATGGGCATCTGAAGAAATGACCAACCCAATCCCCGCTGAGCATGCGAGTTCCAAAAACCTGGGACTCGGATAGGCCTCGGCACAGGTCTTGTACCAACCCGCCGTGTTCAGCTCAATCGCGCTGCCAGACGCGGCGATCGCGTCAATCGCCGGTTCATAAAATCGATCGAGGTCACCCAGCGGGATGTGGGCGAACTTTTTCACCAAGTCGGGGTGCGCTAGAATGTCAAAAAGCCCGCTGTCGGCCATGCTCGCATAGGCTTTCCAGTGGCGTGTCCAGACCGCCTCAACGTCGCTCTCCGCCCAGCGCCCAAGCCATTTCGGATGGTCGAAATCCCAATCGCCGAGGTAGTGCACCGACCCGATGAGGTAATCCCACGAGTAACGCCCCGCGAGGTCGACGATCCACGACTCGGCCCCTTCGAGCCAATCGCATTCCAACCCAGCCCGCACCGGAATCCTCCCCGCTGCATGGGCACGCGCGCGCTCAATCCACTGAAAATAGCTGGGCAATTCCGCCACCGTCATCCGCCAATCGTCAAAGGGCTCGGGAACATGCGGGGCGTGATCCGAAATCCCGTACTCGCTGAGCCCAGCCGCGATGGCAGCATCAATGAAGCTCTCCGGTTCGCCCTCAGCATGACGACAAAGCGGGGTGTGGGTGTGGTAGTCGGCAGGCACTTGCGGATTTGGGAATGAATCGGATTGAAACGACAGAACAAACCACCATAGAGTCGGGCAACGCTGCAAGCCCTAGAAATCCAATGACTCAAAATTCGACCGAGCCAGCCCCGGGCAATCCGGTAACCCATTACCTTCTGGAACAACTTCGTCGCCACCCCAAGCGGGTCGTTTTCACGGAAGGTGAAGACATCCGCGTGATTCGTGCAGCCGCGCGCCTAGTGGAGGAAGAGGCAGTCGCTCCCATCCTGCTGGGCAATCGGGCACGCATCCAAGCACTCGCGGAGGGCGAGGCGGTCTCGCTCAAATTCATTCACATCATCGACCCCCCCCAAGCATCGGACTTCGGACTGTTTTGCCAACGCGTCCAAAACATGGCACGCTACCGATCCCTGCAAATCGGCGACCCGGCAGAAATTGTCAGCCGCCCACATTATTTCGGCGCACTCATGGTGCAATACGGCCAAGCCGACGCCATCGTCGGAGGCAACCAGGAACTCCCCGCCGCTTACTTCCGCGCACTGCTTCACACGATCAAGCCAATGCCCGAAGTCCCCAAAATCTTCGGCGTTTCCATTCTAACAGGTGAGCACCTCAAGCACCTCGGTGGCAGCGGCATTCTCTTCTTAGCGGATTCCGCGCTCAATCCCAATCCCGACGTGACGGAGCTGGCTGCAATTGCCGTGGAGACCGGCAAGTTGGCGCGCCACTTCCTCGGGCGGAAAGCCTATGTCGCGATGCTAAGCCACTCGACCAAGGGCTCCGCCACCACGCCAGACGCACAACGCATGGTGGCCGCCACCGCGCTGGCTCAGGATCACGTGCTGCGCGACTTTATTGACATTAGCGTCGAGGGTGAACTCCAAGCCGATGTCGCACTCGACCCCGTTGCCGCAGAAACAAAGCTCCCCGCTGCAGAAGCCCGCCCAACCGCGGACGTCCTCGTCTTCCCCAATCTCGACGCCGCCCACATTTCGCTAAAGCTGCTCCAACACGTCGCTGGCGCGCAGAGCTACGGCCAACTCATCCTCGGGCTGTCCCGCCCCGCGGCCCAAGTGCCGAGAACCGCCAGCGTCGAGACCATCTTCGGCACCGCTGCCGCAATCGCAGTGGAAGCGATCAAATTCCACCAACTTTATCCCGAGGGCGAAGTCTAACATCCCCCGTCAGGCGCTGCACTTCGCCGCTGGAAAAACATCGCAGCCATTCCCGCAACAGCGCCTGCACCAAAACCAAACACATGGCCTAACACATCGGTGTGCGAGTCATGCCCGCCACCTAGCCAACCAAGCAGGATGATTCCTCCAAGCAATGGAGCGAAAATCCTCATCCAAGACATCCGCTCGCGTTGATCTAACATTTCCACAATCCCCAAGCCGGATAAGATCCCAAGGCCTGCAAAAACCGCGGTGGAAGCCCCAATGGAAATGAATGGCTGTGGATAGGTGATCCATGCCGTGAACGCATTTCCCAGAGTGCCGCAAAGCAGAATCAAGCCCCACCCTCTCACCGAGCCTAACGATTTAGAAACCAACGTGCCCATCACCACCCCGCCCACGAGATTTCCAACCAAATGCGAAAGATCGGCATGAAGAAATAACGCGGTGAAAGACCGCCACCACTCGCGCCCATCCATCATGGCGAGGTTCGACGAAGAGGCTCGCTCGACCAACCCGGCATCGCGACCCTGCCAAATGAAAACTAAAACCACCACGCACGCCCACAAGGCAGAAACCCACCCGCCCGAGGGATGCTTGGCCCACTTGCGAACCGATGAGGCACTCATGCCAAGCGAACTCACCTCACGCCCATACGCATCCAACTCGTCAGCAATCCCGCCAACCGCATGCGCATCCGCCCGCAAATCAAACTCACCGGGCTGATCCGACTCGATGACTTGGCAGGCCTCGCCCATCGCCAAAATCACCAACCCATGGTCATTCGCTTGATCCAAAGTCGGGTAACTGCCCACCCGCACCCAACCATCATCATCCCCATCATGCTCGTGCTTTTCACTCACGGAATCTTCATGGGTTGTGGTTAGATTATGAGCAACAACCTAGCGGGCTCCTTCATAAACCGTCACGACACCGAACGTAAGGGGCGTATAGGCAGCATCATAAAACCCACTAGATTCTAATAGATTTACCATCGCGTTTCCCGATGGAAATGCTTCGATCGAGCCACCCATGTATTCATACGCGTCTTTTTGGCCCGTGAGCCAGCCCGCGACCCTAGGTAACACGTGATGGAGATACCAACGATACGGAATGCGCAGCAGTCCGGAAGGGATCGAGAAATCGAGAATCACCAAGCGCCCACCCGGCGCGAGCACGCGGCGCATTTCCAGCAGTGCCGCAGGATAATCCGCCATGTTGCGAAGGCCGAACGCCACAGTGACCACATCGAACTCGCCATCCGCAAACGGCAAGGCAAGCGCATCTGCCACCACCGTTTTTGCAATCCCCCTACCAGAAGCATGAACTAACATCTCCGCACAGAAATCCGTGGCAATCACCTCGCACTGTGGGCAACGATCTTGAATCTCTAACGCCAAGTCACCCGTTCCACTGGCGACATCCAGTAGACGCTTCGGCTGCCATTTGCCAATGCGCGAACTCACCACCCGCCGCCACCAGATGTCCATTCCGCAACTCAGAACATGGTTGGTTAGCACGTAACGCTCGGCAATTCGAGCAAAGGCAGCATGGACGTAAACGGCATCGGGCATACAGGAGGGGTAATCCGGATAACGGTTCTGCCAAGCTCGAATTTCAGTCAGGCCTTCACCCGATCGAAATTACCCGCTCGACCTCACCCCTTAAAGACTAGGTGGCCTTGCTCCACATCCGCGTGGATGACATCACCCTCGTTGAATTTCCCATCCAATAAGTCGAGGCTCAACGGGTCCAACAACTGATGCTGAATCACCCGTTTCAATGGCCTAGCACCGTAAACCGGGTCGTATCCCAAGGTGCCCAGTCGTTCTTTGGCCGCCTCGGTAAGTGCCAGCCCGACCCCCTGCTTCGCGAGACGCTGACGGACACGGGTGAGCTGCAAATCCACGATGCTCGTGATCTCATCCCGTTCAAGACGATCGAAAATGATGATCTCATCGATGCGATTGAGGAACTCGGGGCGAAACAAGGTCCGTAGCGCCTCCGTGACCTTGGCTTCACGCTGTTCCGCGTTTTCCTCGTGGAGGATATGCTGCGAGCCGACGTTCGATGTCATGATGAGCACCGTGTTCCGGAAATCGACCGTGCGCCCCTGACCATCGGTGATCCGTCCGTCATCTAGGACCTGAAGGAGAACATTGAAGACATCCGGATGCGCTTTCTCAATCTCGTCGAACAAGACCACGGAATACGGCTTGCGTCTCACCCGCTCACTGAGCTGGCCACCTTCCTCATATCCCACATATCCAGGTGGCGCCCCAATCAACCGTGCAACGCTGTGCTTTTCCATGTATTCCGACATGTCGATGCGAACCATCGCCTCTTCATCATCGAACAAAAATTCTGCTAGAGCCTTGCAAAGCTCGGTTTTTCCGACACCCGTTGGTCCGAGAAAAATGAATGACCCGATCGGGCGGTTTTCATCTTGAAGCCCGGCGCGCGCACGCCGCACCGCATTCGCAACGGCATGAATCGCCTTTTTTTGCCCGACCACACGCTCGCTCAGTCGCTGCTCCATGAGAATCAGCTTTTGCTTCTCCTCCTCTTGGAGGCGCTTGACCGGGATCCCCGTCCATGAGGAAACAATGCGAGCAATGTCATCCTCGGTGACCTCTTCGGTTAGAAGCGCGCCCTGACTCTGGAAAGATGCTAGATGATCTTTGGCCGCCTCCAGTTCACGATGCGCCTCGGGCAGGTCGCCATAGGTGATCTGGGAGGCGCGTGTCAGATCACCGATCCGTTGTGCGCGTTCGACATCGCCCTTAAGCGTCTCGATCTTCCCTTGCGCGATGCGCACTTCGTCGATGACCGACTTCTCATTGCGCCACTGCGCCATCAGCCCAGAAGATTTTTCGCGGAGGTTGGCCTGCTCTTCTCTCACCTTGTCCAATCGGGCAACCGAGGGCTTGTCGGTCTCCTTTTCTAGTGCCTTTTTCTCCATTTCTAACTGCAAGATCTGCCGCTCTAACACATCAATCTCCGTGGGCATCGAGTCCAGCTCGATCTTCAATCGGGCTGCCGCCTCGTCGATCAAATCGACCGCCTTATCCGGCAGGAAACGCCCCGAAATGTAACGGTCGGAAAGGGTGGCCGCCGCAACCAGTGCAGCGTCTTGAATACGCACTCCATGGTGCACCTCGTAGCGCTCTTTGAGACCGCGTAAAATCGCAATCGAATCCTCAACCGATGGCTCGCCGACCATGACCGGTTGAAACCGACGCTCAAGGGCCGCATCCTTTTCGATGTGTTTTCGAAATTCATCGAGCGTGGTCGCGCCGATGGTGCGCAACTCGCCTCGAGCCAGTTGCGGCTTCAGCAGGTTCGAGGCATCGACCGCCCCCTCACTCGCACCCGCCCCCACGATCGTGTGAAGTTCATCAATAAACAAAATGATCTGGCCTTCCGAATCCGTGACCTCCTTGAGAAATGCCTTGAGCCGCTCCTCAAACTCACCACGGTATTTCGCACCCGCCAGCATCGACCCCAAATCCATCGCAATGATCCTCTTGTCCTTCATCGAGTCGGGCACATCACCGGAGACGATGCGGCGGGCAAGACCCTCGACAATCGCCGTCTTGCCCACGCCAGGCTCTCCGATCAGGACCGGGTTGTTCTTAGTTCGCCGAGAAAGCACCTGAAGCACGCGGCGGATCTCCGTGTCCCGTCCGATCACCGGATCGATCTTCCCCTCGCGGGCGCGAGCAGTGAGGTCGGTGCCATACTTTTCGAGCGCTTGATATTTCCCCTCAGGCGCATCGTCGGTCACTTTCTGCCCACCACGCACGCCAGTGATCGCCTCGCGGGCTTTTTTTTCATCCAACCCCGCCTCCTTGAGGATTTTTCCTGCGGGTGAGTCACCCCTCAACGCCCCAAGAATGAAATGCTCCACACTCAAGTAGTCATCACCGAGCGACTCGCGAGCAGCATCTGCCGCATCCAAGGTCGCGCGGAGCCCGACGCTCATCTGCGGTTGGGTCGATGCCCCCTGCACGCTGGGCTCACGGGCAAGCGCCGACGATACCAAGGCTTTGAGACGCGGCACGTCCACCCCAGCCTTTTGTAAAATGGGCACCGTGATGCCTCCATCCTGCTGGAGCAACGCCAGCAGGACGTGCAGGCTTTTCAGTTCCGCATGCGCCGATTTCGAGGCAATGCTTTGTGCCGAATGCAACCCCTCTTGGAGCTTTTGGGTGATTTTTTCGAGTCCCATGGCTGTTAGTTTGCCACACTATGACTGCAAATGCACAGACTTGCAATGCACCGACTCCGGATTTTTCTAAAATCCTTCCAAAAAGCCCCCATTCTCTAGCGAGCAAACCAGTAATCTTGGCAATGGGAACAAGCTGCTCCCACCAAAATCATTTCTCCGCTGGCTCGTCGTCTCCGTAGAAACTTTTGATGTAGCCGTATTCTACGAGCGTGTCCTGCCATGGAGCGACCACGTTGGGATCTTGGAAAATCCGCCCAGCGATCGCGAGCCATTCTTCCGCCTTCAGCGTGTTCTTTTTGTCATACTCAAGGACCGCCTGCACGTAATAGTAGAATGGTGAATCATCGAGGAAATCGTACTTTCCTGCGAGAATCGTGACATCGTTGGTCAAACCGAGTTTCTTTTTGGATAGAAGAATTTTGAACTCCACCAAACGCCCAAGCGCCAGATTTTCGGGCGGAAGTGCTTTCAAGACTTTTTCCAAAGTGGTGACGCACTTTTGCCATTGCTTGGTCACGAAGTAGACCTCACCGATGTTGAAATCGATGTTATAGTCGCTGACGCTCGCATCACCCGAAAAGGACTGGGCTTTTTGAAAATCCGCAAGCGCCTTATCGAAGGCCCGCATCTCCACGTAGCAACTTCCCCGCAAGTT
>CAILVZ010000100.1 GCA_903837825.1 Akkermansiaceae bacterium | reverse complement strand
TCAAGAAGTGGCCCCCTTCCATACCATTTCCAAGGATTACAGGAAGGCAAATATCGTTGTAAAAGGAAACAAAACCGGGTCGCCCCATTTCTACATCGCTTCGTTCACGATCCCAGAAAACCCGACAGGCGACATTTGGATCAATAATGGAAACATACTCAATAAGTCATTTACTGATGGAGTTATCCTACAAATTTATGTGAACAACGAGTTGAAATTCGAATCACTTTTCAAAAAGAGTAGTTTTGCTCATGTGTTTCAACAAAATCTGGGCCACCTGAAGAAGGGCGATGCCGTGCGGGTTGCCATCGGAGCGCCTGAAAAGTCAAAATCCTCGGGCGGCGTCCTGTTTTATGAAATTCAGGAATTCCCATCAGGCACGAAACCGGCACCTCCTCGCAACATCCTGTCTCCAGCGATTGATGTTTTAACCCCGCAACTTGCTGCGAACGGGAAAATAGAACCTTCTTATGCGGAAAAGCACAAATTGCAGTGCGAGCAGTTGAACACTCTCAAACCGGAACTCGTCCTCCTCGGCGACTCGATCACCGCGCGCTGGCCGATGCCATTGCTCGAAGAAAAATTTGGCAAGTATCATCCCGTCAATCTGGGCATAGGCGGAGACTGGATTCAAAATGTGCTATGGCGGATTCAGAATGGCCCCTTGGATCAGATTCATCCAAAAGTGATCGTTCTTCTCATTGGCACGAATAATATTACAGCGGGTTTCAGCGACGAGGAAGTCGTGGGCGGCGTCAGCGCCATTCTCACGGCCATTCATAAAAAAACGCCCGAAAGCAAGATTCTCCTGGAAGCCATCCTGCCTCGTGGCCCTTCCCTTTCCGAACCGATCAATGAAAAAATTCGGCAAGTGAATGTCAAATTAGCGACCCTTGCCAACGGGAAAGATGTCTTCTTTTTAGATGTGAACGACAAATTGGTGGAAGCCGATGGCACAATTTCTGCAGAAGTCATGCCCGACAAGCTCCATGTCGCCGGCCCTGGCTACACGCGCTGGCTGGAAGCATTGGCTCCAGTGCTCGATAATCTCCTCAACAATAGAATTTAATAACTTATGACCCCATATTTTGATGTTTCGGTAAAAGAATTCGGTGCTGTCGGTGACGGCATCGCTGACGACACAGCGGCCATCCAGCGCGCTCTCGACTCAGGCGCCAAGCGTGTGACGATTCCTGGTGGCAAGTTTGTGATCAGCAATATCCTTGAGCCTTCCGAGAACCAGCACCTGGTGGTAAACGGCACGATTCGCTTGTCCGATTCGCCCTGCACGCCCATCACAAGCGATGTGAAGGTCGGCGACACGCAAGTCACTGTGAAAGATGCCTCGGGCTTCGAACCTCGACAATGGGTGACTTTGCACGACGACAGGCTCCCGATACAAGGCGGAGGGCGAAAAACCAGACGTCAGAGCGCAGGAAATGCGCGCATTCTCTCCATTTCAGGCCAGACGCTCCACCTCGATCGCGCGAGCGCGCGGAGCTATCTCTCCGAAGCGAATGCAGTGGTAGGACGCCAACATTCCGCCATTTGGATTCGCCACTCGGGAGTCCGGATTTCCGGCAGTGGAACGATCGATGGCAACAAATCCCAGCACCTCAATGCCGCACCAGGATTTCTGGAAATGGAACACGGGGAAGACTGGCGTGCCGCCTCGGGAATTCTCGCGTATGGAGACGGCGTGCTGAGGAATATAACGATCGAGGATGTCACGGTCTGCGATGTCACGTTGATGGGAATCATGCTGGTGAACACCGAGCAGAGCGTGATCCGAAACACAACCTGCCGAGGCGCTCACGATAAAAACATTATTCTCTGGTGCTGTCGGGACTGCCAAATTG
>CAILVZ010000099.1 GCA_903837825.1 Akkermansiaceae bacterium | reverse complement strand
AACAACTCGCCACCCAGTGCCAATTGTTGGTCAAGGAACCAAGGTTCCGTGAGCGAAACGCTGGCTTCGGACCGCTTGGAACCCGCGCGAAGATTCATTCCAAAGCGCTGGCCACCCCCGGTGAAATTCCATGGATTGAACAAGTCAAAATTCGACTGCTCCAAGTTAACAAAGCCGACCACGCTATCGATCGAACTGAAGCCCATCCCTACCCCTGCGGATCCGGTCGGCTTCTCTTCAACCAAAAGGTTTACATCACGGACTCCTGCTCCGCCGGGCGCGCCCGTCGCTTGCACATCGCTAAAATACTGAAGGTTTTCCAAGCGCGCTTTCGTGGTATCCAGCTCCACCGAATTGAACATGTCACCTGGCTTGAGTGGCACTTCACGGCGGATCACCTTGTCTTTGGTCTTGGTGTTCCCCGCAATGTTGACGCGCCCCACACGGAAGCGGGAGCCCTCGATCACATGGTAGGTGATGCTCACCCGGTTCGGCCCAGCATCGCGAATCTCCGGCGTCACCGCAGCATCCGCGTAACCACGAGATCCATAGTAGCTGCGGATCATGGTGATGTCTGCCCGCATTTTTTTAGAAGAATACGATGACTCGCCTGTTAGAGTGAGCGCGGGGAAGAGCTCCTCAGGCTTGAAAACACTCATTGCGCCAAAGCCGACACCTGCGACGGTGTATTTCTCGCCTTCGTTGATCGGGATGATCAAGTCCACCCTACCGTCACGGACGGGCACTCGGCGGATTCCAGTGCTGCTCGCGCGCAAGTACCCTTTGCTGCGGTAGTAATCCAAAATCGCATCGACATCCGCATCCAGTTGACCCGACTGGAATTGACCCGACTTGGTGATCCATGAGAACCAACCTTTTTCCTTCACTTTCATTTCCTTGCGGAGTTCTGGATCGGTAAAGGCGTGAACTCCCTCGAAACGGATCTTGTGTACCTCATTCTTCGAGCCCTCATCGATCACAAAAACAATGTCGGAAAGCCCTGGCTGCGAGGACGCCTGCGACCGATGCGTCACGACGATGTCCGGATAGCCGCTGTCTTGATAATATTTTTCGATATTCCGGCGCGCTTCAAGGATCTGCTCATCGCTCATCGAACCGCCCGCCTTGATCTTCGACTCCTTCGCGAGTTTCTGATCGGTGAAGGCCAAGTTCCCCACAAACGCAACGCCTCCGAGGGCAGGACGCGTGGCAACCTCAGCAACCAATTTGATTTGGTCACCGACTGGCTCCGCGAGAAAGCGAACGTCATCGACCAATCCCGACTGATAGAGCGACTTGATGTCATTGTCGAGACTCTCCGCATGGTAAACCGTGCCGGATTGGGACGACATCAAATTGCGCAAACGCGCCTCGTCCACGGTCTTCGCACCACGGAAGCGAATCGTGAGTTCAGAGATCGTTTTTCCCTCAAAGTCTTGAGCGTGCATGGTACCCGCAAGGGCGACCAACGCGAGAGAGGTGAGTGCGGCGAATTGGCCCATGCGACGAGGCATGAGGATTGAGGGCTCGGTTAGTAAACGCATGTGGGTATTTAAGCTGCGCTATAAAGGCTGGCTGACCCCGACTCGGTCAAGACCAATTACGAGGGTCGCTGAGAAGCGCATTTCGCATTGACCCGAGCACTCGCCAATCACTGCCAATCAAGCGAGAGCACTCGTGCCCCATTTGCATCGATGATCGAGCAGACGTTAGCGCAAACCGGATGGGCTTTGCCGATTTCCAGCGCAACGCCTAACGTCGTTTTCGTCAGAGTCAGCAAGCGCTTCTCCGCCGTGGCGGCCAGACTCCCCCACACCTGAGTGCAAACCAAATCATAAAGCTGGGCCATTCGCGCCGCCCCTCCATCGCTTTTACGGGAAATTGAATTAAGCCTCTTTTGCAGAAGCCAACCCATTGATTTCAAATGAGGATGTAAAAAATACACCCGAAGGGACTCGAACCCCTAACCTTCTGATTCGTAGTCAGACGCTCTATCCAATTGAGCTACGGGTGCCTTGCGGCTTGCGCGGGGCCGAAAGAAGCCGACTTTTGGCCGACATGTCAAGAATTTCAGCAGGAAAATCTGAAGTTCTTTAGGCGAGGTTAGTGAAAACCGCCTGCACGTCATCGTCATCCTCGATTTTATCGAGGATCGCCTCGACTTCTTCCATCTGGTCCTCGGTCAATTCGATGGGCTGAGTGGGCAGACGCTGGAGGCTCGACTTGGTCGGAACAATACCAAGAGACTCGACGGCGTGACTCAAATTCGCAAAGGCCGTGTACTCACCGATCACCGAGACGATGCCTTCATCCACCGAAAGCTCTTCAAGTCCGGCGTCGATCAACTCAAGCTCGAGCTCCTCGAGGTCTCGGCCTTCGGGCACGGGGAACTCAATGACCGACTTGCGGTTGAACATGAAGTCAAGCTGCCCAGAATTGACGAGCTGGCCGCCATTTTTGTTGAAGATGATTTTCAGGTTGCCCACCGTTCGGTTCGAATTGTCGGTGGCGCACTCGATGATGAAAAGTGATCCATGCGGCCCCTTGCCCTCGTAGGTGATTTCCGAAATGTCGGCGGCATCTTTGCCCGCGGCACGCTTGATGGCATTCTCGATGTTTTCGCGCGAGAGGTTTTGCGCCTTCGCGTTGTTGATGGCCACTCGGAGTGGCGCGTTCGATTCCGGATCTGGGCCACCATTTTTGGCAGCCATGGTGATGGATTTGGCAAGTTTCGGAAACACCTTGGACATCGTGGCCCATCGTGATTCTTTGGCTCGGCGGCGGCATTCAAAAGCTCTTCCCATGGATTTGTTTTGGTTCGTTGGTCTCGGTGCGGCACCGATGCTCGCATTGAATCATGCCGCCGCCAAGATGCAAGTGAACTGCCAGTACGATCGCCAGGATCTTCAATCCGTCCTCGCCCAGCCGATGCTTTCCGGATAGAGGTCATCCCATGAAACTCCCGCACGTTCAAAAAAAGCTACGAGTCATGGCAAGCGCCCTGCTGCTTGGGACCTTGTCCCTCATGCTTCCCTGCGAGGCGGCCCCCACCCACCCCAATCTCGTGGTCGTTCTCATCGATGATCTCGGATGGGGCGACTTTTCCTGCTTTGGAAACCGCAAGACCCACACGCCTGCCATCGACCAAATGGCAACCGAGGGAAGACGCTTCAACCGGTTTTACGTGAACTCGCCCGTTTGTTCACCCTCGCGAACGGCGATCACCACCGGCCAATACCCGCAACGCTGGCGGATTGGCTCCTACCTCGACAGCCGCGCCAACAACGAACGAAGAGGGCTGGCCAACTGGCTCGACCCCAAGGCACCCACCCTCGCCCGCTGCCTCCACGAGGCTGGATACGCCACGGGGCACTTTGGCAAGTGGCACATGGGCGGTCAGCGCGACGTCGGCGACGCCCCAGCAATCACCGAATATGGATACGACCAATCCCTCACCAATTTCGAAGGGCTTGGTCCGCGGGTTTTGCCCCTTTGCTACCTCGAGGAGGGCAAGCCACCCGTCAAAGTTGCGCTGGGATCCGACCAACTCGGCCACGGGCCGATCCAATGGCTAGACCGATCGAAGGTCACCACGGCCTATGTGGATGCCGCCATCCGCTTCATGGACAGTGCCAAGGCAAAGAGCCAACCCTTCTACGTGAATGTCTGGCCGGATGATGTGCACACCCCGCTGCATCCGCCGCTCGATGAACGGGGAAATGGCGAGAAAAACCAACTCTATCAGGGGGTGCTCGCGGCCTTGGATCGCCAACTCGCCTTGCTCTTCGACCACATCCGGCAGGATCCCGCATTGCGGGAAAATACCTTGGTCGTAATCTGTTCAGACAACGGGCCAGAACCTGGAGCCGGATCTGCTGGCCCTCTGCGTGGAGGCAAGGCGTCGCTCTACGAAGGCGGCATCCGATCCCCCCTCATCACTTGGGGCTTGGGGAAACGTCATGATGGCGGCACGGCCGATGACACCTCGGTGCTGGCCGCCTTCGACCTCGCGCCCTCGTTGCTCCGCATCGCCGACATCCAACTCCCTGACGCGATCCCATTTGATGGCGAAGATGTCTCGTCGTGCCTGTTAGGAAATGAGCCCCATGCACGCAAGACCCCAGTATTCTGGAGGAGGCCACCGGACCGGAAGACCTGGCCACCCCTCGTCACCGAGCCACAACCAGACCTCGCGGTCTGCAATGGCAATTGGAAACTCGTTTGCGACTACTCTGGCGAGAATCCGGAACTCTATCAGCTCGCCGCTGACCCTAGCGAGTCACACAACCTCGCCAGCGAGCAGCCAGAAAAAGTCGGGCAACTCACCAAGGCACTTCTCGCGTGGCATCAGATGATGCCGGCGGACCAGGGGCCTGAATTGGCAATTCCGGCGAAGTGAGGTTATAGACATTGCGGCCGCGACCGCGCGACTGAACCCGAAATCCGAAGTTGGATAATTTTCGGATACGCGGTGCACGTTTTTCGGCGCTGATGCCTCGCCTATCATCCCGTTCCTGGGTGGCTCTGGCGGCAACTTCGGCGAAGTAGAGCGCGGGCGTAGGGCTCAGAGACCCAAACAACGCCCCGCCGATGAAGACGGTGTTAGAGGAATTTTGTATCGTTCGGCGAAGGGGCGTGAGTGGTGGTTATTCGACATCACCCTTCTAACACATAGTCAATCGCTAAAACATGCATCTCAATACGATCAAAGGAATGCCCCTTTATTTTTGCTCAAAGCCCGAGGCGTTTTCTCCACTCCACGACCTCGTCTGCGGCAAGCGGCAGCGAGCGGGTTCGCACCATCAGTGTCTGTCCTTGGTCCGAAAGCAGAAGATTCACGATCTCGCGGACCGCTGGCGGGGCTGCTGCGAGACTTGGAGCCGCCACCACGGCGTACAATTTCCGCTGAAGGGGATAGCGTCCCGAATAAATCGTCTCTTCCGTAGCGAATGTCGGCCCGCTGCCATCGGTGGAGGCGAGCGCGATCACCTTGACGGGATACCGCCGCGACCCCTGCACCGCATAACCGATTCCGCCGGTCTGCTCGCTCACGATTCTTTCCACACCGTTGGAATAAACCACGTCATGGCGAGCATCGACGTCTGGTCTCCAAGGCCCGCCCCCAAGGGCGATTTCTTGGAACATCCGGCCGGTTCCCCATGAGGGATTCCCGCCGATCGCCCGCACTTTCTCGTCCGCCAAAGGTCGATCTCGTACCCCGAGATCCCGCCACGTCTCTGCTTTCCCCTCCGCGCCGAACGCGGCCTTCAAGCCTGCGGCAGAAATCGAGTCTAGCGGATTGCCCTCATGGACCAGCACTTCGATGGCGCTGCGGGCGATCGGGAACTCAATGACCGCATGCCCGGTTCTATCAAAATACGCCTGTTTGGTCTCTGAAGACATCGGCATGCTCGTCATCCCGAATTCCGCCTTCTTCTCCGCTCCTGCTTCGTCGGAAAAATACCAATGCACGCCGTTGCTGCTGGTGAAGAACCAATCGAACACCGGTTCCTCTCTCCCTAATGAAAGCATCCGATCGGCGAGTTTGGCGAATTCATAAGTCGTGCCCGAGACCGGCGCGAACGTAATCCCGCCCGACAAAATTCCCAGTGGCTTGTAAACTGGGTAACCCGCCGCCGCTAGCACGGAGGCTCCCACCGTGTTGATCTCCTCCAAACTTGGGATCCGGTGGACCCTGACGCTGGAAGCCGCGCCATCTCGGTCGGAAAGTCGGTGAAACTCGCTTAGTCGTTCGCCGAGACGAACTGCCAGGTCACGGTCAGCATCCTCGGCGGATTCCACCTCGGCCAAGACCGGCATTAACAATACTTCCCGCACCCGCAAGTCCCCGGACAAGCGTCGCAGCACCAGACGCTTCGCTGCGGGGTACTTCACCAGCGGGACGATAAACGTGTCCGTGCCCACCGCTTCGGCATTCGCCTTGATCTCGCCGAACAAATCCAAGGCCAGCGCCCCGCCCGTCCCGTCGTATAGCTGCACTGCCAGACTGGATTTCTCGTTCAGGCTGGCGTTCAGGACTAGCGCCACATCGCCAGTGAGACGTTCTCGGTTAAGCGTAATGTCGAGGCGACCTTTACCGAATCCTTCTTCCGCCGCCACATTCCAATCAACATTTTTTCCATCCTCGCACAGCACGATTTTACCGTTCTCGATCGTCGCACGCTCCACGTGACCCAGCTTTCCGAGATCGGAAACCACCACTTTGCCACCGTCCTCCGAGGAAAACGAAACCGCTGTCACCCCGGCCATCGGCAACGGTTGTAACTCGGCCAGACACGGCGGTGCAGATAAAACCAACCATGCCACGCCCATGATCCACATCTGCTTCATGTCAAAAATATGTCCCCTACTCATCAAATGTAGCAAGAATTAAACCCGAAGTTGGATAATTTTCGGTCATGCGGCACACGTTTTTGCCGCCGATGCCCCGTCTATCATCCCGTCCCCGGGTGGCTCTGGCGGCAACTTCGTCGATGTTGTTCATGGCCCTTGTAAAATGTTATCAATAAGCGGCTTATGCTTGCTAAGACATCTCATCGTTCAGCGAAAGGGCGTGAGTTGCTGTGATTCGTCACAACCCTTCTAACACATAGACTGCAGCTAAACGATGCTCTAATTCACTTCGGAATTCGGGCTGAATCTTGCGCAGCGACAACTCATGGGCGGATACGCCAAGCCGGCAAGTGCATCGAACCGCCTAACACGCGAACACAAAAAAGCCGGACAGGAGAACCCGTCCGGCTTTTGAATGTTTGGCTCCTTGCGATGGAGAGCCGCCTGAGGATCAATCCTCTTGGCCTGGGCTCCAGTCTTCGGAAGCAGCAGCGGCGAGGTTGAACGCCTGCTCGAGACCGACCATCTCGGAAGATGGGCGAAGGCTCTCGAAGCTTGCGCTTTCCTTTTTCAACTGATCTTCGGAGTAGCCCACCGCCTTGACGGAGAGTCCGATGCGGCGCTCGACCTTGTCGACCTTGATGACGCGCGCTTCGATCTCTTCACCGACCTTGATGATGTCCTTGACCTTCTCCACGTGGTCCTCGCTAAGTTGCGAGATGTGGATGAGGCCATCGATGTCACCCTCGAGGCTGATAAATGCACCGAACGATGCGATCTTGGCAACCGTGCCTTTTACGATGTCGCCCACCTTGAAGCGGCTGTCGATGAGGCTCCATGGATCGCTCTCGGTTTGTTTGATACCGAGTGAGACGCGCTGGTTGGCCTTGTCGATGGCGAGCACGATGGCTTCCACTTCGTCGTTCTTTTTGAGAACTTCCGATGGATGGTTGATCTTGCGGGTCCAGGACATGTCCGAAACGTGGATCATGCCATCGATGCCTTCTTCCAGTTCCACGAACGCACCGTAAGCGGTGAGGTTGCGGACAGGGCCCTTGATGGTGGCGCCCACAGGGTAGCGGAGTTCGATTTCGTCCCATGGGTTCGAATCCAACTGACGGACACCGAGCGAGATTTTTTGCTCCTCGATGCTGATGCCAAGGACGACCGCCGAGATTTCTTGGCCGATCTCCAGCACATCGCTCGGGCGAGTGATGCGCTTGACCCATGAAAGTTCGGAAACGTGAACCAGACCTTCGACACCGCGCTCGATTTCGATGAATGCACCGTAAGGGAGCAACTTGGTGACGCGACCCTTGACGTTTTGACCGATCGGGTACTTCCGCTCGATGTCTTCCCACGGGTTCTCCGACATTTGCTTGAGACCGAGCGAAACGCGCTCTTTCTCGCGGTCCACGTCGAGGATGACCACATCCACCAACTGGGCGATGTGGAGCAACTCGGAAGGATGGTTGATGCGGCCCCACGACATGTCCGTGATGTGGAGAAGTCCGTCCATGCCAGCGAGATCCACGAACGCACCGAAGTCGGTGATGTTCTTGATCGCACCGGTGACCTTGTCGCCGATTTTGACGGATTGGAGGAAGGTCTGGCGTTGCTCGGAGCGCTCGGCCTCGATGACCTCGCGGCGGGAGATGACAATGTTTTTGCGCTCGTCGTTGATTTTAACGATTTTGAATTCGTAAACATTGCCGACAAATTCGTTGAGATCCTTCGGTGGAATGATGTCCACTTGTGACCCTGGAAGGAATGCTTCCACGCCGACGTTGACGGTGAGTCCGCCCTTGACGACCGACTTGACTTTGCCGCGGACGAGACCGCCGTCTTGGAAAACTTTGACGATTTTTTCCCAGTTCTGTTTGTGGGCGGCTTTTTCTTTCGAAAGCACGACCATGCCTTCGTCATTTTCAAGGCGCTCGAGGAGCACTTCGATTTCGTCGCCGATTTCGATTTCCTCGTCTTCGAACTCGTTGGATGGGATCGCTCCCTCGGACTTGTAGCCGATGTCCACAAGAACGACTTGAGGACGGATTTCCAGGATGGTGCCCTTGACGATCGATCCTTCGCGGAATTCGCGGAATTTCGAGTCGATCAAGTCGCTCAGTGCCTGATTGGTGGGTTCCGCTGGTGCGTAAGCCATAGTGTTATTTGGTTTGGGGTTGTGTTGTTGGTTCGTTTTCTTACTTCAAGTGCCTCGAGAATTATTACTGACCGACACCGAGGCGCCAACCGTCTGCCAGTAGAAAGAAAAACGGACGCCGAACCTAGTCCTCTGGGCCGCCATGGCAAGACCAAAGCAACCAGATTGCGAAAAATTGGGGGCTTTTCATGAAATTGCGCGAAATCGAGCTTTTGAGACAGAAACTCCCATTGAACCGTCTCGATTTGAACAACGCGCCATCATGGGACGTTGGATGCGTGTTCCGAGCTGAATCAGGGTTGCGAATCGGCGGAGATCTGCGTCAACGGCGTTCCACTACCACCCAACCACTCCATGATCCAAAAATCCGCCGCATGGTTCACCTCGCTCACGCTCGCCTTTGGCACTGTCAGTCTCCTCACCCCCGAAAGCCATGCGGCAGAAACTGAAGCCGTTGCAAAGTCACCCGCCAAGGTTTACACTTCAGCGGAGACGGCTGAATTCAGCAAACTTGCGAAGGCTACCCTCGAAACGCTCATGGCCGGCAAGCAGGCCGAAGCCATCACCTTGCTGACGGATTTGGAAACCGCATGGGACGACAAGGAGGACGCGCTCAAACCAAAAAACGAAGCGACTTGGACGATACTCGACAAGACCCTCGACAAGGCGATCTCGTCGCTTCGCAGCAGTCACATCAATTTGGAGAAGGGGAAGGCCGCGTTGGAAAAACTGATCCAACAGCTCAATGACGCGTCCAACGCCTGATCTGTTAGGCCATCCATTAGAACGTGCCGAGGCCTTTCTTAACGACGCGCCTCCAGAAGCCGGTCGACGTATTTCGCGAGCATGTCGGTTTCGAGGTTCACCCTCTGCCCCAGGACCGCAAGGTGAAGGTGCGTATGCTCCCACGTGTGCGGGGTGATCCAGAAAACCGCGCCACTGGGTGTCAATTCGGCGATCGTGAGCGAAATCCCATCGACCGTAAGCGAGCCTTTATCGATGCAAAGCCGCTGCACCTCCGGCGGCAAGCTCACTCCCAAGACATGATCTTGGCCGACCGCATCGAGCTGGGTGATCTTCCCGACGCCATCGACATGCCCTTGCACGAAATGGCCGCCAAAGCGGTCGCCGACGAGCATCGCGCGCTCCAGATTTACGGTTAGACCGGCTGCGAGGCCTGCGAGCGAAGTGACCCGTAGCGTCTGGGCGAGTAGGTCAAACGACGCGCAACCCGGCGCGATGGCCGCAACGGTCAGGCAGCATCCATTGATCGCCACCGAATCGCCAAGGACAAGCTCAGCCGCGAATGGAATTTTAAGATTCAGGCGCGCCTGTTCACCCTTGGATTCAAGGCTGGCTACGACACCAATGGATTCAACAAGTCCGGTAAACATGAGATTTTAGGGAGCGGAGTTCGCGTGAATCGCGGATTCCGGATGCGGGGCAAACATGGCATCGATTCCTCGGTCGGGAAATAGCAACATGCACAACGCGACGATCAGCGTGGGCAGCAGGGCCGCGAGGGCCAGCTTGAGCGGAGAAACTCCATCGCCAAAAAAACGCCCTAACAAAGCCTGTCCCGCTGGATTTGGCGCATTGGCAATGACCGTGAGCCCGCCACCAGTCACGGCGCCCGCAAGCACCGCATACTTCAACTGCGGAGACAACCCAGTGACTTGGCTGGCAAGAAAGGTGATGGCAGCATTGTCGTTAAACGATGTTAGAAAAGTCGACCCGAGGAATAGCGGCACTTTCCCGAGATTCGAGATCACCGGTGCGAGCCACCAACCTTGGAGCCCCCCGTGAACCACAAGACTTGCGAGAAAGAACCCGACAAGAATCGGACCGCGCAGGCCGATTTCGTGCTGATGACCCACAGTCGCTTGAGAGAACGCGAGGAAAAAAAGAAAGCCCCCCATGAACAACGGCGGGTAGTGAGCAAACACCACCGTCCACGCCATGAAGGCAAGGTGCGCGAGTGTCACAAACCGCGGCACCCGGCGCTCAGGTTGGATCAAATCCCCCACGCCATCGCCATCGTGATCCCCTGCCCGCTCACCCATGGCCGCCAATTCCTTGCGAAAGCAGCAAAAATAAATCGCACTCGAAACTAACACCGAAATCACCGCCTTGTCCCCATAGTGGAGCAGCATTTCGGTATTGGTTAGACCCCATTTCGCGGCCACCATCAGCACCGGGGGAGCCGCGAAGTTTGTCAGCACCCCGCCGACCGACACATTGACGAAGAGCAACCCAAGCGTGGCGTAGGCAAACCGAGGCGAAGGCTTGAGCGGATAGAATTTTCTAGCAAGAAGCATCGCCGCAATCGTCATGGCACCCGGCTCGGTGATGATCGAACCTAACAAGGGAGCCACCGACATGATGACGAACCACCATGCCGCCGGGGTTTGTTTTCCAAGTCTCGCGAAGAAACCCAAGCACGCCTCCGCAAAGCGCAAAATCGGCCGAGTGGACGCAAGTGCCATGATGATCACCACGAACATGGGCTCGGTGAAATTCACGCTCATGACGTAGTTTTTCACGGTGGTTAGATCGTAGAAAACAAACATCGCACCAAGCGTCCCCAACGCCCAAATTCCAAAGACCGCCTCCACCTCACCGCAGAAATGCAACACGGTCGCCTTAAAGCTCACTCGGTCTGCCGCTTGCGTGGCTTGACCATGCGCTGCGTGCAAGCTGCGGATCTTCGCCTCGTGATCCCGTTGCACTTGGTGTGAAAGGCGAGTGATCGGCACGGCGAGAAATGTGTGGCCGATTGCGGCGAGAAAGATCAACGACGCCACCAGCAGGAAGGGTTGTTGCTTGGCGCGAAATACTAACTTTTCGGCGATGCCATCGATCTGAAGCGCCTGTTCTCGGTTGGCAAAATTTGCCATCTCCGTGACGAAGGCCGGCGCTTGGGCCGGAGCATCGCCTGCAAAAACACCGCCCGATGCCATGAGGAGAATCGCAGTGGTCAGCAAAACGAGAGATTTCATCGTGGTAGGGTTCGGATTCTGGGGGGAATTCATAGGGCCTAACGAAATAGGGAGCAAGGTAAACTGGGACATGCGAGCAAGCTCCAGATTTCTGACGCACCACCACCAAACAAAAAGAGAGGGCGCACACTCATGCGACCTCTCTTTTCAATCATGAATCCCTTCATGAAACCAGGGGATCTCTACCCTCGACAGTTAAGAAGATGCGGCATGACCCGGATTTTGTCATGTCCCTAAAATTTGGGACAAGCCAGAGCCCCCTTGTGGGAGCCTGCCGATCACGATAAATCCAAGAATCCACGACGGATCGCCTCGCTGACCGCGGCGGGCAGGTTGCGGACGTGGAGCTTTTCGAAGCTGCGCTTGATATACTCCGTGACCGAGTGCGGGCTGAGATTCAGCTCATCCGCAATCTCTTGGCGGGTCAGCCCTTTGGCGGAAAGCTGCAGCACCTCGCACTCCCGCCCAGAGAGTGACTCGGCATCAGGGATCGGACTGAGCTGGCGGAAGGTTTGCAAGATCATGCCGGCAATCTTCGGATCGAGCGGAGTGCCGCCAGCGAGCACCTCTTCCAGCGTTTCCATCAAGCGAATCGCGCTCCCCGCTTTGACCAAATACCCATGCGCCCCCGATTCCAAGGCTGCAAAGACCTTGGCCTTGTCGGTGAATGCGGTGAGCACCAAGACCCTCGCATCCGGCAACAACTCCCGGATTTTGCGAATCCCCGCGATGCCGCTCATCCCCGGTAACCCAAGGTCCGATAAGACCAAATCCGCCACCAACCCGCCACGAATCGCTTCGAGCGCGTCTTCCATCGTCGAAAAGCCGCCCACGCATTGGTACCCGCCACGCTCTTCCAAGACCATCGAGACCGACTCGCGGAAGTCGGCGTGATCCTCGACTAAAATCAAACGAATGGATTTCTCCTTCACTGGGGGTGATTTGGCCATAGGTGGGGAGGGTATTCGATTTAGGGTGATTCGGAAAGCGAAGGTTTATGTCGTGCCTGCTGGGGGTGCCGCACGACGGGATTTCTTAACGCGCTTGGGCATCATCGGCACGGTCAACATGATCTGCGTGCCTTTCCCCAATGATGTCTCAACCCCCAGCTCGGCACTCAGGGCCTCGCAGCGCTGACGCAACGCACGCAGCGTCGCTGGACGATCTAACCGCTCAGGTGCGATCCCCACGCCATCGTCGGTGATCGTGATGCGAAAATCGTCGCTGGTCCTCTCAACATGGACGCTCACCTTCGCGGCCTGAGCGTGCCGCATGATGTTGTGCAACGCCTCGCGGAAAAATAAAAACAAATGGCGCGTGGGTTCCTCAGGCAACTCGGTTTGCCACGCCGCCTCATTGGCCGTGAATTTCCAGTCCAACGTCTCTAACATGATCGAGCTGGTTTCACGCAAGTGCTCGACCGTGCCAATCCGGTGGTCTCCCTCCGGCCTGAGCAACCAAACAATATCACGCACCGCACTCACGGTTTCTGCGGCGATTCGCTGGATGCGCTTCAACTCATTCGATGGGCCCGAACGACCTTCGGCAAGATCTGCAATCATTTGAATGCTGCCCAGATTGCTCCCCACCTCATCGTGAAGATCACCCGCGATCCTCTCACGAACCATGAGTAGCTCACGGTTGGCCTTGATCCGATATCGGATCGGCAACGCAACGATGAGAAATCCACCGAGCAACCCGAGAACCGCAAAAATCGTTTGTCCAACCCGCCGAGACTGGCTGACCAATTGATCACTCTCGGCACGCAACTCATGACCCCGAGTTTCCAATCGGAGGCGCTCATCTAACAGCATCATCCACTTGCGTGTCGATACCAGTCGCCCATCAGGGCCAAATCCATCGCTGAGGGCGGCAGCACTCCAGAAACGTCCGCCTTGCGCAATCATGTTCGGCATCCCATCCAGCGAGCGAATCACCTTGCCCAATGCCAGATTTTGCCCGCCCACAAGGACCTCGACCTCGCTGAGAGCGAAGAAGGCTGGATAGTTTTCAAAGTCCTTCCACAGCTCCTTCGCTTCGATTTGAACATAACGTCCGCGTGCCGAATCCGCTTGGATGACGACGGGGTTGTGGCCCGGATTGCGCATCTCGCACTCGGCGATGATTGACCCCTTGCTCGGATCCTCGGGCTCTGCCAAGTCGGAAATCGAAATCACCATTTTCCGAGGAAATCCGAAGCCGCTTGGCAAGTCGG
Organism: Akkermansiaceae bacterium; assembly: GCA_903837825.1. Taxonomy (GTDB): domain Bacteria; phylum Verrucomicrobiota; class Verrucomicrobiia; order Verrucomicrobiales; family Akkermansiaceae; genus Luteolibacter. The sequence goes on along the minus strand of CAILVZ010000099.1, from coordinate 9,800 downwards.
ACGTGGGCTTCTTTGCTGGAACCAGGCGGACGGTATCGAATGCAGCGACCTCACCCAGATCGACCGTGATGGCAGACGGATCACTCGCCTGCTCGTGAGATTGCGACAACCATCCGATGTTGCCGTGCTCCTCGCCGGGGACTTCCGGTAAACCCAGCGGCGTTTGGCCATCCACGAGAAACTCAGGACTCCAATGCCAAGGCGCCGGAGGGAGGGCGCCGCCTAGCAGTTTAACCTCGCTGCCTCGAGCGATGTTTTCCTCACCCTCAAATGCGAAGACCTCGGCCCATGCCTGAACAAACGCCCCCTCCCCCTCTGCATCCGAAGGCAGAAGCCCTGCGGAAATCCGAAGTCCCGCAGCCTCCACTGGTGGTGAAACCTGATAGATGAAAGGGTGCCCGTGCCGCACCGGATGAGCACGTGCATTTCGTTCTTGCCCAATGCGCCGAATCACCTGCCCCTGCGAATCTAACAGATCAATGGTGAAACGGTCGGGCATCCCATATTGAGCATCCAAGCCCCGCGCGTCATAGCGCCGCGCTGGCACCAACGCGACGAGATCGACCTTTGTACTTTTCGGCCAACGGACGTCGATGGCGCATGGGGATTCGGCAGTGGGGACAGCCTTCCCATAGTTCGCCGCAAATCCTCCGGTACCCCCTTGGTCATCGATGGGAATGGCGGGTAATGCCGCCAACTTCGGCCCCATGGTTTCGAGCTCATGATGAATCTCCCCGAGTCGCCCAGAAAATGCTCCCGCCAAACGCTCTTCCCAGCCCGCATCACCCGCACAAGCGACCCTCACCAGCAGCATGACCATGGTGAAAAATCGCGGGATTCGAAGAATTCGGCTCATCGTGAAAAAGGGTTTACCGCATGTCTGAACAGGATGGGAGCATCAAATTGCACGACTCACCGCCGAACCTCAGTAAGCCACTTTTCTCTACGGAACCAAGTCTCCTGACGTTTGGCATACTGGCGGGTGGCGGCATTGATCAACTCCTCGCACGTCGCACGATCGATCCTGCCCGCGATGAGCTCACGGATTTCACGAAATCCAATCGCTTTTTCAAAGTTGTTAGAAATTTCTGTTAGGTAACCAACCTCGTCGAGCGCACCGCCATCGAGCATCGCCCGAGTCCGCTGGGCGATCCGTGCGTGGAGGTCTGGACGGCTCCGTTGGATGACGACTCCCCGCAGTTGGCTGGTAATTTCGGCGGTTTTGGATTCCCACTGATCTCGGAGCGCGGATGCCTTTTGCCCGCTGAGCAAGCAGATCTCCAAGGCTCGTGAGACAAAACGGCGGTTCTGCAATGCCGTGCGTGATGCCTCCACTGGATCCAACTGGGTGAGCTCCGCAACCAGATCCTCCAACGGCCGCGCATCCAACGCAGCTCGCAGTGCCGCATCTGCCGTTGGCAATGGGGCAGCACCATGGGTGAGAAATTTCAGATAGAGACCCGAGCCACCCGTAACCACTGGGGTTTTCCCGCGAGACTGAATCTCCGCAATCACGGGTTTGGCAAGATCCACATATCGCTGCGCATCAGCCGAATCGGTCGGTTCTAACACCCCATAAAGATGGTGCGGCAACTGTTCCAACTCGGTGAACGATGGCGCCGCACTAACGATCTCAAGCCCGCGGTAAAGCTGGAAGGCATCCGCGTTAACGATTTCCCCCCCGAGCTTTTCTGCCATTTCCAACGCGAGCGAGGATTTCCCCGATGCCGTCGGACCGCAGATGTAAAATGGCTCAGGGATCATTCTCAGAACGGGAACTTGCCACCGCCAAGACCCTTCATGAGGTCCTTCATGCCACCTGCACCACCCATCTGCTTCATCATGGCGTTCATTTTGTTAGGCGACTTCATCATCTTTCGCATCTCGCCGAACTGCTTGATGAGCTGATTGACTTCCATGATCGAGGTGCCCGAACCCGCAGCAATCCGCTGGCGCCGTGAGCCCTTGATGATTTCCGGGCGACGACGTTCGGTTAGAGTCATGGAGAGCACAATCGCTTCGGTGCGCTTGATCTTCTTGGTGTCGAACGCGCCGGCGGGCAGTTGCTTTTTGATCTTGCTGAAGCCGGGCATCATCCCGAGTAGCCCCTCAAGCGGTCCGAGACTCTGAATCATTTTCATTTGATCCAAGAAGTCGGTGAAATCAAACTTTCCATCCTGCATCCGCTGCATCGAACGCATCGCGTCAGCCTCGTTCACCTTGTCCGCCACCTGCTCGACCATCCCGACGATGTCGCCCATGCCAAGGATCCGGTCGGCCATGCGGTCCGGATGAAACTCGAACAATTGATCTAACTTCTCGCCCTCGCCGACATATTTGATTGGCTTGCCAGTGACCGCCCTCATCGAAAGGGCCGCGCCTCCACGAGCATCACCATCCAACTTGGTCAGCACAATGCCCGTGATGCCGACTGCCTTGTCGAAGTGCTCGGCGACCGAAACCGCTTGCTGGCCAGTGGCAGAATCCGCAACCAGCAGCGTCTCCTTGGGTGCAAGAAAATCATGAAGGCGCTTGAGCTCGGCGACGAGGCGCTCGTCAATTTCCTGACGGCCGGCGGTGTCGAAGATCAGCACGGTGCCTTGCTGCATCTCAGCCCAGGCGAGCGCATCTTTCGCGACCTTGATGACATCGGTCTCACTGGCTTCCGGTGTGTAGCAGGGAACCTCGATCTGCTTTGCCAGCATGGCCAACTGATCGATGGCGGCCGGCCGATAGAGGTCGCAGGCGATCAAGAGCGGGCGTCGACCTTCTTTTTTGAGACGGTTGGCAAGCTTGGCGGAGGTGGTGGTCTTGCCAGCACCATTGAGGCCGCAAATCAAAATGCGGGCCGGTGGATTGAGATCGAGCGGAGCCTGATCACCTCCTAACAACGCTTCCAGCTCGTCATGGAAAATCTTGATGATTTGCTCACCCGGCTTGATCGACTTCAGCACATCTTCGCCAAGTGATTTTTCCTTCACCTTCGCGATGAATTCCTTGGCCACGCCGAATTCGACATCAGCCTCTAACAGAGCGATTCGAATTTCACGGAGGGCATCTGCGATGTTGCTTTCCGAGATGCGGCCCACACCACGGAGGTTGCGGAAGGTCTTGTCGAGACTGTCGGTGAGTGATGAGAACATGGAGGTGACGAGTGGATTCTATTCGCCGTCGGGAAGATAGGCGGATTCGCGGTCGATCTTGAATGACCAACGAAGCGGCACATCAAGCACTTTGCCAAGCGTATCTTTCCAAGTGATGGCCACTTGGAAACTGGCTTGCCGGAGGCTACGGTTGACCTTCCAAGAGAACTTTTTGGTTTCAGGAGCGTAGCTTGCAGGGACTTCGCCGAATCCAGAGACCTTCATCGAGAGCGTCGCGGGGTCTAGATTTTCGACGGTCGAAAGATCCGCAGAAATTTCCGGCAGTCGCGAGTTGATCATCGCTCCGGCCTCGGGAGTCACCGGAAATGAGGTTTTCGTCAGCGTCCCAGCGATCGAATCCCCCACCTCACCCTCGTTCAAGCCGTCGCCAAATCGGGTCGCGAGTTCGAAAATCTTATCGTGGTTTCCTAGGACGATGTAGCGGGGCAGCGTTTCGTTAGGCGACGATCGTTTGATCTTGCCCGGCAACACGGTGAACAAATTCAAATAGCCCAATTCATCGCCAAGCTTGGGCATCTCTTCCGTGAAAAATCCACCCGGATAGGCGTAGCTGGTGACTTTGGTGCCAAACTTGGATTCGAGAAACGTTTTGGAAACACCCATTTCCTTGCGGAGGTAGGCGTCGTATTCCGCTGGACCTTTTTTCCGAAAACTCTTCACGACGATTGGAAATGGATGACTCACCGAGTGGCTGCCAATCGTCGCACCCGCCTTGGTCATTTCTTGAATCATCGCGGTGGTCAGCGCTTTACCACCCCCATCGACATAATCCTTGTAGAGGAAAATGGTGAACGGAAATCCAAACTCCTTCAAAATCGGAAAAGCGTCGGTGTAAACGGATTTCCATCCATCGTCGAAGGTGAGGACGATCGATTGCGCTGGGATTTCGCGCTCGCCCTTTTTCCATGCGCTAAAGTCCTCGAGGGTGATCACTTTGATCCCGAGTTGATGGATGGTTTCCATCTGCTTGCGGAACTTGGAGGTTCGTAACCTCATGGCCGTTTCAGGCAAATGCTCAGAAAGATCGTGGTAGCCAAGGATTGAGACGCGCACCCCATCATCTGGCAGGATCGGCGCCTCCGGTGCGGGCGGACCTACGGGCTCTGGGACCGGTGCATCTTGTGCCCACAGGCAGACACCGGCAAAAAAGCTGAACAACAGCGCGAACTTCATCATCTCTGCCGCAAACTAGCCGCGCACGCCGGAATTTGAAAGCCCCAACACAGCGAAGTGGTGGATTCCTATGCTGAAACGCTCCGAGCCTCCTCCGCCCACGCACCAGCGCAATCCTTGCAAATGAGCCCAATCTCAGTGTAGGGTGTCGTCATGAAACTCGCGATGCTTCTCTGGTCGGCAATGATCGCCCTTGCTCCGGCCGGAGGTCTGGAGTTCGATGGGTTGCTCAAGGAAATCGATGCTGCCGCCGACGCGGCAACGGTCACCGCTGAATTTGGCTTTACGAATCAAAGCGGCAAGCCCGTGACCATCAGCAAGACCGACCCCGGCTGCTCGTGCCTCACGGTCGAGGTGGCAAACGGCAAACTTAAATATGCACCTGGCGAATCTGGAACCGTCCGCGCCACCTTCGACATGGGAAATCTCGCAGGAACCGTCGATAAAATGGTGGCCCTCTGGATCGATGATGACCCGCTCGAAAAACCCTCCGTGCAGCTTAACATCCGAGTTCACATCCCGGTTCTCGTCGAACTGGAGCCAAAAACCGTGAAGTGGGAAATCGGCGGGACAGCTCAATCCCAAGCCATCCACATCCGCATGGCCGGTGATCAACCGATCCACGTCACTCAGGTGACTCCGTCCTCCGATGCCTTTTCCTGCGAACTCAAGACACTTGAAGACGGGCGGAAATATGACCTCATCGTGACGCCCAAGGTCCCCGATGCTCCTGCGCTCGCAATCATCCGCATCGAAAACGATTGCGCGGTCGCCAAACATCGCACCCAGCAAGCGTTCGCTGTGATGCGCAAAGCTCACACGCCGGAAACGATGGCAAAACCGTGAATACGATCGCACAACTTGCCACGATCGCCGGCATCGCGCTCGGGGCTGCCGCTGGTACGATTTGGATCAAGGGCCCACCACAACGGCGGCTCCCCTGCGATCCCGCCACCCTTCGACCCGGCGAGATCTGCCTCGAACAAATCCCACCCGATGCCAAAATCCTCTGGGTGGACGCCCGCTCAAGGAGCCAATGGCAACGCAACGGCCTCCCGGGCTCAGTGCTGTGGAGCCTCGATCACACCGAGAACCTCCAGGCATTCGAAGCCGAAGTCGCGGCACGCATCATCGACACCCCACGCGTGATCGTTTACTGCGGTGATGAAAATTGCGGGCTCAGCCACCAAGTCGCCGCCCAAATCGAGTCACTGCAACTGGACGCAGAAATCTCTGTCTTGCACGGCGGATGGAGCGCCTTGGACGACGCTGGGAAAATCCCTCACACCAAGACCGCAAACACCGCGCCGCCCGCTCCTCGCGGAGTCACTCGATGATCCAAGGTCGGCACGCACCTCAAGCAGCTTGGCGCAATAGGGCGACCAGAACGCCTTGAATGATCAGTTCCCGTGCTGGGATCAAATCCGGAAAGTCCACGTTTTCCGCGCGCAAGAATGGCTTCCCATTTTCTACCACGTAGCGCTTCAACGTCGTTTCCCCGTCGATGAGCGCCGCAACGATGTCACCCTTGCGCGGTTCACGAAACTCAAGAATGACCGTGTCGCCACTGCAAATGTGCGCATCAATCATCGAGTCACCACGAACTTTCAACGCGAAGGTCCTCGCATTGCGGGGAATCCCCAACGCGGAAATATCCATGGAAATGCACCCTTGGCGTTCCTGCTCGACGTCTTGCGCCATGCCCGCCGCGATGTGCCCGTAAACGGGGATGTCGACGATCTCGCCACGATCCAGCTCCTCCGGAAACACCACCGCCCGCGCCTTGCCCGGGATCCGCTGGATCACGCCTTTCCGCTCGAGCGCACGAAGGTGGCTCATCGCGGCCGTCTGACTCGCAAAGCCGAAATAATGCTGCAACTCGCGCGTCGATGGCATGATGCCAGTCTGGCGTTGCGACTTCCTTAAATATTCAAGGATCTCCTGTTGGCGGCGGGTCAGTGTGGGCTGCATGGTTTTGTGATTTTGAACAGTGTTCCAAAGAACAAATACCAGCCTCGCAAAACGATCAAGGGGAAATTTCAGAAAATCGACGCCAATCCCAAAACAAAAAAGCGGCCCGACTGATCATCCCCCCGGAAAACCCATTAACCAGGAGGCATCTCAGTCGGACCGCCTAGAACGTCGCGACAAAGCCAAGAAAGCACTAGGCGTGCCAAGATTTTTTAAACTTTACGAATTTCGGGGGGGCTTGGCCGATTTTTACCCTCCCGCAGTCCCAGCATCGACCACGCCTACCGATAAGCAAAAAGCGGCCCGACTGATCATCCCCTCAGAAAACCCATTAACCGAGAGGCATCTCAGTCGGACCGCCTAGTGTGTCGCGACAAAGTTGAAAAAGCACTAGACGTGCCAAGTTACTAATCAAAAATTTATTTTCAGCTAAATCCTGCGTCTCACCGAACCATCGCGAGTTTTGAGTGAATTTCCGATTCGCACTGAACTCGTTGAAATACCCCGCAGATGAGTTACTCGTTGAGAGTAAGAAGAAATTAAGGAATCCTCTACCCATGCATCGATTCATCATCGCCCTCGCCGCACTCCTCACTCCGTTGTTCGCGATTGCCGAAGGCGAAGCAACCACATCCGTCGCCCAACTGCAGTCGGAACAAAAATCGATCGCTCCTGGGAAATCGTTCACCGTCGCCCTGCAACTGTCTCATCCCGATGGCTGGCACAGCTATTACAAGAACTCGGGTGGCGTCGAGCTTCCACCCGCGATCGCATGGGACCTGCCACATGGATTCACCGCAGGCCCAATCCAGTGGCCCGTACCCAAGGTGAAGGATGGCTACTTCGGCAAAAGCTTCGCCTATGAGGGCAATCCAGTTTTTCTCACCACGATCACCGCCCCCGCATCGCTCGAGATCGGCAAGTCGATCACCCTCAGCGCGAATGCAACTTGGCAAATCTGCAAAGACAGTTGCATCGGCGAAAAGAAGACCCTCGCACTCACCGTCCCCGTGACGGCCGTGGCTGAAATCGACCCAGCGCTCGCGCCCCTTTTCGCTTCGGCCCGTGACCACCAGGCCAAAAAATTTCCCTCGTTAGAAATCACCGCTCGGTCGGATGGCGGAGATATCAACCTACGAATTCGGCCCGCCTCGGCTCTAGCAGGCACCCCGACCGATTTCGTCCCGGACCAGCCCTTCATCCAAGCCGCAAGCGCGGGCGGTAGCATCGAGCGCGATGGCGATGCATGGCTGATCCAACTCAAGCGCATCGCAAAAGACACCTTTGACAACCCCGTGCCCCAAGGGAAATCGCTATCAGGCATCCTCACCGGCACCACCGCGGTGGAAATTTCGGAAACCCGCATCTCCAGCCCTCCCGCTGCTCCCCTGCCATTCAGCAAATTTCTCCCCATCCTCGAGGGCATGCTGTTAGGTGGGCTGATCCTCAACCTGATGCCCTGCGTGTTCCCGGTCATCGGGCTGAAGATCATGGGCTTCGTCCAACAAGCAGGCGAGGACCGGAAAAAAATCGCCCTCCACGGGATCACGTTTGCGCTGGGCGTGCTCGCCTCGTTCGGGGTGCTCAGCGGAATCCTCTTCGCAGCCCGCAGCGCGGCGGGGGCCGGCGGCGACTCGATCGGTTGGGGCTATCAACTCCAGAACCCATGGGTGGTGCTCACTCTCATGCTGCTGATGTTCGTGCTCGCCTTGAACATGTTCGGATTGTTCGAACTCGGCACGTCCGCAACGTCCGTCGGCGGATCGCTGCAATCGAAACAAGGACTTGGCGGCTCGTTTTTCTCAGGAATCCTTGCCACGGTGGTGGCCACCCCATGCTCCGCGCCCTTCCTCGGCGTGGCGATCGGGGCTGCCATAGGACTGCCCATGCTCCAGTTCTTTTCGGCCTTCGCCGCGATGGCGATCGGGCTCTCCCTGCCCTATCTGATTCTATCCGTTTTTCCTCGCCTCATCGACCTCCTCCCGCGTCCAGGCGCATGGATGGAGAGCTTCAAGCAAGCGATGTCGTTTTTTCTTTTTGCCACGGCCGGCTACTTGCTATGGGTCTACGCGGGTCAGATCGGCTTTGACAATCTCCTCGGGCCGATCTTTGGCCTCAGCAGCCTCGCCGTGGCAGCATGGATCTATGGTCGCTGGAACCTCCCACACCGGCCACCCTCCACCCGACGGATCGCCATGGCCCTCACCTTGCTATTCGCCATCGGCGGATTTCTGTTAGCCAAGCCACCTCAGAAATCGGCCCTCGTCTGGGAGCCATGGACGCAGGAACGTGCCGACGCGCTGCTGGCCAAAGGAACCCCGGTATACATCGACTTCACCGCGCAGTGGTGCGCCACCTGCCAGGTCAATAAAAAACGGGCTTACACCCGCGAGGTCATCGCGCTGATGCATCGCAAAGGAGTGGTCGCACTCAAGGGTGACAAGACCAACCCCAATCCCGCGATCGAACAAAAACTCCGCGAACTCGGACGCTCGGCCATCCCCGTGAATGTGCTGCTCGTCCCCGGCAAGTCTCCCATCGTCGCCCCAGAACTCCTCACCGCCGACTTCCTGAAAAAGCTCTTCACCGACGAACTCCCCGACACCCCAGAGGCGAAGTGATGCGACGTTGACGCATCGCTCACGGCTAGTTCTAGGAGTACCAAGCTGGACCTAGCAGACCCACTCAGCCGTGAGCTGGGCACTACTAAAGTGTCTAAAGATGCCAGAATGGACTTTGAGCTCGCAAAAAATGCATCCAGCGGCTCGACACCTTAAATCGCCGTAACTAGAAACAAGCGTACCCGCCGCATAGGCAACCTCATAAAAATTCGTGAATTTCAGCCCCCAGGTTTCTCTCGCTAAGTGCGCAACTCCAAAATAATTGCCATGACGCCATGACCAATCCGATGAGCATCACCATCTCCCAGCTCGAATCTCACCTCTGGGAAGCCGCGAACATTCTTCGTGGCCCGGTGGATGCAGCGGACTTCAAAAGCTATGTGTTCCCACTGCTGTTCTTCAAACGCATCTCGGACGTGCATGATGAGGAACATGAAGCCGCACTGAAAGAGTACCATGGTGATGAGGAGGCTGCGCTATTCGCTGAAAATTACCGTTTCCAGATTCCCGAGGACTGTCATTGGCGGGATGTGCGGACGGCGGCGACGAATGTCGGACAAGCGCTCCAAACGGCGATACGCGGCATCGAACAAGCGAATCCGCATACACTTTACGGCATATTCGGTGACGCCCAATGGACGAACAAAGATCGGCTATCGGATGCCTTACTGCGAGACTTAGTCGAGCACTTCTCGCGCATTTCTTTGGGCAATGCCGCTGCGAAAGCGGATTGAGATGCAACCGATTTTTGGACCGTTTGTTGCTTAGTTAAGAGACAGTTTCTCGGCCTCGAATTGGGCCGGGGTTTGGTATTTTAGCGATGAGTGTTTTCGCTGGGTGTTGTAGTAGCATTCGATGAAATCGAAGATTT